>CAIYOB010000615.1 GCA_903927685.1 uncultured Planctomycetaceae bacterium
CCGGCAAGTCGCGGGTGAACCAGCCGCAGGGGGCCGGCCAGTCTTGGGCGATCCGCGCCCAGACCGCCGCCACCGACGTTCCCTGCAGCTTGAATTCCGGCGCCGTCTTGGCCCACTCCGCACAGTTCGCCCGCGTGGCGAGCATCGTCTCGGACCACGTCGCCTGCTGGACATAGACCCGCTGCGGATCCAGCGGATTCCTCTCCCCGGCGTTCAGATCCGCCGCCGCGCTGAACAACAATGCCGCGGCCAAGACGCATTGTGGACTCGTCGACATGATGCCTCCTGGGGGTGAACTCACGGAGCTGCCGCCGGCAGTTCGCGGAGCAGTTCGATGCGATCAAACAGGGCGTCGCCGCCGAGGGCGGTGGGGGCGATGCCGGTGAGCGTCAAGGGACCAAAATCCTTCCACAGGTCGCAAGTCACCTCGACCCACTGCTGCGGCGCGTCGGCCGCGACTTGCCGCGCGGCCCAGCCGGTCGTGTTCCGCCCGCTGTAGTACCGCCAGAGCGGCTTGTCCGCGGGCGGCCAGTCGCCGTCGACAGCCAGTTCGATCATCACGCCCTGGCCGCCGCACGACTTCCAGGCGAACCGCAGGTAGCGGTACTCGCCGGGCGCGGGAGTCTCGACGATCCGGTACTGCCAGCCCGGAATCCGCAGCGACCAGCGTTGGGGCGGCGAGATGCGGAGCGCGGCGTTGCCCGCCGCCCGATCGGCCGTGTCCAGGACCGCGCGGCCTTCGCCCTGGTTCAGCAGCTGGACGAACTCGGGCTCGTCGTCGAACAGCATGACTTGCGCCGGCAGCGGCGGCCCGAACGCCCGGCGCAGGTAGGCGATCAAGTCGGTTAGCTCCTGCGGCTTGATCTCCTGCTCGACCTTCTCCGGCATCAGCGAGATCCGTGAGGCGGCCATTTCCTCGATGTCCTTGCGCAGGATCGTGTCCTCTTTGCCTTCTTCGCGGCGGAGCGTGACATGCGTCGCCGACTCGGCGGCCAGCACGCCGCTGAAGATGCGGCCGTCCTCGGTCACCACCGTATAGCTGTTGTAGCCGGCGGTGATCTGGTTGCTGGGGTCGAACACGTCCGAGACCAGCATCTCGTCGGTCCGCTGGATCGTATTGGCCAGGTCGGGGCCGACGGCGAAGCCTTGTTCCTTGATGCGGTGGCACTTGGCGCACTGGCGTTGAAATACCGCGTCGCCGCGGATCGCGTCGCGGGGCAGGGTCAAGGCGTCGGTATAGCGAGTCAGAACTTCCTGGCGATCCTTGGTGGCGCCCTGGGCGGCGAGCAGCTCGCGGGCTCGGCGGCGGATCTCGGGCTCCGCGTTCTCCTGCAGTTGTTCGCGCCGAGCCGCGTCCAGGCTGGACGGCGGGACGGCGCCTTGCTGGACCGCGTCGAGCAGTTTCGCCAAGCGGTTCTGGCGTTGGAAGAGCGCATCCAGCACGGCCGCCTGGACCTTGGGCGTCTTCGTCAGCCAGTCCTGCAACAGCAAGTCCGCGGCCCGCACGTCCTCGGCGGTCGCCAACGCCTCGACGGCTGCCAGTTGCACGTCCAGCGGCTGGCGCGGTTCCAGCAGCTGCCGGGCCACGGCCGCCAGTTCGTCGTACGGCGCGCCCTTCCACAGCGCCACGGCCGCCACGCGTTCGGGCAGCGGACGGCTTTCGTCCAGGGCCGTCCGAGCGGCCGACTGCAAGGCGGCTTTCATCTCCGGCGCTTCCTGCAGCCGGACCAGCTTGGCCACTTGAAACGCCAACTGGCGGACGTCGCCGTCGGAGCCGGCCAGCAAGGTCCGCAGCGCGGTCTGCCCCGCCGTGTCCGTCAGGATCTGCGGCTGGCCGCGGTTCAGGCCTTCAGCCAGCCCGGCCAGGCCGGCCGACTGGAGCCCGCTCGCAGCGGAGTCTTTCAAGGCTGCGATCGCCGCTAGAACGCGGCTGATCTCGTCATTGCGATGCCGAGCGCCGACGATCGAGACCAGCGGTCGCAGCAGCGAGGGGACCATCGTGCCCGTTCGGTTGCGATCCAGGAGTTCCCCGGACAAATCGGCCGCCGTCTCTGCCGCGGAACTCAAGATCGCCGCTTGCAGCCACGTGTCGCCGTCGCTGCCAGCGGCCAGTTGGGCCAAAGCGGCGGCGGCGACCGGCGAGCCGGATTCGCCCAGCGTCAGGGCCGCCTGCACGCGAACGCGCGGGTGTGAATCGTCGGCCAAGGCCGCGACGGACGCGAGCAGTTCGGCGTCCTCGGCCAGCCAGCGCTCCGACAGCACCAGGGCGTGCGTGCGGACGGCGAAGTGCTCGTCGCCCAGTGCAGTACGGATGGTCTGCGGGGTCAGCGAGTCTAGGCCATCCAGCGTGTACAACGCGTGCAACCGGGCTTGCGGCGTGCGACCGGACGCGGTCAGCTCGCGCAGCGCGGCCGTGACACTGCGGTCGGCGCGCTCCACCAGCAGGCGCTGCGACGTTTCACGCCACCAGCCGTTTGGGCTGGACAACGCGGCGACCAACTCGGGCGCGGTCGCTGTGGCCAAAGTCGGCGCGGGCTGCGGCCGGTCTTCTGCCAATGCCGTGGGGACGATCTTCCAGATGCGTCCGCGGTCGCTGCCCGCGATCAGAGACTGGATGTACTGCTGTTGCAGATAGCGAGGAATGGCCGAGTAGTCCTCGATGATCGCCCGGTACATGTCGACGACGTACAGCGCGCCGTCCGGCCCGGTCAGCAGATTGACGGGCCGGAACCACTGTTCGCTGGAGGTGAGGAACTCCGTCGTCTCGTCGGCCTGCGGCCGGTGGACGCGGTAGATCGCGCCTTGCGGTTCCAGCACGCACCGATGGACCATATTCTGGGCGTTGTCGACGCTGAAGTGGTTACCGTGGAATTCGGGCGGAAAGACCTCGGCCCGGTAGATCGCCTGGCCGCTGGCCGCCGTGAAGAACCCGTTTGCGGTGGCCTCGGCCGCGCCGTAGAACTTGACCCACGCCGGGTCCTGGCTGCGGGCCAGGCGCCACGGATCGGGCTGGCTGGTCGGATAGACCCGCGCGGGATGCCCGTAGCTGGAGATGTTCAGCACGAGATTGGGCGCGGCGTAATACGGGTTGCGGGCCAGGTAGTGATACCCCAGCGGCGCGACGAACAAGGCGTGCTGCTGGTTGGTCACCAGGAAACGATCGCCCCAGTCGTCGAGGGCCAGCCCGAAGCCGCCGGAACTGCCGCTGGTCGGCTCCAGCGCGCTGCCATCGGGCTTGAAGCGAAAGCTGGTCGCGGGGATCTTGACTTCCGCCGCCAGGTGCGGACCGCGGATCGTGCCGCCGCTGTTGATCCCATTGGCCGCGTAGATCCAGTTGTCCACGCCCCAGCGGGGATTGCTGATTCGCGACCACATGTCGTACAGCCCAAAGCCGGTGAACAGCGTCTCCCGGACTTCGGCTTGGCCATTGCCGTCGCGGTCCGCCAAGAACAGGATGTCCGGCGGGCACAAGGCAATCACCCCGTCGCGAGCCGGCACTACCCCATAGCAGGCGGGCAAGCGATCCGCCCAGACATGGCTGCGGTCCACCCGCCCGTCGCCGTCGGTGTCCTCCAGCAGCTTGACCGTCCCGTATTGCTCGTATTCCGCCTGACGAATCGCGTCAGGGTTGGCCGGGATCCGCCGCACGGCCGTATCGAGGACGCCCGTCTTGTTCAGTTCCTGGACGTCCAGGTAGCCTTCGAGATTGTAGCCGTGGATCTCGCAGACGAAGATCCGGCCGTGGGCGTCGAACGCCATCGCCACCGGGTCAGCCAGATGTGGTTCTGCCGCCACCAACTCGATGCGAAAGCCGGGCTGCAACTGAAATTGTCTCTGGCTCTCCTCCGGCGTCAGCGGCCCCGGCGCATCGGTCGCCAGCTGGATTTCCGCGGCGGGAGCCGGCGCAGCGAGGGACCACGGCCCCAGAATGGTCAGGACGACGAGGCTCGGGACAAGACGACGGTGGGACATGTTGTTCGCTCCCGGGGCGCGGGCGTTTGGAGCGCCTCACATTAGCAGAGGTTAGAGGCTGCCCCGCTCGCCGAGCAGATCGCGCAGGTCCGGCAAGTCGTAGGTTGCCAGTGCGGCGTGGACGACGTCGGCAAGGTGTTCGCCGCAGGGCTGGCCGGCGATCGCGTGCCAGGATTCGAGGCCGTTTTCAAATTGGCAATCGCGGAACAGACCCGGTTCCAGGGCCGCCGCGTGCAACGAGGCGACCACAGCGCGGCCGCGGGCGACGAGCGCGAGCTTGCCTTGCGACGGGCGGTGCTCGCCGACGGCCCAACGGGCGGCTGCCAGCACCTCCTCGGCGCGAAACCCGACCAACGAGCGGCCCATCAGGTAGGCCAAGGCGGCTTCCTTCCAGTCCGGCGACAACGTCGGCGAAGGTGGGCCGGCCGCCGTCTCGCCCAGGCCGCTCAAGTCGACGGCCAGCACGACGGCGCCTTGACGGACGAGCCGTTGCGCGACCGTCTCGGCGCCGGGCGTTGCCGTCGCTTGCGCGGCCTTGCCGTCGCCGTCCAGTACCAGGGCCACGGTCCCGTTGGGTTGGTCCGGCACAAACCGCAGGCAGGCCAGCGGCAGTTGGCCGTCGGCTTCCAGGACCAGGCGTTCGATCCGGTAGCCGTCCTGCGGCACGGCGGCGAAAACTCGGGCCGTGCGTGGGGGGATTTCGGCCAGCGTGCGCGAGCCGATCAAGCGGCGAATCTCGTCGCGCAAGCCTGGGGGTGGCCCGTCCTTCAACCGCTGGCGGCGCTGCTGGGCCAAGACGTCAGCCCGTTCGGCGTTGAAGTCGTAGACCGAGCGTTCACCGGGCTCCAGCAGCACCTGGCCGCGCGGCGTGCAGAGCAGTTCGGATTCCCTCCAGTACGTCAACTCCGTCTCGACGGCCGGCTGGTCGATGCCCGCGAGCCAGCGGCGCATCCACTGGACCATCGTTCGTCGCCCCAGCGGCCCGATGCCATGCTTGCCGTTGGCCTCGACCACATCGACGCACTGGGGCGCGTCCAGCCAGCCAAAAAACCGTTTGGCTTGCCGTAGCGTGTCCCAGGTGCCGGTGATGTCGAAAAAGTCCTCGCTGGTCGCACAGACCAACGTCGGCTTGGGGGCTCGCATCAGCAGATAGTCGGTCTGCTCCATTCCGAAGGCCAATTGGCCGAAGATGTTCTGCTCGGCATCCTGCGGGCCGATGGTCTGGAGCAGGCGTTCGAAGGTCGTGATGTAGCAGGCGGGAGCCGCACAGGCGATGCGGTCGTCCAGGGCCATCAAGTACGAGGTCAGCGTGCCGCCGCCGGAACAGCCGGTGCAGCCCAGCTTGTCCGCGACGATATCCGGGCGGCTGGCCAGGTAATCCAGGCAGCGGATGCCGTCGTAGCTGCGGTAGTGGGCCGTGTTGAGGCCGACCAGGATCGAGCCGCCGCCGATCAGGAAATGCTCAGTCGTGGTGCCGGATTGCACAGGGCGGCCGTTGGCGTCGATCTGCTGCGACCGTTCGCCCTGGCCGATGGGGTCGTAGCACAGGGCCGCGATGCCGTGCCTGGCCAGCGCGATGCACATCGCCTGGTTGTAGTCCGAGGCTTTGGCCGTGCGGCTGTGCCCACAGGCCACCAGCACGGCGGGAAAGGGGCCGGAACCCGGAGGCAGAAACAAGGCGGCCGTGACGTGATGCCGGGGGCGGCTCTGCAGGATCACCTTCTCGACACGATACCCGTCGCCTTCCAGTTGGCCAACGATCCGGGGCTCCAGCGGGCAGCGTTCGGGAAAGGCCCCGATCGCGTCCTCGAACCGCCGGCGCCGCTCAGCCTGCCAGGCCCGGCATTGCTCCGCCGTTTGCAGTTGCTCGAACGCTTCCCTCCGCCGGGCCAGCAACCGCAGCGCGTCGCCCTGCAAGTGCTGGTACAGCAGCCGCTGCGGCGGAACGTCGCCCCCTGGCGGCAGCACGCGCCAGTCCTCGGCGGCCATGGCCCACGCGCCGCCGGCAAGGATGAGGATCGAGACGCTCGTCAAGGACCGTGTCAAAGACAATGCGCAGAGCTTCATGATTCCGCCTCCTGGAAAGTCGCGGGGGATACGAGGCGATAGGCGCCAACATTGTGCCGGCCATCGTAACGCCGGGGCCGGCGGAATAGTAGTAGGGCATCGCCAGGGCACCTGCCGTTCGGGAGTCAGCACGCACGCTTGGAGTGGGCGATGTCGCCCCACCGCGAATATGCTCAGTTGCGAACCTGTGGCCCTTCGTGTCAGCCGAGTGAGCTGTCCAGACTGAGTTCATCATGCATCCGCGGCAGTGAACAAACGCCCAACCGTCGACGGCCCCGGCAGCGACAATTGGGAATACGGATCACACGGATTGCCACGGACAACGGGCCAAAGGCCCGGCGGCTCGCCACTCGGTCGCGTTCAGGGACGGCGGAGGGACAGGACGTAGGCGACCAGATCCCAGACATCGGCGGAGGTCAGCCGCTGGTCGTCGGGCTTGGCGTCGGCGGGGCGTAGCGGGACGGCGGGCATGGGGGTGCCGGAGATGCCGTTCAGGATGCGGCGATAGAGGTCCTCCGGTCGGCTGCCGCCGCGGTAGACGCCGTACTCCAGATTGCGCGGGCGAGCGGGGTACGGGCGCAACGCTCCGAGGGCCAGGTAGGGCCGGACGGAGGCGGGGTTCTGCGGGTCGACGATCTCCCGCGACCAATCATCGTAGTCGACGTTTTCGCCGTCGCCGCGGCCGGTCGTGCCGTGACACTTGGCACAGTTCGCGACTTTGCCGTTGAACAGCTCCTGCCCGCGGCGGACGGCGGCGGGCGCATCCCAGCCCGCGGGCGGCGGCGGCACGGGGGTGACTTGCCCCGGCGCGACCAGCCAGCGCTGCACGACGCTGCGGACCTGGCCGAGGATCGGCGCCAGCTGGCCGGCGAACTCGTCCGGGTCCTTGTCCTGCAGCGACAGATCCACCAGCCGATCGTATTCGTCCAGCTGGTCGATCGAATCGAAAATCAACGCCCGCTCGACTTCGCCCCGGATCGACAGGTACTGGACGTACTGAACCAGCGCTGCCAACTCGGCGTCGGTCAGCAGGTTGAACGCCGGCATGGCGGTGCCGGGGCTGCCGTTGCGAATCGCGCGGACCAGGTCGTCGCGGGTGGGTGGCGCCAGCGGGCCGGGCGTCGATTTGTACTTGAAGATCCCGCGGCGAAAGTCGCGCGGGTAGGGGTCCAGGAACACGGCCGACGGGCCGGCGCCGTCCCCGGCCAGTCCGTGGCAGTGCGCACAGTGCTTGCGGTACAGGCCGAATTGGCGGCCCTGCTGATCGCTGCTGACGGGCCCGGCCGCGGGACGCAGGGTGTCGAGCTGCAGCAAGCGGTCGACGTCGCTGCCATCCAGGCGGGGCAGACACGGCTCGTCCGGCGTGCCGAACAGGTATTCCAGGGTGCCGCCGATATCCTGCCGCTGCTGGTCGCTCAGTTCGAGCTGCGCTGCCAGTTCCTGCTGCTTGAGGTACACGCGATTCACGGGGAAATGCGGTTCGCCCGCTCCACAGCCTGCGAGCGCCACGAGGCAGACCGCCCAAGCGGCGCTCCTCACGGCGCGGAACAGTGGTGAAACGGCGTCCCTCATCATGACAGCATAGCGGCTGGAGAAGCTCCGCGCGGCGCTCACGAAGTAGCGGACAACTCCGCCATGACCTCGTCGGGGATATTGAAGTTGGCCGAGACGTTCTGTACGTCGTCGTGATCGTCCAGGGCTTCCATCAGCTTCAGCATCCGCCGGGCGTCGTCCACGTTCAGGTCGACCGTCGTGGTCGGCAGCCGGGTCAGTTCCTTGCTCTCGGGTTCCAGGCCGGCGGCGGCCAACGCTTCCCCGACCTCCGAATAGCGGTCGGGACTGCAGGTGACTTGCAGCTCGTCGCCGTCGCGTTTGACATCGTCGGCGCCGGCTTCGAGAGCCACTTCCATCAGTTTCTCTTCGTCGACCTTGGCGGCGGAGAAGACAAACAAGGCCTTGCGTTCAAACATCCAGCCCACGCAGTTGGCGCCGCCCATCTTGCCGCCGTGCACTTCAAATACCTTGCGCAGCTCCGGCGCGGTACGATTGCGGTTGTCGGTCATGATATCGCACATCACCGCTGCGCCGCCGGGCCCGTAGCCCTCGTAGATGGTCTCTTCGACGTTGCCCCCGTCCAGCTCGCCGGTGCCTTTCTTGATGGCCCGATCGATGTTGTCCTTGGGCATGCTGACCGCTTTGGCATCCAGGACGGCGGTCCGCAGACGGACGTTCATCGACTGGTCGCCGCCGCCGATCTTGGCCGCGACGATGATCGCTTTGGAGAGTTTGCTCCAGAGCTTGCCGCGCTTGTTGTCGATCAAGGCCTTCTTGTGCTTAATCCCCGCCCAATGCGAATGTCCAGCCA
Source organism: uncultured Planctomycetaceae bacterium (assembly GCA_903927685.1). Next base: position 8,405 of record CAIYOB010000615.1, read on the forward strand.
TAACTTTACTTCTCGCAACGCTCGATTTTCTGTTGGGTCGCCCGTTCCTTGTCCCGCTCGCCTTCCTTGGCAAAAGCCGCGACCGCGCGTCGCCACGTGGCGACGGCGTCGGCCTTCCGTTCCGCCTGTTGATACGCATCGCCCAAGTGATCCAGGATCACGCCATCGGGAGCATCTCCCGCGACGGCCTGTTCCAGTTCCCGGATCGCCTCCGAGATCCGCCCCGAGCGGAACAGCGCCCAGCCGAAGCTGTCCCGATACGCGACGCTATCGGGCCGGCTGTCCACGGCTCGGCGCGTCATGTCCAAGGCCCGTGTCAGCTGCTTGCCTTGATCCGCCCAGAGGTACCCCAAGTCGTTCAGTGCGCCGGCGTCCTCAGGGAACTCGTCCAGCACTTGCTCCAGCCATTCCTCCGCCTGGGCCGGCTGCTTCCGCTGGACCTCGATGTTCGAGAGGATCAACCGGGCATCGCGGAGCGTCTCCCGAACGACCGTGGCGGGCTGGTCTTCCCACTGTTCCAGCAGCCGGCGATAGGCTTGTTCGGCTTCGTCATACCGCTGGGCGTAGTACTGCACCCAACCCGGCTGGGCCTGAAGACGCGGCGAGTCGGGAAACTCGGCGGCCGCCTGGTTGGCGACCTGCAGCGCCGCGTCGTGCTGGTCGGTCAAGGCCAGTGCCCGCGTCAAGTAGAAGTAGCAGGCCAGCTTCCGTTCCTCGGGCAGGCCGTCCGCCAAGGCCTGACGGAACAGGGGCACGGCGCGCTCACGCTGGTCGGCCAGCAGCAACTGCAGGCCCCGCGCCAGCAGATACTCAGCCCGCGCAGACGGCTCGAGGCGACTCACGCCGGCAGCGAACAGGGCGTCGGCCGCGGCCAACTCGACCGCGGAACCGGCGGCGGCCAATTCGGCCGCGGCCAGCAGGGCCCCGGCCGCCAGTTGCTGCGGTTCGGCTTGCTGCCGCTGTTGCACGAAGTCCACGACGGCGGCGCTCCGTTCGGCGTCTTTCTTGACGGGTGCCAGCAGGGCCGTCAATTCTGACCACGCGGCGCCTTTGGCCACGGCAATACCGCCGAGTTCGGCCAGTTTGTCCGGCTGGTTGCGTTGGCAGTACAGCTCGGCCAGCGCCGCGTAGACCTCCGCAGTCGGCTGCAGGACCAGCAGTTGCTCGTACCGCTGGGCGGCGGACTCGAATCGCTTGGTGTGCAAGTCGAGGCCGGCCAGGTACGAGAGTAGAGCCGGGTTCCGCGCGTCGGCTTCCAGCAGCTTTTCCAGACGCGTCTGCAGCGGTTCGCTGACCGCCGCCTGGTCCGAATCGGCACAGCCCAGCAGTTTCGCGAGCAAGGCGTACGGTTCGACGCCGGCGTCCGCAGACGGCGCGGCAAAGTAGCGATCCAGGTGCTGCAGGGCCTGCTCCGTGTGGCCACGTTGGGCGGCGATCCGGGCCAGGTAGAAGCCGAGCAGGCCCGGCTCTTCCTGGCCGGGTGTGTCCTGATAAGCTCGCCGATACATGACTTCCGCGTCGTCATAGCGTTGGGCCTGGTAAAACCCTTCGGCCAGCAAGCGGTAGGTGCGCTCGGCCTGTCCGAGCAGGGCTTGCTTGACAGCTTCGTTCTTGGCCAGCCGTGCGGGCTGTTCCAAGGCGTCGCGGACGCGGACGAAGTAAGCGGCCGACTTGACCGCCTCGCCGGTCAGCAGGGCGAGCCGGCCGATCTCGACGTAGACCAGCAGCGCGGCGAGGTCTTCGTCCGGCTGAGCGGCGGCAGCTGGCGCCGGCTGTACGGCGGGCAGGGACGCCTCGAACAGCGCGAGGGCCGTCGGCCAATCCTGGCGCGCGGACGCCTGGATGGCCAGTTGCCGCAGCAGGAGCGGGCTCAAGGCCGTCCGGTCCGGGGCCAGCAGGGCATAGCGGGCCGCCTCGTCCGGGCGGCGCAGTTCGTGCGCCAAGCGGACGATCTTGGGCAGGATCGCCACGGCCTCGGGGCGGTACCGCCAGGCTCGCTGGAGCCGCCGCAGGGCTGGCGGAAACTCGCGGCGCTGCATCAGCAGCCGGGCGTGAGCGTAGAGGGCCGCGGCCAGCACCTGGGACTGGGCCTCGTCGTCGCGCGGGGTCGCCGGCACGAGCTGCGTCACGGGATCATCGAATTCATCGCGCAGCGTCTGCGGCGGCGAGGCGTCCGCCGCCAGCAGGGCGCAGACCAGCAGCAGCGGAGTCATTAGCGGGGTTTCTTCTTAGACAGCTGTTTGGTGGCTGACGCCTTGGCGGGTCCGGGTTCCTCGACGGCGCCGGCCGGAGGTTCGACGTTGGCCTTGGCTCGTCCGGGATCTTCCGATGCGGCGGTGCGTTTCCGCTTGGAGGACGCGGCATCCTCAACCGGCGCCGCGGATTCGGCTGCCGCTGCGCGGGCGGATTTGGCAGCGGCGTGTTTGGTTTCGGGCTCGGGCGCCGAGGCCCCGGCTGGCGCAGCCGGCGTCTGGTCCGGCCTGGCCAACCGCTTGGCCAGACGGTCTTTCGCGTCGGGGGCGATCTGGAGCAACAGCGCCCGCAGTTTGGTGCTGTGGGGCGACAGCTGGAACTCGGCGGCGAACTGGTGCAGCAGCGAGGCGCATTCGATGCCTTTGGCCTTGGGGACCGCCCGCTCCAGTCCCGGGACACGGTTCCGCTTGGCCTCCGTTTCCGTCACCGCGCCCAGGACCAGCAGAATGTCGAGGATACTCTGCGACAACGGAATGGCGTGACCGCCCAAACCGTGCTGAGTCACGTAGTCGGCGACAAAGGGCGTCACGCCGCGAATGGCTTCGACGTCCTTGACCGCCTTGCCCAGGTTCTGTTTCTTCAAGGCCTCGATGTCAAACGAATAATGGGTCTCGAAGACATGCTGCAGCGCCTGCTTCAGACGCTTGGCGGCCGCCGCGGGATCCGGCAACGAGGACATGGTCTCGGCCAACTCTTTGATCGTCGTGACGCGGACCTCGTTCCAATCGTAGAACGTCTGCTGCAGCTTGGCGAACGCCTCGTCCGCCGCTTCCGGCCGCGCGTCTTCCAGGCAACACGCGTACAGCAAATGCTCGAACAGCGTCCGATCCGCCGGCGGCTGGCAGGGCTGGTAATGCTCCTTCAGCACTTTGAAGGTCGTGTTGATCAACGCGCTGCGATTGGGATTCGACATAGGCACTCTGGTCCTGGCTATTCGTCGAGCTGGTCTGGTTGAGGCGGGAGGGTGTCCGTGTCCAGGGTTTCGTCGCCGTCGGACGTCTCGTCCTCGTCCCCGATGACGTCGGGGTTCTCGTCCGGCTGGGCTGCGGGGGGCAGCAACTGGCTCAGCAGGCGGCTGACTTCGAGCGAGTGCTTGACGCCTTGATCCAGCAGGAACGTCAACCGCGGCGTATAGCGGGTCTCGATCCGGCGGGCCACCTTCTGCTGCAGGAAGCCGGCGGAGTTTTGCAGGCCGTGCAGGCAGAGTTTCTGCTTCGCCTCGCTGCCCATCACCGAGACGTGGACCTTGGCGCTCCGCAGATCGGCGGAAACCTCCACATAGGTCACGGTCACGTCGCTGATGCGAGGATCGCGCAATTCGGTCAAAATGGCCATACTGACCACTTCGCGGATCGCCTCGGCGACTTTCAATACCCGTCGGGAAGACATAGCAACCATCCCCGCTTACAGCGTCCTGGCGACCTCTTCGATTTTGTACGCTTCCAGCACATCGTCCTGTTTGATGTCGTTGAATCCGGCCAGCTTGATGCCGCATTCCATCCCGCGCGGGACTTCCCGAACATCGTCCTTTTCGTGCCGGAGCGACTCCATTTCGTAATCGCCGATCGTCCGGCCATCGCGATTGACGCGGATCCGGCAGCTGCGGGCGATCGCGCCGCGGACGACGTAACAGCCCGCCACGGTGCCGACACGGCTGATGGCAAACACCCGCTTGACGACCGCATGTCCCAATTCCACGACCTTCTGCTCGGGCTTGAGTTTGCCCTCCAGAGTCGCTTTGATGTCGTCGGTCATCTTGTAGATGATGTCGTAGCGGCGGATTTCGACCTGTTTCTCATCGGCCAGATTCCGCGCCGCTTCGTCGGGAATCACATTAAAGCCGATCACGACCGCTTGCGAGGCATGGGCGAGCATGATATCGGCGGCGGTGATGGAGCCCACGGCCTTGTGCAAGATCTTGATCTGCACTTCGGGGTGGTGGAGCTTGGACAGTTCCTTCTCGATCGCCTCGATCGACCCGCGGACGTCGGCCCGGATGACGAGGTTCAGCGTGGTGACTTCGCTGGCGTCCGCCAGATTCCCTCCCGCCAGCCGCCGCTGGAATTCCTCGAACGAGACCCGGGTGGTGCTGCCGGACAGGTTCTGCTCCCGGCTTTGGGCGGCCCGCTGCTCGGCGATCTGGCGGGCCTGGGAAATATCCTCCAGCACGTAGAAGCGGTCGCCGGCGTTGGGCGGCGAGTCGAAACCGGCCAGGTTGACCGGCGTGGACGGGCCCGCCTCGTCAACCCGCTTCCGCGTATCCAGCGTGTCATACATGGCCTTGACGCGGCCGTATGCCGTACCGCACACCACCACGTCGCCGACGCGCAAGGTTCCGCGCTGGACCACCAGCTTGGCGAGCACGCCGCGGCCCGCCTGCTGTTCGGCTTCCAAGCACACCCCGACGGCCGTTCGGTCAGGATTGGCCCGGTAGTCGTGGAGATCGGCGGTCAGCAGGATCGTTTCCAGCAAGTCGTCCATGCCGGCGCCGGTGATGGCGCTGGTACGAATCACTTCCATGTCGCCGCCCCACTCGCTGGGCAGCAGGTTCTGGGCGGCCAACTGTTGCAGCACGCGGTCCGGGTTCGCGCCCGGAACGTCCATCTTGTTCAAGGCGACGATGATGGGCACCTCGGCGGCCTTGGCATGGCTGATCGCCTCTTCCGTCTGCCGCATCACGCCGTCGTCGGCGGCCACGACCAGGACCACGATGTCCGGCACATTGGCCCCGCGGGCCCGCATTTCAGTAAACGCTTCGTGCCCCGGCGTATCGACGAAAGCGATCGGGCGACCGTTCTTCTCGATCCGATAGGCGCGGATGTGCTGCGTAATGCCGCCGGCCTCGCCCGCCACCACATTGGTGCCGATGATGTAGTCCAGCAGCGAAGTCTTGCCGTGGTCGACGTGGCCGAGGAATGTCACGACCGGGGGACGCGACTGCAGCAGATCCGGGTCTTCTTCCTCGGCCTCCAGTTGCTGGATTACCAGTTCTTCCAGCGTCGGCGGCCGGCGGAACTCGACCTGGATGCCCAGCTCGGTCGCCAGCAACTGGGCGATCTCGTTATCCAGTTGCGCGTTGATATTCAAGGTGGCGATGCCCATCCCCATCAGGGACTTGAGCACCTGGCCCGAGCCGACGCCCGTGCCTTCGGAGAAGCTGCGGACCGTGCACGGCAGTTCGAGCACGACACTTTCGCGGCGCGGGGCCGCGGTGCTGGCTCCGTGCCGGCGGACCAGGGTCTTGGGCCGCCGGACGGGAGCGACCTCGCGCTCCTCCTCGCCCTCGGGCGTTTCCGTGCGGGCCCGGGCCCGCACCTTCCTGGATTTCTGCCGATCCAGGCGAGCGGCGGCCATCCCGGCCATCTTGCCGTCGACTTCCTCCTCGACGCCGTCGGGCCGCCGGCGTTTCGAGCCCTTGCCGCTGAGCGGCGCCTCGACGACCGGTTCGGGCTCCGGCTTGCCGCCCTTCTTCCGCTCTTTGTCCGGCGCCGCCGCCGGCTTGGCTTTCTTCTCCTGAGTTTTGGCAAAGTGCTCTTTCGTCAGCTGCTCCAGCGGCGCCTTCTGGCCGGCGCGGTGTCCTGCGATCGCACTGGGCGTCAGCCGGATTTCCGGCTTCTGGGCTTTGACCTCGGGCGGCTTCGCGGCAGCTGGTGGTTTCTTGGCGGCCGGCATTTCGGCCAATTTGATGATTGGCTGCCGGCTCTTCCGCGGCGGCTTGGGGGCGGCCGTGGGCTCTTTCTTTTCCTCGGCCCGCAGGTCAATGATTTTGGGCGAGCGACGCTCGGCCCAGCGATCCTCGCGAGTCGGCTCGAGCCTGGGCTCGATCTTGGGAGCCGCCGGCTCTGGCGCGGCGGGTGGCGTCCCGGCCAGAACAGCGGCCAGAGGCGGAGCCGGCTGCTCCGAAGGCCCTGTGTCTGCGGCAGGAGCCACCACGGGTTCAGCCGAAGGCTCGGCACTGGGCGCAACGGCCGGCTGGGCAACCGACGGGGCGGGAGGGGGCTCGGGGGCGGGCGGAGCCCCTGATCCCACGGCCGGTTCCGGGGTCACTCGCTGGGGCGGCGCTGTCTCGGGAGGCACAGCTGCAGGCGGCCCAGCCTCGGGCGGCGCGGACTCAAGCGGCGTGGTCGCGGGCGGCGCGGCTTCCAATGGCGCGGCCTCAGGTGCCGCGGCCTCCGATGGCGAGGTCTGAGCTGGCGGCGTCTCCTCATCCGGCTTGCCGACTTCGGATTTCGGAGCCGGTCTCCGGGCGCCGACATCCAGCACCTTGACTTTGCCCGGAACCACCGGTGCGATATAGTCCTCGCGGCGGTAGACTTCTGGCGCTCCCCGTCGAGCTGCCGGGCCGCCAGGGGCCTGACCGGCCTCGGCCTTCTTGTCGCCGCCGCGGAGAAACGCCTTGACCTTTACGACTTCGTCGTCGGTCAGACTCGCGAGCGCAGAACCCTTGCCGGAAATGCCTGCCTTGCGACAGACCTCCACCAATTCCTTGCTGTCGATGTCTAAATCTTTGGCTAACGCGTAAATGCGCACGGCAACGTCGCCTTTCCTCACGCAGCGGCTGCACGGACTTCTGGAAAGAAAGCCGCCACGCTCAGCACTATCGATAACTAAACCATATCCGCGACCTCCTATGCTGGTCACGCGGAGTCCCTGAAACACACCTGCCCGGCAACCTCTGCCGCAGGCCTGGCTTTTCGCCAGGGAGAAAACCGGCAGCGGCTGAAGCACCAGCCGACTGCCTGGCCTTTCGGGCCGCCCCTAAGAGGACTCGCCCTCGAGAGCAGGCTCCGCCGCATTCGTCCCGACGGCATCACCCACTGAGACCTCACCCGCCGGGGCATCCCCAGATGAGACATCACCCTCCGGGGCATCCCCCGCTGGAACATCATCCGTCGCCGCCGTATCGGCCTCCTGCCGCTCCTGCTCTTTCTGCCGCCGCCGCTCCACGGCCGCCGCCCGCTCGGCCTCCTCGGCCTTCCGTTCCGCCTGTTCGACAAGCCGCTCGACCTGCTCTTCCGTCAATCCCCCCATCTGCACGAGTGCTTCCGGTTCGATCACGGACAAATCGTCGTAGGACAGGTAGCCCTGCTCGACCAACCGCGTGGCCAACTCTTCGTCCATGCCCTCCAAGGACATGAACCCGGTGCTAGCCCGGTCGATCTGCTCGTCTAACTCGTCGGCGGTCATGATTTCGATGTCCCAGCCGCACAACTTGCTCGCCAGCCGCACATTCTGGCCACGCCGACCGATGGCCAGAGACAGCTGGTCCTCGCGAACCAGGACAATCGCTCGGCCCAACATGTCGCACAGCAATACCTGGTCGACTTCGGCGGGCTGCAGGGCGTTCGGGATCAGCGCCTGCGGATCGTCATTCCAGCGGACGATGTCGATCCGCTCCCCCGCCAATTCATCGACAATATTCTTGATTCGGTTGCCGCGCACCCCAACACAAGCCCCGACACAATCCACCCGCTGGTCCGTACTGCTGACGGCGACCTTGGTCCGATAACCCGGTTCGCGGGCCAAGGCATTGATCGAGATCACACCCTCGGCGATCTCCGGTATCTCCTGCTCGAACAACCGCCGCACCAGGACTGGCCGCGTCCGGCTCAACACCACCTTGACGCGGCTTCCCTGCGGCTTGACTTCGTGAATCACCGCACGAATCCGTTCGTTGGCGTGATGCGTTTCCCCGGGAATCTGTTCGCTGCGAGGCAGAATGGCTTCCAAACTGCCCAGGGACACCAGCGTCGCGCCGGCTTCCACCCGCTGAACCACGCCGTTGACCATATCGTCGATCTGGCCGCTGAATTCCTGCACCAAGGAATCCCGCTCGGCCTCACGAATCTTCTGAATAATCACCTGCTTGGCCGTCTGTGCCCCAATTCGGCCGATCGTGTCGTCATCTAACTGGGTCCCATTCACGACCGCCGCCATGACTCCGCTGGTGCGATCAATCTGAACCGAGATCTCCGATTCTTCGCCAAACTGGCGTCGGGCGGCCGACACGAGTGCAGCTTCGATCGCCTGAAAGACGATCTCTGTGTCGATGTTCTTCTCGCGGTGAAGCGAGTCGACGATTCGCAACAACTCGTTCGGATTCATAATGTTATACGTTTCCCCCAGCCTTCGCGACACTCGTCCGCCGGGCCAGCCGGCCAAATCGCGACGGTCGAAAATCCTTCCAACAAAGGCACTTAGCAAGATCGTTAGTGTAGCAAAGGATACCGGTCACCCGCAAGTGTGTCAAGTTGCCGGAACCACACGCGGTGCGGCAGGCTGCCCAGTGTGCCACCCAGCCGCGTTTGAACGGGCCACCCAGGGAATCACGAGGGCAGGTACCGAACCTGCTGCGCGTTCGCGATGTCTGGAGATTGGGGACGCGATGCCTCATTGGATTTGTTCCTGGAAAGATCTGTATGACACACTGGTATGAGGCGTTATTCGCCAATTTCGGCCGGACCTATGATAAGGAGTGCTTCACCCAGGGGACCATCGGCGAAGTTGACTTCGTGGAACGGGAGCTGGGCGGCGACCGGGCGAAGCGAGTCCTGGATATCGCCTGCGGCACGGGACGACATTCCATCGAATTGGCCAAACGGGGCTACCGGGTCGTCGGCTTTGATCTGTCCGCAGGCCAGTTGCGGGTGGCCCGCGAGAAAGCAGCGGCCGCCGGTGTGGCGGTCGACTTTCAGCAGCGCGACGCGACGGTCCCGCACTTCCAGGCGGAGTTCGAGGCCGCCCTGATGTTCTGTGAAGGCGCATTTCCGCTGATGGAGACCGACGAGAAGAACTTTGCGATTCTCCAGCACGCCGCTGCCGCCCTGCGGCCTGGTGGCAAGCTGCTGCTGACGACGCTCAACGCCCTGTTTCCGCTGTTCCACTCCGTCAAGGATTTTCTGGCGGCCAAGGAATCCGGGGCGGTCTCAGAGAAACTGACGTTCGATTTGCTGACCTTCCGCAACCGCGGCGAATTCACCTTTACCGACGATGCCGGTGCGTCGCAGACGATCGAAACGGACGAGCGATTCTATACGCCCGCCGAACTGTCCTGGCTGCTAAAGAGCGCCGGTTTCGCCAGCGTGCAGATCGCCGGCTGTCGCATGGGCCAGTTCAGCCGCGACCACGTGCTGACGCCCGACGACTTTGAGATGCTCGTCGTGGCGGAAAAGGGCCCCTGACGTGCTGCGACATGATAGCGGGCCACCCAAGCGACCGCGGCCGGTGCGATTGGGCGACCGGGGTCCGCTGCCGGGGCTGGCAAGGAGCCGGACCGTGGGTTACCATGCTGGCATCCGGGCCGGCGGCGCGTCGGATGCGAAGCAGACGTCGCGCAGCGGCGGTCAAATCTTCACGACGGGGGAAGGGAACTATGAGCGACTGGACGGTTCGCGGGAAGGTGCATGTGATCGAAGAAACCAAGACATTTGGCCAGAAGGGCTTTCGCAAGCGACTGGTCGTCTTGGAGCAGGACAAGGGCAAATTCACGAATTACGTTCCCCTGGAATTCGTGCAGGACGGCTGTGATGCGGTGGATGAATTGAACGTCGGCGACGAGATTGACGTCCCCTTCCGGCTGAGCGGCCGCAAATGGCAGCGGGATCCGCAGAGCGAGGTGAAATTCTTCCTGAGCGCCGAAGCGACCGGATTCAAACTCGTCGGGGCGGCCGGCAAGTCCGGCGGCCGCGGGCCGCTGCCCCCGGAGTCGGAAGCTCCGGCGGACGGGGACTGGGGGTCGCCGTTCTGAACCGCAGAGAGTGCGGCCTCAGCCACCCCGGGCGTCAGGCTGGCTGCTTCGCATCCAGCGAAGTCGTTGCAGTTCCGCCAGCAGAGGTTTCCAGTATTGGCGATCCGCCTCGCGCACTACTAGCTCTTCGGCGTGCAGTGCTTCCGTCACGGCTGAGAGGTCGGCGAGCGCAGCGAAGCGGAGAAGTGGACGCTGAGCGGATAGCGGTTCGATGTCGGCCGGAAATTGTTGAGCAACATCGATCAGCAGGCTGGGCGTGCGCATTTCCAGCAGCCAGAAGCCAATTCGCTCCGGCGTGGCGGCGTGCCGCTGCTGGAAGTAATTGGCTTCGACCAGGCGGGTAATCATTGGCCAATCCTTGTCCCGCTGCGTTTTCTTGGCGCGAACGAGGTCGGGCAGCGCCAGCAGTTCGACCGGTTCCCCCTCCACGACGAGGCTGGTGCGACGAAGCCACAGTTGGGAGAACTCTTCGACGCCTCGCAGCTTTGACATGATGTCCACGCGAATGCCGTCTGCTTCCGGATGATGACAACGGAAATGTACGGCCAAGCCCATCTCCAGGTACTGACGATCGAAGGGTGGTACCGCGATGCACTCTGCCCGCAAGTCGTCTAGCGCTGACTGGAAACGGGATAAGTTGCCGGGATCGGGAAGGATCACCAGATCCGTGACGCGGCTAAACTCCGCTGCGCCGTATAGCACGCATGCCTGTCCGCCCATCAGCAAACAGTTCACGCCACTCGTTCGCATCGAAGAAAGGACTCTGCGTATCGGGTTCGGGGTCAAGATTGCCTCCCAACGACAGATACGTCTGCCACAGCGTGCCGCTCGCCGCCCAGCGCTGCTGCGGAGTCATACAGTACCATTCCGCCCATTCGGGTTCACAAAACTCGTTCACGTCAATCATGTGTCGATTGCTTCCTCGATCTGTTTGTCCAACTCCGCGGCCTTTTCCCGCGCTTGATCCAGCGGCAGGCCGGGCGGCATGGGCCGCTGATGGCCGGTGGCCGTCAGCCAAGCATCGGTCAGGATGCGCTGTCGGCGATGAACCAGGCTGAAGACCCGGGCCCGCGGCGACGCCGGGTCGCCGTACTGGGCAAAGTCGGCAGCCAGTGACTCGGCGGACACGCCCAGGCCGCGCAACAGGGCCTGAGCCATCATCTGGTGCCCCGTCGCGTTGGGATGGACGCCGTCCCCGGAAAACGTGTACCGCGGATCGGTGCGTTGACGCTCGGCGGCTAAAGCGTCCTTCATCGGTCCGTGCAAGTCGATCACCTGCCAGCCCTGCTCGCGCTGTGCCAACAGCCACACCGAATACCGTTCGAGCACCTCGTCGTAGCCCTCGTACATCTGCCCCGAGACAACGCGGTCGGCGGGGACCAGCTTGGCGCGAATCGGCCCGGGATCAAACACCGCCGGCGTCAGGTGGATGAGCTTCGCTCCGCTGGCCTCGACCTTCTGCCGCAAACGCCGGATGCCGTCTTGGAAACGCTGGAACCGGTTGTCATCCAGGGGCAGATAGATTCCGTCGTTCATCCCGTAACAGGCGAAGACGAGATCCGGTTGAAGTTGAGCCAAGACGCGGTCCAGCCGTTCGTGCAGGTCGGGCCGCGGGAATTGCCCGCCGGCGTGGCCGTCCTCGGACAGCCCGGACACGGTCTCGCTCGGCAAGCCGCAATCGATCACGTCCCAGGGCCGGTCCGGGCAGCGGAGCCGCAGTTCAGTTTCCACGTAGGCCACGTACTTGCCGTCGTACGTGATGCTGTCGCCCAGGAACAGGATCCGCTGGGCGCCGGGCAGGATTCCCTCGGCCGCAAGGCCGGATCCGGCCGCCAACAGCAATGCGGCCGCGACCCAGGCTCGCATCGCTCTCCATCGCTTCCAAGGACACCGCATCGTTGGGCTCCCGTTCATGGTCATCACTTCACCGGAAACGCGAACAGCGTGACACTGCACGGCGCAACCGTCAGTTTGTCCGCGACCTGAACCGCGGCCTCTTCGATCTTAATTCGCGCGGGATCCGCGGGATCGTTGTACGCCTGAGGATCCGCGTCGGCGATCTGCCAGCGCGTGCCGCTGCCGGCCAGCGTAGCGCCGTTGACGGTCAGCGGGATCTCGGCCGGCTGCAGCGACGGATTCACGATGCCCAGCGTCAGTGTCTTGCGGTCCGCGCTCCAGGCCGCCATCGCATCGATCGTCCGCGAGCACTGGGTGGCCGCCGGCAGCACGCCGAAGTGTTGGCGATACAGTTTCAGTACCAAGCCCGTCGTCTCGAAGGCGGCGGCAGTTTTGTTGGTCTTGATACAGCCGATCACGTTCACCGTCTGGGCATAGTTGGCCATGTAGAACATCTCGCTGTCGCGGGCCATCTGGTGCAGGCCGGCGGCGATTCCCAGCCCGTCCTTCTGGAAGTACCGGGTGCCCAGTTCGCCGAACACGTGCGGGCCGTACCAGTAGTTCCATTCGTCCAGGGCGATGCGGATGTCCTTCCCGCGCAACGAGTCGAGTTCCTGGCGGTACCGACGATGGGCCTCGGCTTTGTTCCGGACCGCATCGGGGATCTGGCGGACATGGGCGGCCAGTCCCGGCCGTTCCTGGCAGTAGAAGTGTTCGCTGATCAGGTCCATGTGATCGGCGCAATGCCGCAGCATCCCTTCGCTCCACTTGCCCGCATCGCCGACGGCGATCAGTTGGATCGCCGGATCCGCCTTGCGCATGGCCTCGGCGAACTGGTTGTGCTTGACGATATACTTGTCCTGCGACATGTGGCCAAGCTGCCAGCCGCCGTACATTTCGTTGCCGATGCTCCAGAACTTGACACCGTACGGCTCGCGGTGCCCGTTGGCCGCCCGCAGCTTGCCCTGCGGCGTGTCGGGGCTGCCGTTGGCGTACAGCAATTCGTCGACGGCTTCCTGGACTTCGCCCAGTCCGCTGTTGACGGCGATGTACGGTTCGGTCTTCAGCAGGCGGCAGAAGACCAGGAACTCGTCCAGTCCCATGTCGTTGTGCTCGATGCCCTGCCAGGCCGGGTTCTTCCGCGGCGGCCGCCGGTCGGGGTCGCCGATGCCGTCCCGCCAGTTATAGCCGCTGACGAAATTGCCGCCCGGCCAGCGATAGACGGGCGAATCGAGTTCCTTGAGCAGGGCCAGTGTGTCGGCCCGCAGGCCTTGGACGTTGTCGGCGGGCATCAGCGAGACCGTGCCAACGGAGAACGAGCCAGAGCCCGCGGCCGTGATTTCCAGGCGACCGTCGTCGGTGGTCTTGCCGGCGGTAAACTCCAGGGGCGTCTTGGCGTACGCCTCGGCAACCTTGGCCAAGGTCACCGTTTGGCGGTCCTGCGGCCCGTCGCCCCAAACCAAGCTGACGCAAACCGGCCCCGCGTCCGGCGTGCCGGCCAGCCAGATCCGTCCCACGTAGGCCTGGCCCGCGATCAGGCCCAAGCCGGCCTGGCGGATCCCGGCCGCCTGCCCGCTGGCCAGTGCGATGCGCGGCGTGTGCTCGCCGACAAACGCCCCTTCGCGAACCATCTTCACCGCCTCCGCCGGCCCGAGCGGCTTCCACGGCGAATCCTTGCCTCCGACCGGATCAAAGAACTTGCGGTCCAGCAGCATTTCGGCCCAGATCCCGCCATAGATGCAACGCCCCAGGTGCTCGATGAACTGGCCGTAGATGTACGGCGAAATCGGCTCGCCGGTCTTCCCTGCGTCGATGGAGATGCTCAGCGGCAGCGGCGGCGAGCGGGACAGCAGTTCCAGGGAAACGTCGTCGTACCAGGCTTTGCCGGTGGCCAGTCCCCAGCCGCCGAACAGGCAGTTGATTTGAATCGACTCCTGTTCTTCGGTCTCGAAGACGACCTCGACGCGCGTCCAGTCGTTGGTTCCGGTCAAGCCGCGGGTGGCCACCGGCTGGAGATTGTGGAGATTGAACAGCGCTCCGCGGCCGTTGGCGGCCTGGACGTCTTCCGTCTTGATCCAGCCCGACAAGCGGTACTTGGCGAACGGCTCGACCGGCACGGTCGCTCCCCAGCCGATATCGGCGCCCTGCGTCGAGGAAATCTGCACACTGTGCTCGCCGGTATGGCCGACCTGAGCGTATTCGAACGTGCCGTCGCCGCCCCACTTCTCCGTCCGCCAGCCGGCCGGTCGGCCGTCGCGCTGCTGCTCGAACGAGCCGTTGGGCAGTCCGGCGGCGGTTGCTTGGGCTCGGCTGATGCCGGCGATACTCAGGAGACTCAACAAGCAGAGACCGAGGGCAGTGGTTGTCGTTCGGTGTTTCATCGTTTCCGGTTCTCATGGGTAAGAGGCACTCACCTGCCCGGCGAGCAGGCGAAGCGGACGAATACGGCGACGACTAGCCTACTAGACAGCTACCGGTGTGGCAATGTAGGGTTCAGGCATGAGTCCTTACTTGCACCAGTTGACGATGCGTTTGGCGGCCGGAGTGCTGCAACTGCCGGAGGCGGTCCGGCAGGTCCACGCCGACTACCTCAAGTCGCTGCAGCAGGGCGACGGCGGCTTTCCCGGCCGCGAGGGCGGTAGCGACCTGTATTACACCGGCTTTGCGCTGCGCAGCTTGTTCCTGCTGGGCGAGTTGTCGGGCCCCGCGGCCGACCGCGCCGCGGACTATCTTCGCAGCCGGTTTCAGCTCAGCCAGAACGTCCTGGACTTGCTGTCGTTGATCTATGGCGCGACGTTGCTGGACCTGTCCGCTGGCATCGACGTCTTGCAGGCCCACTCGCCGGCCTGGCGCGACGGGGTGGCTGCGGTCTTGGAGCAGTTGCGCCGCGGCGATGGCGGCTTTGCCAAGTCCCGAGAAGGCGGGGCGAGCAGCACCTACCACAGCTTCCTGTGCGTCCTCTGTTTGCAGCTGATCGGGCGGCCGCTGGCGCAGCCTGAGCGACTGGTCGAGTTCCTGCTGTCGCAACGCTGCGAAGGCGGCGGATTCCGCGAGATCCGCGCCGTGAAACGAGCCGGAACGAACCCGACCGCCGCCGCCATCGGAGCCTTGAGGCTGCTCGCGGCGCTGGACAACGACGTGACGCACGATACGATTGGGTTCTTGAGCCGAATGCAGACCGCTGCAGGCGGACTGCTCGCCAACACCAAGATTCCCGTCGCGGACCTGCTGAGCACCTTCACCGGCGTGGTGACCCTGGCCGACCTGAATGGACTGGAAGCGATCGATGCGCCGGCCGCGCTGCGATTCGCGCGGGCCCTGGAGCAACGCGGCGGCGGATTCTGCGGCGCGGCCTGGGATCCCGACGCCGACGTCGAGTACACTTTCTACGGGCTGGGTTGCCTGGCGCTGCTAACCCCGGTCGATCCCGAAGCAGCGGCCGCGGAGTGAAGGAGAGCCATGTCCGGACTTGTCGTCAGCAACGTGACCAAGCAATTCCCGACGCGGGGCGAGCCGCTGACAGTCCTGCGGGGCGTGTCTCTGGCCTGCCAGGCCGGCGAGAATGCAGCGATCCTTGGGCCCAGCGGCAGCGGGAAGAGCACGTTGCTGCACATCCTGGGGACTCTGGATCGCCCCACGGCCGGCAGCGTCACGCTGGATGGCGAAGATCCGTTTCAGCTCGGCGAGGCCGAGGTCGCCCGGTTCCGCAATCGGCACGTGGGCTTTGTGTTCCAGGATCATCACCTGTTGCCTCAGCTGACGGTGCTGGAGAACGTCCTGATCCCGACGTTGGCCGAGGGGCGACCGGACAGTGCGACGGTTGCGCGGGCTCGGGAGCTGCTCGCGCGAGTCGGACTGAGCGAGCGATTGGAGCATCGGCCGGCGGAACTGTCAGGCGGCGAACGACAGCGGGTCGGCGTGGCTCGAGCGCTCATCCGCCAGCCGAAACTGGTCCTGGCCGACGAGCCGACCGGAAACCTGGACCGGACCAACGCCTTGGCCATCGGCCGTCTGCTCGTGGATTTGCAGCGCGAAGAGCGGGCCATCCTGATCGCCGTGACGCACAGCGCCGAGCTGGCCAGCCTGTTCCAACAGCGGTGCGAGTTGGATGACGGAAGACTGCGTCCCAGTTGATCTGTCCGCTTGGCGCGGAAATTGCATGCTTGAACTTTCGAGACGAAACCCTGTCGAAATTGATAGGGTCTGCATTCGATCGTTCGGCGCGAAGTCGTTGTTGGACATGGATCAAGTCGCGACCGGACACAGAGAAGAACGGAGCGGCGATCATGCGTCAGGACCAGTTGGAGCCCAGCGAAGAGCGGCAGCAAACGGCCTATCCGGTATTGCCGATCCGCAATAGCGTGCTCTTTCCCAATTTGATCCTCCCGTTGTCGGTGGGGCGAGAGCCTTCGCTGGCCGCCATCGACACCGCGTTGGCGGCCGAGGACAAGATGATTGTGGTGGTCGCGCAGCGGGACGCGACGACCGACGAAGTGGACACGGACGACCTGTACGAAGTCGGCACGCTGGCGACGATCAAGAAAATCGAGCGTCAAGACGACAGCATGCACCTGCTGGTGTTTGGCTCGGATCGCGTCGAACTGGGCGAAGTCGAAAGCCGCGAGCCGTACCTCCGCGTCAAGATCCGCCGGTTGCCGCGGCCCAAGGACAAGAGCACCGAGGTGGATGCGTTGCACCGCGAGGTCCTTGAGATTACCGGCAAGATCTCGGAACTGCTGGCCTCGCACACTCCCGTCGCGCTGATCGACGTGGTCACGCAGACCAAGGACCTGATGCAGCAACTGTACCTGCTGGCATCGTTGTTGAGCATCGACGTTTCCAAGGCCCAACTGCTGTTATCCGCGACCACGCGCCAGGAAGCATTGGAGAAGATGCACGAGTTCCTCAGCTACGAGCTGCAGGTGCTCGAACTGCGGCACAAAATCGCTTCGCAAGCCAGCACCGAAATCGGTCGCGAACAGCGCGAGTACCTGCTGCGTCAGCAGATGAAGGCGATCCAGGAGGAGTTGGGCGGCAAGAGTCCCGAGGAGGCGGAAAGCGAGGAACTGCGGCGGCAGTTGGAGGAGGCGGAACTGCCGGAAAAGGCGAAGAAGGAAGCCGAGAAAGAGCTGCGTCGCCTGGAGCGAATGTCCCCCAACGCGGCCGATTACCAGGTGACGCGGACCTATCTGGATCTGGTGCTGGAACTGCCCTGGCACAAGCTGACCGAGGATAATCTCGACCTGCCGCGGGCCCGCGCGATCCTGGACGAAGATCATTTCAACTTGAAGGAAGTCAAGCAGCGGATCGTCGAGCACTTGGCGGTCATGAAGCTGAATCCGGAGGCCAAGGCCCCGATCCTGTGCTTCGTGGGTCCGCCGGGGGTGGGCAAGACGTCCCTGGGCCAGTCGATCGCCCGGGCGCTGGGGCGAGAGTTCGAGCGGCTGGCGCTGGGCGGCTTGCACGATGAAGCCGAATTGCGGGGGCATCGCCGCACGTACATCGGCGCGATGCCCGGCCGCATCCTCCAGGCGATCCGCCGCGCAGGCGTCAAGAATCCGCTGCTGATGCTGGATGAGATTGACAAGCTGGGGCGCGACTACCGCGGCGATCCGGCCGCGGCCCTGATGGAGATCCTCGATCCGGCCCAAAACAGCGCCTTCCACGACAACTACCTGGACCTGCCCTTCGACCTGTCCAAGGTGTTCTTCATTACGACCGCGAACACGTTGGACAGCATTCCCGGGCCACTGCTGGACCGGATGGAGGTGCTGCGGTTGCCGGGGTATAGCGCCGACGAGAAGCGGGAGATCGCCGAGCGGTACCTGATTCCGCGGCAGATCAAGGAGGCGGGGTTGACCGCGGAGCAGATCTCCTTTCCCCGCGAGACGGTGTTCTACTTGATCGGGCATTACACGCGCGAGGCGGGCGTCCGCGAACTGGAGCGGACCCTGGGTCGGCTCGCCCGCAAGGTCGCGACGCAGGTCGTCGAGGGCCGCGCGGAACCGGCGGCCCTCGCCGCGGATGACTTGGGCGAAATGTTAGGCCCGGAGCGATTCCTGCCGGAGAAGGCGCGGAAACAGCTCCCGCCCGGCGTCGCGGCCGGCCTGGCTTGGACCGAAGCCGGCGGGGACGTGTTGTATGTGGAAGCCCTGTTGCAGCCCACCGGCAAGGACCTGCGGCTGACCGGCCAGTTGGGCGACGTGATGCGCGAGTCGGCCGAGGCGGCCCGCAGCTACATCATGTCCCGCGCCCGCGAACTGGGTATCGACAGAAAGCGGCTCGACAAGAACGGCGTGCACATCCACGTCCCGGCGGGCGCGACCCCCAAGGACGGCCCGTCGGCCGGAATCACGATGGCCGTCGCGCTGGCCTCGCTGTGGACCGATCGCCCGGCTCGCAGCGATACGGCGATGACCGGCGAGATCACCCTCAGCGGCCTGGTCTTTCCCGTCGGCGGGATCAAGGAAAAGCTGCTCGCCGCTCATCGTGCCGGGATGCGCCGCGTGATCCTCCCCAAGGCCAACGAAAAGGACCTTCGCGAGTTGCCGGACGTGGTCCGCGCGGACATGCAGTTCATCTACGCCGAACACGTGGACGACGTGCTGGCGGCCGCGATTCCGGACTTGGTGCTGGCGGACCATTCATCCCCTCCCTCGTCGGCGATGTTGGTGTAAGCCCGTGCCTGACTGCCTGGCGTTGGATATCGGCGGGGCGAATCTCAAGTACTCGGACGGTCGCGGCCGCACCGGCTCCGTCCCGTTCGCCTTGTGGCAAGCCCCCGAGCGGCTGGCCGAGATGCTGCGCGGCATCCTCGCTGCGTGCTCTCCGCACGCCGCGATCGGAGTCACAATGACGGGCGAACTGGCCGACTGTTTTCCCTCTAAATCCGCCGGCGTGCGTCAGATCCTGACTGCAGTTGGCGACGCCGCGGGCGAACGAACGGTGCGGATCTACCTGGTCGACGGCCGGTGGGTGGATGCCGACACGGCGCGGGCCGATCCGCTGCGGGCGGCGGCCTCGAACTGGTCGGCGCTGGCTCGCTTTGCGGGCCGCTACGCGCCCTGCGGCCCGGCGGTGTTGCTGGACATCGGTTCCACCACGTGCGACCTGATCCCGCTGGTCGATGGCCGGCCCGTTGCCGAGGGCAGTACCGATACGCAACGCTTGCTGGCGGGCGAACTGGTGTACACGGGAGTCGAACGCAGCCCGGTGTGCGCGGTCGTGGGGAGCGTCCCCTATCGCGGACGGACTTGCCCCGTGGCCCAGGAACTGTTCGCCACAATGCGCGACGTGTACCTGGTGTTGGGCGAGTTGCCGGAACAGCCGGAGGACACGCAGACAGCGGATGGTCGGCCGGCGACGCGGGCGGCCGCGAGTGTTCGGCTGGCGCGCGTGATCTGTGCGGACGAGACCGAATTCGGAGCCGACGACGCGGGCGAATTGGCGGCGGCAGCAGCCGAAGCGCAGACGACGTTGGTGTCCGTTGCCCTGGCTCGCGTGGCCAGCCGGCTGGCCGCCCCACGTAGCCCGATCGCTCCGAGACCGGAACCGCGTCGCGGAGAGACACGGCTACATGCCGAGTTGACGGTCATCCTGTCCGGACACGGCGACTGGTTGGCGCGGCGCGTCCTGGCTCGAGTGGGGCACCGCGGCGAGGTGATATCGCTCGCCGCGCGCTTAGGCCGCGAGGCTTCGCGGGCGGCGACCGCCTATGCGCTGGCCACGCTGCTGGGCGAGGAGCCTGTTCGATGAACCAACTGGCGGTGCGGGTGATCAAAGTCGGCGGCAGCCTGTTCGATTTTCCCGCCCTTCCCGAGGCGTTTCGCGATTGGCTGGCCGCGCAGACTCCCGCCGTCAACATCCTGCTCGCGGGCGGGGGCAAACTGGCCGACGTGATCCGCGAGGCCGATCGGACGTGGGGGCTGGGCGCCGAGGCGGCGCACTGGCTGGCGATCGATGTGCTGGCCGCTTCGTCCCGCCTGCTGGCAGCCATCTTGCCGGACGCCTGCCTCGAGCGGGACTGGGAGCGGTTGTGCCAGCGGGTACAACGACGCGCGGCGGGTCCGCCGATTGTTTTTGGTCCAGTCGACTTCCTGCAGCGGCAGGAAGCCCAGCTGCCCCCGCCGGCGTTGCCACACGGCTGGCATGTGACAACGGACTCGATCGCCGCGCGGATCGCGACAGTCTTGGACGCTGACGAACTGGTGTTGTTCAAGTCCGCCGAGGCACCACCGCAACCCCAGCCGCCCTATGTGGACGAGTACTTTGCCCGGGCGGCTGAGGGTCTGAAATCGGTGCGGTTCGTCAATCTGCGGGGCGGCAACTGACTCAGTTCCACCACCACGCCTTGCCTTCGGCGGGCGCGCCTTCCGAGTGGACGGACTTCAATTGCGGGGCAACCACGCTGTTGCTCGCCACCTCCCACGACTCGATCTGCACGCCGCCGGAGGCCGTGATCACGTAGTTGCGGCCAACCTTGACGAAGCTGCATTTCGGCTCGACCGTCTTCGGCGCCGGCAACTGGCCGACCGCCAGCTTGCTGTCGGGGCTGGCCAGCAGCGAAAAGCCCTTGCCGCCCGCCAAGCTGACCAGGTCCTCGCGTTGCATGACCGCCGCGACGACACACAGATCCATCAGGTTCCGCAACTGGGCCAGCGTTGGGTCCTTAGGCGACAAATCGGGGTAATGCTTCGTCAGCAGGTCGGCCCACTGCTTGGCCGTCGGGTCGGCTCGGCCGGTGCCCTGGACGGTTCCGTCCGCGGCCACCAATTCGTCCTCGGTCATGGCTTTCACGCCCTGGCCGCGGAGTTCCCAGGCCAGCCGATCATCACTGCGGGCCAGCGGCTCGTAGTTGCACGCCATCCACCACCGCGGAATCGCACTGCCCGGCAGTTGGCCCTTGGATTTGAGCATGTCCAGATAGCTGGGCAGGCCGCGGATGGGGGCCTTGTCCAGGTTCATCGCCAGCTGTTTCATCCGAAAGTCGGCGGCGAACAGGATCCGAGCAAAATGGCTGTCCGAGGGAACTCCGGTGAGCGTTACCTGTTGAGGTCCCAAGGCCAGTGCGGCCGGTTTCAGTACGGATTCGTTAAAGGTCCGCTGAGTGCTCATGAACTGTTCGAACCGTTGCCGCCCCTCGGCGGTCGGGTCGATCGACACGGAAATACCCTCCGTTCGCGCCGCTTCAACGGTGCGCAGGGCGACCAGCAGGTCGTCCAGCCGGACGGCCGGCAGGCCCGTCGTAACGCCGATCGCATCGCCGTTCTCGTTGAATTTCCAGCCTTCGCCGGGGCCGGCCAGCACGATGTCGTTCTGCTCGGGGTAGACCAGGATGTACTGGACTCGCTGCAGGCCGGCGAGGTACAACACGCCGTCCGGCAGATCGCCTCCGCTGCTGGCCGCTTCGGCCAAGGCGGCTTCCAGGGCCCGCAGGGATACTTTGCGGAACTGGGCATTTTGCTTCAACCCAGCCGGGACTTGATCCGGCTGAGCCCGCAGCTGGGCCAGGATTTCCTGGCGTTCGGCCGGCAGAGGAAGCCGAGCCACGCCGTCAGCATCGACCACGATACCACCGACGGACCGCTGGTTGCCCCAGTTGAACTGCGCCCAGGCTGTGGCGGGAAGCACGAAGACGGCCAGCGCCAGAGCCAAGTTGGCGAATAGGAATGGCCGAACCGAGAACTGCGACATGTGTGATGGTCTCCTGGAAAGCCCCTGAAGTCCCGAAAACTGGCGGCGGTTACCTGCGGGGAGGCGTTCTTTTCCCAGCGGGCAGTCAAATCGCATCATTTTGCCTGTGGCAAACGATCGTCACGGCCACCGATTTCGTGTAACCTAAATATAATCGTGGCAGGGAATAAATGCAAGAAAAGGTGATTTCGGCCAGCCAGCAGGAAGATTGATGCTCGCCTATCTCGTCATTCGTGAGGGCTCCAAATGGTCCGATGTGTCGCGTCTGACACCTGGGCGGACGATGACGGTCGGCCGTGCCCCGACTAATCAGGTAATCGTCAAAGATGAACGCTGCAGCCGCTATCACGCGGAGATCTTCTCGTCGCAAGGCCAGTGGACGCTGCGGGACTTGGACAGCCGCAACGGCACGCTGCTGAACGGACAGAAGGTCACGGGCGACGTTCCGCTGTCCGAGGGCGACGTGGTTCGGATTGCCAACTGCCAAATGGCATTTGTATATGACTTGAGCAAAGCGTTCGCCGAAGGCAGCGCCAAGCCGGGCCTGACCGCCGAACCGGGCGAGGAAACGGTGTCCAGCGTCGTGGTTGCGGACACCGGCGATTTCCAGCCGCTGGAGAGCCCGGAAACTACCCAGATTACCCATCGTCGTGGCAAGACAACCCTGCTCCAGCCGGCGGGCCGCGAGCCCTCCGGTGTGCCCCAATTGGGCGAAGCCGCCACGCAGCTGTGCCGGCTGGCGTTTAATTTGGCCAGCCAGACGGACATCGAGTCGGTCGCGCGGCTGGCCTTGGACGGATTGTTCGAGGGCACGCGGTGCGACGCGGGTTCGCTGCTGCTGGGTCCGCGGAGGCTGGACGAGGCGCTGACCGCCGCCGACCTGCACGTGGTCTCGTCGCGTTCGATACCGACGGTGAAATACCATCGCATCTCCAGTTTTTTGGCCGAAACCGTGCTTCGCGAACAAGAAGCCGTCCTGGCTCGCAATATCCAGGACGACCTCACCCTCGGGACGCGGAACAGCAAGGGCGAAATCGAGTCCACCAGCGTCATCTGCTCGCCGATCCGCCAGGACGGCAAGGTCGTCGGCCTGATCCACCTGTACTCGACCAGCGCCAACCGCACGCTCGATCCGAACGATCTCGAGTTCTCGCTGGCGGTCGCTGACAATGTGGCGTTGGCCCTGAAAAACCTCAGCCGCCAGCAGGAGTTGGCGGAGAATCTGTCGCAAACGCAGAGCGAAGTGGCCCTGCTGCGCAAGCAACTGGGAGCCGACAGCGAAATCGTGGGCAGCAGCCAGATGATGCAGCGGTTGCACCAGGCGATCGGCCAGGCGGCGCCCAACCGGGCCACCGTGCTGATCCGCGGCGAGAGCGGTGTGGGCAAGGAATTGGTCGCTCGCGCCATCCACTTCTCCAGCCCGCGCAAGAAAGGGCCATTTGTCTGCCTGAACTGTGCGGCCCTGTCCGAGACGCTGTTGGAAAGCGAGTTGTTCGGCCACGAAAAGGGCGCGTTTACCGGGGCCACCGATCGCAAGATCGGCAAGTTCGAGGCGGCGCATCACGGCACCCTGATGCTGGACGAGATCGGCGAGATGAGTCCGTCCATCCAGGCCAAATTCCTGCGCGTCCTGGAGGGACACCCCTTTGAGCGCGTGGGTGGGAACCAATCCATCAAGGTTGACGTCCGGGTGATCGCGGCGACCAACCGCGACCTGGAGAAAGACGTCGCCGACGGCAAATTCCGCCGCGACTTGTACTTCCGGCTGCACGTGGTCGAGATCGTCGTCCCGCCGCTGCGGAAACGGTCGCAGGATGTGATCGAGTTGGCGACCCATTTCCTGGACCGGTTCAACAACGAAACGGGGAAGCGGCTCCGCGGATTCACTCCGGAGGCCCTGGAACAACTGCAGAAGTACCCCTGGCCCGGCAATGTCCGCGAACTGCGAAACGTGATCGAGCGGGCGGTGGTCTTGTCCCGCGGCGACCGCATTGAACTCGAAGATCTGACACTTTCCAATTTGGCGCCCTCCAGCGATTCCTGGGAGGCGCCGTTGCCCATCGCCCGGTACGAACCGCTGACCTTGGACGAGGTCGAGCGGCGGCACATCCTGTCGACGTTGAAGGCGGAGGGATGGAACAAGAGCCGGACGGCAGCCGTGTTGGGGATCGAACGTTCGACCCTGGACCGCAAGATCCGCCGGTACGATTTGAAGCCCAGTCAGCAGTCAGGTTGGGAGGACTCATGACCGGCATCGGCAGCCTCGCGTTCCTGCTCGCGGTCGGATGGGCGGCCTCCGGAGCGGACGAATTCAATGAAGTCGGCTCCGCGCTGCGGATGTTCGGCCTGGACATCGCTCCCGGCCCGGTTGTACCGGGGCAGGGGCAATGCGTGGCCACGGTGGATGACCAGGGGACCCCGGTCGTGGGCAAGGTCCTGGTGAACGTCGGCGACACACGCGTGGTGCTGCTGCCGGACGGCCAGTTAGTCAAGCGCGCCGCGGACGGCGCCCAACCGACCGAGCAGCCGTTCGAGCCGGCGAGCAAAGCGGCCCTGGCCGACCGGTTGCGGGCCTCCCGCCTGACCGGTTTCCAGTCGAAAGAGACACGGCATTACCTGTATCTGTACAACTGCAGCGAGTTGTTTGCCGAGGCGACCAGCCGGATCCTGGAGACCATGTTCCGGGGCATGGTCGGTTACGCCCGGGCCCAGGAAATCCCCGTCGCGCCGCCGGAAGTTCCCCTGGTCGTGATCATCTTCCGCACGGCCGCCGAGTTCCAGCAGTTCCGCCGCATGCCGGAGGATACGGTCGCCTACTACGACGTCCTGTCGAATCACGTGGTGCTGTACGAAGAGTCGAAACTGTGGCGGATCAAGCCCGAGTTGGCCACGGCGCAAGCGATCGCGACGATCGCCCACGAGGGCGCCCATCAAATTCTGCACAACATCGGCGTGCAGCAGCGGCTGTCCATCTGGCCGATGTGGCTGAACGAGGGCTTGGCGGAGTTCTTTGCCCCGACCACGACGGATCGGCAGTTGAAATGGAAGGGCGTCGGGCAGGAAAATGACCTGCGGCTGTTCGAGTTGGAGCAGTGGCTCAAGACCCGGACCGCTGACGAGGCCGATGGCCAATTGGTCGCGCAGACGGTCGGGGCTGTCCGCCTGACCTCGACTGGCTACGCCGCGGCCTGGGCGCTCACGGCCTATCTGGCCAAAAACCAGCGGGCCGCGTTCCACGACTGCCTGCGGCAAGCCAGCCGCTTGGGACCGCTCGAATCTCCCGGCCGCGTGGTGCCGCCGGGCGTGTTAACGGAGAACGTCAAGCGATTCAAAGCCTGCTTCGGCGAGGACCTGGCCGAGATCGAACGCTGCCTGATCCTGCATTTGAAGTCTCTGCCCTATACGGACCCGTTCGCCGAGTGGCCGCATTTCGTCGCCGTCATCGCAGTCCCTTCGGCCAGCGGCCGGGCCCTGCGGGACGCCAACGTATTTCACATTCCCGAGCAGGCCGACCGCTGGCGGCGGGAGATGTCCGAGCAGTTGCCGGAATCGCAACGTCCGGCAGCCCAGTCCGCCGTCCACCCCTTTCCGAACCGCCTGTTGGCCGAGGCGTTCGCGCGTCAATGGCTGCTGGGGAACTGATTACGGCTGCGTTCCACGGGAGTCGGCCGCGGGTGTTTTCGTGAGGTGCTTTTCGAACCAGGCGACCAGGGCCCCGGTCGCCCGTGTCGCGTCCTCGCCGCCGAAACCGTGCCCGGCGCCGGCGATTTCCAGCAGTTGGCTGGTCACGCCCTTGTCCGTCAGCGGCTGAAACATGCCTTGGGATTTTTCCGGCGGCTGCCAAGTCGAGTACCATCCGCCGCTGACCATGAACAGCACGCCGGCCCCGTTGGCGTCTGCCTGCGGCTGGAAGACGTCGAACGTCAAGGCCATTCCGAACTTGTGACCGTAGACCACGTCGGGGATGATCTTCACCGGTTCGGCCGCCGGCAGGGCAGATGAACTTGCAAGGCAGATCAGCAGGCAGGCGAAAACTCGAACGGTACGCATGCGACAGTTCCTTCACTGGAGATGTTGAAACAGGCCGCGGCGAGGCAGTCGGCCGCAGCGGCCACCGGGACTTCATAGAATAGCGAATGCAGCGGGTGTTGACTGCCCTCCCCGGCCGCTCCCCGGCCGCTACCGCGTCCGACCATCCCGCAAGCGGGGGAGTCAAGGCAGTCTGGGATAGTCGTGACCAGGAACACCCTGGTCTTTCATCAGGCGTTTCGAGTCCCTTGCCGATCCACGGCGTTGGCCTCTGGAAATCTGCGGGCAGGTTGAGCACACTAGGGGGCAAGGAGGCGACGACGATGGCGAAATCCGTCAGTGCGGAGGAATTGATTCTGGAAGCGTTGGACCGGGCCTTGGCGGACCCGAATCCGCGGAAGTTGACCGGAGGTTCGAAAGCCAGTCCCGGGATCTTCCAGGGGTCCGGCGCGGCGGCCAAAGCGGCGGGGCAACGCTGCCTGGACTTGGGTTTGCTCACCCAGTGCGGCGAACAGCGAGCGAAAGCCAAGGTCACGGCGCTGTACGGCATTGCGCCGGCCGGGATCGCGTACCTGCTGGAGCACGCTCCGTTGCGCCAGCTGCTGGCAGCCACCCAGGACGGCATCACGCGGCTGGCTCAATCCAGCGCGGATTGCCAGCAGACGCTGGCCCGCATCCAGCAGCAAGTGGCCCGGCTGCAGGAAACCATGCAGAACGCCGCGGCCCGCCTGCAGCCGCCCGATATCCAGAAGCTGCTCGCCGCCGCGTCCGCGGCGCAGGAGGCCGCGCGCAAGGCCGAGCCGCCCGCCGTTTCACCGGCCGCCCGCCCGGCCCCGGCCGCCCAGTCTGTGGACCTGGGCGCGGCGGTGGTGCAGCATCTGCAGCAGCACAAACGCCAAGCCTCGTTGCGGCCGCTGGACCTGCCGCAATTGTTCCGCTTTGCCCAGTCGCGGCAGCCGACGCTCACCTTGGGCGCGTTCCATGATCTGGTCCGGCAACTGGCCGAGCGCGGACAGCTTCGGCTAACTCCTTTCACCCAGGCGATGTACCAGTTGGCGGAGCCTCAATACGCGCTGCTCGTCGGCCGAGAGATCATGTACTATGTCGAAGGTGTTTGAGGAACAAGCGATCCGCTTTCTGCGGGGCGAAGATAATCCGTTCGACGCGTGCGTCGTCCCGGACAAGCCGGCGCACGAATTCTCCGACTGCCACGTGGCCGAGGTTCACGGCGACCAGTACGAACAGGTCTGCCGGGCGATCGACAAGTTCCGCAGTCCGGATTACCGCACGCGGCGGCAGCTGCACGAGACGCGGGCCCTGGTCGTGCGCGGCGTCCGGGGCAGCGGCAAGACGCACCTGCTGCACGTCCTCCGCCAGCGCAGCACGCCCACTCCGGAGATCTGGGTCTGCCCGCGGTACTACGACCCGGCGTTTCCGTTTCCCGAGTACCTGCTGACCGAATTGGTGCGGACGCTGTTGTCGACGGAGGAGCCGGATGCCTCGGCCCGCCTGCGCTGGGCGGCCCGGGAACTGGCGCGGCGGCTGCTGGGCGAAGCGGTCGCCGCGCTGAATCTCCCGGAGTGGCTCGAATGGTCCCGGCCGCCGGCAGGCGGGACGATCTTCTCGCCGGGCGTCAAACGCCGCGAGGCGGATCGGGAGGCGCTGCTGGATGCACTGGCGGCGGGCGCGAGCGAGACGCCGCTTGAGGCGCTCGGTGCTCGTCATGGCCTGAGCGCCGCCGCAGCCGAGGCCCTGGTCACGCGGCATGTCGACCGTACGGAGATCGGCAGCGGGGCAGCCGTTCGGCTGCGGCGGGAAGTGCTGTTGGCCTTCAGCGAACTGGCGCTCTACAACCGCCTCGACCGCCTGGCAGCACTGCTGGAACAGGACTTTGCCCAACCCGAGGCCGCCCTGCCGCCCGCGCGGGCCGACGTGGTCACGCTGCTGCTGCAGACGCTGGCCGAAACACTCGCCGCGGTCCAGGTCCCGATCGTGTTTGGACTGGACAACATGGAGCGGCTGCTGGCGCCGCGCGGTCCCGTGGATGAGCAGACCACGCAGAGCTTCTTCAACGGGTTGGCGCACACCATCGACCAGACTCGCGGGTTGCTGCTGGTGCTGTTCGTCGAAGACGGACTGTGGAAGCAATTCAGCGGCGCGATCACCCAGTTCGCCCAGCACCGGTTGCGGCAAGGCGTCCGCGTCCGCGATTACGGGTGCGTGTGGGACCTGGAGCTGATGCCGCCGAACGCCGAGCAGATCGCGCAAGTCGTCCAGCGGCGGATGGCTCCGCTGTTGGCCCGCGCGCCGCACGCCGATCAGCTCGCAGCGAGCTTTCCCTTCTCGCCGCAGGAAGTCCGCCAGATCGCGACGGCGGGCGCGGACGTGTTGCGGACCGCGCTGCTCCGCTTGCGGGACCGCTACGACGAGCTGGTGTTGCCGGAGAGTCAGCGGACGCCGCTCGCGGCCGCCCCCGAACCGTTGCCGGCGGCGCCGCCGGCCGGGGAAGCCGAACGCGCGGGCGACGTGCTGCGGCAGACTTGGGAAGACGCCGCGGCCAGTGGCCGGCGCAGGCTGGAGGCGTCGCGGCGGACATCGCTGGCCCAGGAGCTGCACACCGGGCTGGGGCGGTGGCTCGAACAGCTGATCGGCCAGACGATCCACGGCTGGCGGCTGAGCGAAGTCCGCTCGGCGGTGACGTTCGGCGATCACCCGGCGTTTGGGTCCGTGACTTTGGCCACCTGGCGGGACGAGCAGGGCCGCGCCGCGCGGGTGGCGTTGGGGCCCATTCTCGGCGAACGCCGCTCGATGCCCAAGGACTTGGAGGTCAAGCTCTCGGCGCTCGACCAGCGGCCGCCCTTGGCCGACCAGTTGATCGTGCTGTGGCCCGTTTCGCCGGGAGGCGCCGAGGGCCGACAGTTGCCGCCCGCGACGCAGCAGACCTGGGACCGGCTGGCGACAGGACGTCCCGTGCGACTGTGCCAATTGCCGTTGACCGACTTGGCCTGGCTGCTCGCCTTTCCGGAATGGCTCAGCCAATACACGGCCGGGCTGCCGGCCGCGGAATCGCCGGCTGGCTTTGTGCTCGAACGTACCGGTTACTTGCTGGCGGACTTGGCGCCGGCGAACCCTTCCGACCCCAGTCTTTCCGCTGCCTGAACACCATGAATACCGCGAATCTAGGTTCTCCCTGGCTGGCCCGCCGTCCGGCGCGGTGGTCGATGCCCGTCAGCCTGCAGCCGCGGGCCGCGCGGCGCTGCCGGATCATCCAGGCCGCGGACAAGCGGCCCGTGCGCCAGTCGGCCTGGGGCTGTCAGCTGCGGCCCCGCGGCCATTACCAATTGGAGATCGCCGTGGACGGGGACGGCGACGAGCCGCGCGGCGTGTCGCTGGTCGCCGGCCCGTTGCGGCGGGCCAACGACCAGGAGCACCGGTTGGCGGAAGACGGCCGGACCGTCACCCGCTATGACTTGCAGTTCGCCCGCGACGACGACGCGGCGCGGCTGCCCGGCTTGTGGTGGTCGCGGCACGAACCGCTGGTGGCCCGGCTGGAATACGGCGACGGCCGGGAGGATTGCGAGCACACGCTGTGGCTGGTCGTCACGCCGCGCCGCTGGTGGGCCCTGCTGGCCTTGATCAGTTCGGCCGTCCTGTACGGCGTCGTGCCCTGGCTCTCGCGGCGGATTCTGGACGAGGGCAACCTGTCCGTCGCCTGGTCCCAGGTGCTGCAGGTCCTGAGCCGTCCCGCCGTCTGGCAGTGGTTGATGCTGGTCATCGTGCTGGTCTGGCTGGCTGTGTTCCTCAGCGATCGGCTCCACCTCTGGCTGTCCGCCCGCCGGGTCCGCCAGGAGACGCGCCGCCAAGTCCAGCAGTACCGCCGCCCAGCCGCGCTTCAGGGATGACGGGGCGGCGTCCGATCATGCCGGCCCTGGGCAGCGGGTGAGCCGATCGGAGGATCAGCCGCGAGAGCCCCATTCCTCCCGCTTCCCTTCGCGCGCCTTGCAGCCGACGGAGCCACGCTGGTGCCGAACGTTTGCAGAGCGGGTAAGATTACGGTTTTGCCAAACGCCCCGGAGAAGAACCATGATCCGACTTGCCGCATGCCTGACGCTGTTGATAGCCTGCCCCTGGCCCCAGGCCGCTGAAGCGATCGGCGGCGAGGCGGGCTGGACCAAGCTGTTCAACGGCCAGAACCTGGCTGGCTGGGTCGTCAAGTGCCGACCGGCTGACCAGGACAAGACTGGATACTGGAAGGTCGTGGACGGCACGCTCACCGCCGAAACACCACCCGGCAGCAAGCACCACTACATCTGGCTGCTGACGGAACAGGAGTATGGCGATTTCACGCTCCGGCTACAGGTCCAGACCTACAGCAAGACCACAGGCAACAGCGGCATCCAACTCCGCAGCCGGTACGACGACGAGGCGGGCTGGCTCGACGGTCCCCAGGTGGATATCAACCCGCCCGGCACGTGGCGAAATGGCTTCATCTACGACGAGACGAGAGGTGTGCAGGTCTGGCTGTGGCCCAACGTAGGCAAGCCGGCCAACGCCAAGCCGGAACACGCTCCCCAGGGATCGAACTGGTTGCACGCCGATGAGCGGGACGTCTGGAACCAGGTCCAAGTGATCTGCCGGGGAACCAGGATCACAACGGTTGTCAACGGAGTTACCATCGCCGACTACGATGGAGCGGGACGGCTGGATGACGAAATCCATCGCCGCCGGAACGTCGGCATCCAGGGGCATATCGGGCTGCAGATCCACCCCGGCAACGAGCTGCTCATTCGGTTCAAGGACATTGAGGTGCGGGAGTTGCGGTGAGCTTGAGCGTGGGTTTCTGGATCGAGGTTGCCAACTGAATCCACTCACCCTGAACTCGGTGTAATCCACTCCCGAGTCCGCACCCCCGCCGCTGGTCGAGGCCCGAGCCGCCAGGGTCGCCACCGCAGTCTGAATCGGTGCGGAGGCGTTCAAGGGGAAAAGCCGCAATCTTTTGCGGGTTTGCGAAACGGCAGGGGCGGCAGATTCGCGTCGACAGGGTCAATCCGCTGCGGGTTTGACTTTCAGCGGCGCGGTCCAAAGGTAGATGTAGTGCTCGACCGCGTCTTCCTTGGACTTGACGGTGATCATCTTGTCCGGTTCCTCGACCCGATCCTGGAAGCCGTAGTCGTGGGCGACGATCCGCGTGCCAGGCTTGAGTTTCTGCAGCTGCGGGATCAGTTTGGCGTTCATCCACGGCAGCAGGTACAGCGTGACGACGGTGGCCTCGCTCAAGTCCACGGCGAAAATGTCATCCTCGCGGATTCGCACCAACCGTTCGACGTGATTCCGCGCAGCGTTGGTCCGCGCGTCGCGGACCAGCTTGGGGTCAAGCTCGATCCCGACGCCGCGGCAGCCGTACTTCTTGGCCGCCGTGACCACGATTCGGCCGTCGCCGCAACCGGGGTCGTACAGCACATCGTTCTTGGTGACGCCAGCCACTTCCAGCATCTTGACGACGATATCATCCGGCGTGGGGACGTACACGGAATCCGGCGTTCGTTTCGGCTGGTCGCCATCGGCCGGCTCGCTCGCCCAGCCGCACAACGCCGGAACCAACACGACTCCCCAGACCAGCAGTCTGAAACCCATTCGCAATTCGTACATGCAAGCACCTCTGGTCAGATTTCCCGTCTCCGCACCGTTCGTGAAATAAGTGAACGCGGCCTTGGCTCCTATCCTATGCCCGGAGCCCGCCACGGTGCAACGCCCCTAAGCGTCCCAGCTGGGCGTCCCAGCCGTTTCGGCTCTGCGGTCAAGAGCCTGCTGCCGAGAGGGGGCACTGACCCCGTTCAGGGGATTGCCCCCGGCGTCGCAGCACCAAAGATTTGCGCGGGTACATCTCCTTGTCTGAAGTCTTGTCTTGTCTGTGTGGCAGATCTAGCCAGATTCGTCGCGGAGGGCTCGGCTGGGGCCTCGACTCCGGCAACGAGTCCAAGCGTGGGAGAATGACGGATGACAGCGCAGAGCGCAACGCCGAGCCGCTGGGCCCGCATTCCGGGTTATGCGGCGGGGGCCGGCATCTTGATCGCCGGCTATCTAGCCTCGGCTCAAGCGGGTTTGGCGGTGGCCATTCCGCCGGGCAACGCCACGGTCATTTGGCCCCCGGCAGGCCTGGCGGTCGCCGGTCTGCTGCTGCTGGGTTGCCGAGTCTGGCCGGCCGTCTGGATCGCATCCGTCATCACCAACTTGACGACGGGGCTGTCCCCGCTGGCCGCCGCGCTGATCGCCGTGGGCAATACGGGCGAGGCGGCGTTGGCGTGCTGCCTGATCCGGCGCACGCTGGCGCTGGATGCGCCGTTTGCCAAAGTGTGCGAGACGGTCCTGTTCGCGGCGGCGTCCGCGGCTGCCTGCGCCGTCGCGGCCAGCGTGGGGGCGGCCTGCCTGTGGGCGGTCGGCTTGGCGCGGGGGCCGCAAGTCGCGGCGAACTGGTGGACTTGGTGGCTGGGTGACCTGGCCAGTCTGCTGATCCTGGTCCCCCTGGTCCTGGCGTACCGCCAACGCGGCTGGCGGTTGTCGGACCCGGACCGCTGGCCGGAATTGCTGTTGTTGTTCCTCTGCGTCCTGTTGGTTGGCCAGGGGGTGTTTGGCGGTCGGCTGCCAGGTCGCTGGGCCGAGAACCTGGTCTACTTGCCGATGATCCTCTTGATCTGGGTGGCGTTGCGGTTCGAGTTACCGGAACTCACCACGAGCACGTTGCTGCTGGGAGCAGCTGTTGTCTCCGGCACGTTCCGGGGGGCCGGCGTCGCGGGGCGGAGCGAGTTGCTGCAGTCGCTGTTCGACGTCCAGGTCTTCATGAACGTGTACGCCGTAACCGGCTTGGCCGTGGCCGGGATCGTGGCCCAGCTGCGCGCGGCGTCGGTGGTCGCCGCCCGGTCGCGGAGGCAGTTGCGGAACGCGATCACGGAGCGGCAGCGATTGCAGAGGTGGTTCCGCAAGCTCTTGGATTCGACGCCCGATGCGACGCTCGTGACGCGGCACGACGGAGTGATCGTGCTGGCGAACGAGGCGGCGGAACGCGTGTTCGGTTATCCCCCGGGCGCGCTGCTCGGCCAATCCATCGAGATGTTGATCCCGGAGCGGCATCGGGACGGCCATCGCCAGCACGTGGACCGATACCAGGCGGCGCCGCGGATCCGCATGATGGGGGCGGGGCAAGAGCTCTCGGCGCGCCGCCGGGACGGTCTGGTGTTTCCCGTCGAGATCGCCCTGGGGCCGATGCAGACGGAGGAGGGCCTGTTCGTCTTCTGCTCGGTGCGCGATATCACGGAGCGGAAGCTGGCGGAGCGGGCTTTGCGGGACAGCCAGGAGCGGTTTGACCTGGCGGTCCGCGGGACGGACGCGGGCATTTGGGACTGGGACCTGCGGACGAACGCGGTGTTTTTCTCGCCGCGTTGGAAGAGCATGCTGGGCTACCAGGAACACGAATTGAAGGACGATTTTGCGGAATGGAAAGACCGCCTGCACCCGGACGATCGCGAGCGGGCGCTGGCGACGATCCGCGAGTACCTGACGAACCAACGGCCCGAGTACGAACTCGAGCACCGGCTGCGGCACAAGGACGGAAACTACCGCTGGATCCTGGCCCGCGGCGCGGCCGTGCGGGACGCGGACGGCAACGTCTACCGGATGGTCGGGTCCCACCTGGACCTGACCGACCGCAAGCGGTCCGAAGAAGCCTTGCGCAAGCAGGAAGTCCAGCTCATGGCCGCCGCCGAGATCCAGCGGCAGTTGCTGCCCCAGGCAGCGCCCGCCGTGCCCGGTTTCGAGCTTGCCGGCCGCTGCTATGCCGCCGACTTTGCCGCCGGAGACCATTTTGACTATCTCTGGCTGCCGGATGGCTCGCTGGTCTTGACCCTGGCCGATGTCAGCGGGCACGGCGTCGGGCCGGCGATGATCACGGCCTCGCTCCACGCCCGCTTTCACTCGTTGGCCGAGATCTCCAGCGATCTGCCGAAGATTGCGAAGACGTTGAACGCCCGCTTGTATCAGGGCACCGGCGGGGAGATGTTCGTCACGCTGATCGCCGGCCGCCTGGATCCTCGCGCGCGAACGCTCGCGTGCGTCAATGCCGGCCACCCGCCGGGATACGTGCTCGACGCCTCCGGGGCAATCAAAGGCCAGTTTGACAGCGCCAGCGTGCCGCTGGCGCTCCTGCCCGACTTCGAGTTCGCCGTCAGCCTGCCGCTGCAATTGGCGGACGGCGACCTGGTGTTCTTCTATACGGACGGATTGACCGAGGCCCATTGCCCGGACGAGCCGCTGTTCGGCATCGAGCGGGCGCTGGACGTCGTTCGCGCCCACCGCGATCGGCCGGCGGCCGAGATCATCGACGCCGTGTACGCCGCCGTCCGCCGTTACCTGGGGACGGGCAAGCCGCATGACGATATCACGCTGGTCGTCGCCAAGGTCGGCGAGCTTGGCGTGCCTGGGGTCGAGCGCAGCGAGCCCCCAGAGCCGAAAACTGGGGGCTCGCCACTCGTACCTCGTGGCTCGACCCCAGGCACCCACTCCCCCTCGTCAGCCGGGACGCCGCGCTAGCCTTGGGCCTTGGCCCGCATCGCCTCGAACATGGCCTTCTGTTCGGCCAGAGCCTGGACGCGATCGTCGACCTTGGTGCCGGCTTCGAGCAGCACCCAGCCGCGATAATCCAGCTTGACCAGCAGGGAGATCAAGTCCTGCCACGGATAGTCGGGACTGGTAAAGGTGCGGACGTGGACCGTCTGGCCAAAGCGGTCTTTGACCAGATTGAAGTTGTGCTCCAGGCCGGGGTCCTGCAGGTCGGCGGTGTTCGAGTTCCAGCAGACGGCGACGTTCGGGTGCGTGGCGATGTCCATGATCTGCTTGATGACCGGCAGTCGGGCGCAGCCGCCGTGAACTTCCAAGCGGATCTGCTGGCCGTAATCGGCCGCAAACGCGCCGACGACGTTCAGGGCCTTGCCGATCTGCTCGATGGTCTTTTCTGGCGGGACTCCCTTGGGCAAATCGTTGGGGCGGACCTTGACGCCGCTGCCGCCCACGTCATGGCTCAATTTGACGAACGCCTTGGTGCTCTCGATCGCTTTCTCGACCGCCCCGGGCTCGGGCCGATGAAAATCCTCGGCGCTGCCCAACCCCACCAGCGTGACCGGACTGTCGGCAAACCGCTGCTTGACCTCGCGCCGCTGGCCGTCGGTCAACTGCGGCTCGACGCCATGGGCGTGGGTCGTTCGCAACTCGACGCCCAGGACGTTCGTCTGCGTACAGTTGGCGATCAGCGTGGGCAGGTCCCAATCGGCGCCCCACTGGTACGTGACCATGCCGAACGCCATGTCACTGCCTGGCTTGCGTTCGGCCGCCCGTACGGTCCACGAACGGGCCGCCAGCGCCACAGCGCCCAGCCCCACGGCTTGCTTGAAGAAACTCCGGCGTGAACTTGTACTCATCGCTGCTCAACCCTTGCTGAAAACGGAAGAAAGTATGCCCTTGGTCACCGCGACGACACTGGCAAGTTACCCCCCCTTTCGTCACAGGCGACTTGCCAGCGGCGCTGGCGCCGCCGTCCAATGATATCAGTTTCCATCTGGTGATGGGAATCCGGCTTGAGCCTCCGGTCTGCCACGGCCGCCAGTCAACAAGGGGAGACATCCGATGGGCGCGTTCGTTCACACCTCGTGGTCGGGAGCCAGGCCGCAGCGATCGTCCGGCAGGCCGCGTCGCCGGAGCCGGAGCAATTCGAGCCGCCGCCGGGAACGTGGGACGCGGCTGACGATCGAACGCCTGGAGCAGCGTATGTTGCTGGCGGGCGACCTGTACGTGACCCGCTTGACGCCCACCGGCGGAAGCGGGCATCCGTTCGACACGGTGGAAGTCACTTTCAGTCAGCCCGTGCTGGCTGGCACGTTTCAGCTCGCAGACGTCAGCGTCAGCGGACCGGGCGGCAGCCTGGCGGCCAAGGGGCTCAGTCAACTGGCCGCCGACCGCTACCAGATCGACTTGACGGGACTGACCGGCCTGGCGACGTACCGCCTGAGCGTGGGGCCGAACGTCCAGGCCGCCGACGGCCGGCTGATGAACCAGGACCAGGATGGCACGCCGGGCGAACCGGCCGACGCGTATCAGGCGGCGCTGGTCGCCAACGCGCTGACGGTCGCCGCGAACGATGCGACCTTCGACGGCCAGGCCCTGGTCGTGTGGGGCGTTAACGCGACGCTTGACGGCGCGCACGCTTTCAGCGCGGTCGAGATCCTCGGCGGCGCCACCGTCACCCACAGCGCTGCAACCGCCACCGCCGAGTACCAACTCGACTGGACGATCACCGACAGTCTGTGGATCGACAGCACGTCGAGAATCGACGTTTCCGGCAAGGGCTATCTGAGCGGCTACACGGTGGGCAACACGACGGTGGGCGGCGCGGTGGGAAACGCCGGCGGCACGTACGGCGGCTGGGGTTTCGCAGCCCCC
This sequence comes from uncultured Planctomycetaceae bacterium, assembly GCA_903927685.1. Next base: position 44,508 of record CAIYOB010000615.1, read on the forward strand.
GGTGCCGCGACCAACCTGCCCTACGGCGACTATCGCCTGCCGACCGTTCCCGGCTCGGGTGGCGGCACGTTCAACAACGGTGACAACCCCGGCGGCAGCGGCGGCGGCGTGATCCAGGTCACGGCCGCGTCCGCACAGATCGACGGGGCTATTCTGGCCAACGGCGTGCAGAACAATACATCCGGCAGCGGCGGCAGCATCCTGCTGGATATCGGCACGCTGACCGGCACGGGAAGCATCGCGGCCGGCGGTACGTGGGGTGGCAACTACACCAGTAGCGGCGGTGGCGGACGCGTGGCCGTGTACTACGACGACCTCAGCGGCTTTGACGCGACGAAGATCGCCGCGCCCGCCGGCCCTAACAGCAATGGGCCCAACGGCGGCTCGCTGGGGACGGTGTTTCTGAAGAAGCAC
>CAIYOB010000616.1 GCA_903927685.1 uncultured Planctomycetaceae bacterium
AGCCACCCGTCACTCGTGTCCACCCGTCACTCGATCGCCTTGATCCGGAGATCCTTGAACTCGACCCAGAAGGGCTTGCCCGCGTGCAATTGCAGGGCCAGCACGCCTTCGCGCAAGGCCAACTGCGGGTCCAGGTCGGTGAAGTCGAGCACCAACCGACCGTTCAGGTAATGTTGAATCCGGGGGCCCTTGCCGATGATCACGACCTGATTCCAATCGTCCAGCTTGAACAGGCTCTTGTACGCTTCGGCATCGATCAGCGTTTCGGTGACCGTCTTCTTGCCGTCCTCGCCCCAAGTCGCCTTTTCGCCCACCAGGCAGACCCGGCCGCGCTTGCCGCCCTCGTCGTAGATGAATCCCGAGACGCTCGGCAGATTGACTTCGTTGCGGATTTCGTGCTGGTAGCCGCGAACAACCCACTTGTTGCGCGCGTTGCCCTCGGTGATATGCTTGGACCGGTACTGGATCCCCGAGTTGTTGGCGGCGCTGCAACGGAACGCCAAACGCAACTCGAAGTCCTTCGTCACGCCATCCTTCCAGACCAGGAACGTGTTGCCTTTGGCCACCTTCTCGGGCGTTGTCTCGCCGTGAATGACGCCGTCCTTGACCGACCACAACTCGGGGTCGCCGTCCCAGCCCGCCAAGTCATTTCCATTGAAAATACACTTCATATCGGCCGGCTCGGCAGGAGCCGACGGCGGGTCGGCCGCCGCGGCGGTGCCGGCCCACAGGATCAAGGCGACGAGCGTCACGAAACGGGACATGGGTTTCTCCAAGGCTAGGGGGGGCTGGTCAACAGGCTGGATGAGGCGGGAACAAAACAGGGACGCCGTGGCACGGCGAGCCGCTCTGGCTGGCCCGCCGTGCCACGCTGCGTCCCGTTGCTTGACTCGCGACGAACGACTACTTCACGGCGTCCTTCAGCAGCTTCAGGGCTCGCACCTTGACCTTCTGGTAAGCCGGCTTGGCGGGACGATCCATCAACTCGCCCGGCTTGAACGGATTCGGCACGCCCTTCTGAGCTTTCTGGGCGGGAACCAGTTTCTTCTCGATCTTCACCAAACCCAGGGCGGCGAACACTCCCGGGCCCTTCTTGCCGAGGCTCTTGGTGACCTCCGCCGTGTAGGCTTCCAGCACAGCCGCGACTTCCTTCTTGGACAGTCCGGTGGTCTCCGCAACGCTCGCCAGAACTTCGCTCTTGCTTGGGGGCTTCGGGGTTCCAGTTGTCTTTGTGGCCACGTCTTCTTCCTTCCATTCTGTGGGAATAATACGGAAAACTCGCCTGCTCTCCGCAGGACAGAAGGTGATTAAAGTGAATTTGCGGCAAGAAGCAAGGCCGTGAGGCCCGCGAAAAGGCCCATTTTCCCCCAGAAAACACGGAATTGCTAACAGATCCGCGGCATCTGCTCGCCGGACAGCAGATCGAGCAGGCGGCCGCTGCCGAAGGCATTCCGCAGTTCCACGCTGCCAGGATGCCGCTCGACGACCGAACCGATCACCGCCGGTCCGGCGGCGGCGGGATGCCGCTGCAGGATCTGCAGAGCCCGTGCAGCGACTGCGGCCGGGACGAAGGCGACCAGTCGGCCTTCGTTGGCCACGTACAGCGGATCCAGGCCCAGCAGTTCGCAGGCGCCGCGCACGGCCGGCGCGACGGGGATCGCGGACTCGGCCAATTCGATGCCGACCCGGGCCTGCTCGGCGATCTCGATTACGGCCGCCGCCAGGCCGCCGCGCGTCAAGTCGCGCAGGCAGTGCAGGTCGGCGCCCAGGGCGGTCAGTTCGCCGACCAGGCCCGCCAACGAAGCGCAGTCGCTGGCCGGTGCACCCTCGAATTCCAGCCCTTCGCGCAGCGACATGATCGCAATCCCGTGACGCCCCAGGTCGCCGCTGACCAGGACAGTGTCGCCGGCACAGACTCGCGATGGCGAGACGTCAATGCCCGCTGGAATCAGACCGATGCCCGCCGTGTTGACGAAAATGCCGTCGCCTTTGCCGCGATCGACCACCTTGGTATCACCGGTCACGATCTGCACGCCGGCTTCGTCGGCCGCCTGCTTCATCGACGCCACGACCTGCCGAAGCGTCTCGAACGGTACACCTTCCTCCAGGATCAGGCCGCAGCTGAGATAACGCGGCACGGCGCCGGCCATCGCCAGATCGTTCACGGTGCCGCAGACCGCCAACTTGCCGATATCGCCGCCGGGAAACCGCCACGGACTGACCACGTAGGAATCGGTGGTAAAGGCGAGCCGCAAGCCGTCACCGACGTCCAGCACGGCGCTGTCGTGCGGCGGAGCGACGGCCTGGCCCGCTGCGACTGCCGGAGCAAACTGCGGGAGCAGCAGCCCTTCGATCAAGTTGCGCATCATCCGGCCGCCGCCCCCGTGCGCCAGTTGCACGGTGTCATAGCGAGCCAGCGGCGCCGGGCAGGCCAGGGCCAGCGGATCGATGGATTGGTTCGTCATGTCGTTCTCCCGCAATCCGGCCGAGTGTCTTCGAACTTGCGCATGTTCATGGTCCCCGCCGACTGTTGATTTATTCGTGGCGTAAGCTTCCAGCTTGCGATCTCGGTAACGGAAGCAAAACAGTGAACTGAAGACCGGTAATGTTGGCAAGCTGGAAGCTTACCCCACATGCCGGCACCTAATCTCCCCCCAACCCGTCACCGCAACTCCCTCCGTCCGCTCTCCAGGATCGCCCCGCAACCCTGCCGCAATCACGGCGTGCCCGCTCGGCCTTGCCGGCGATACCGATAGTAGGCCGCGCACGCGCCTTCGGCCGAAACCATGGGGGCGCCCAGCGGGTTGTCCGGTGTACAGCGGACGCCAAACGCCGGACAATCGAACGGCTTTTTGTGGCCCTGCAGGACAGCCCCGGCCAGGCACTCAGCGGGCTCGTCGGCGACGATATCCTCGACGGCAAACCGGCGATCGGCATCGAAGCCCAGGTACTCGTCCCGCAGCGACCAGCCGCTGTCCGGAATCTCGCCGATCCCGCGCCACTTGCGGGGCGATGTGCGAAAGACCTTGCGGATCTGCGCCAGCGCCGCAGGATTCCCTCCGTCCCGGACGACCCGGGCGTACTCGTTCTCGACGTCCGCCCGGCCCTCCTCCAACTGCCGGATACAGGCCCGCACGCCCTGCAGGATATCCAAGGGCTCGAAGCCCGTCACGACGATCGGCACGCGGTACCGGGCCGCGAGCGGCCGATACTGCTCGATTCCCATCACGGCGCAGACATGGCCGGCGGCGAGGAAGCCCTGGACGATATTCTGCGGCGAATCGAGCACGGCGCGAATCGCGGGCGGCACCAGGACGTGCGAAACGAGCACGGAAAAGTTGGCCAACCCCAAGCGTTCGGCCTGCAGCACCGCCATGGCGTTCGCCGGCGCCGTCGTCTCGAAGCCGATCGCAAAGAACACCACCTGCCGCTGCGGATGATTCCGAGCCAGCGTCACCGCGTCCATCGGCGAATAGACGATGCGGACGTCCCCGCCCGCCGACTTGACGGCCAGCAGGTCGCGGTGCGAGCCGGGCACGCGGAGCATGTCGCCGAACGAACAGAAGATGACTTCCGGCCGCGCGGCGATGGCGATCGCCTTGTCGATGATCTCGATCGGCGTCACGCACACCGGGCACCCGGGGCCGTGGATCAACGTAATCTCCTTCGGCAGGATCTCGTCCAAGCCGAAGCGGACGATCGCATGGGTCTGCCCGCCGCAGACCTCCATGATGTTCCACGGCCGCGTCGTGAATCTGCGGATCGCTTCCGCACACCGCTGGACCGCGTCCGCATTGCGGTACTCGTCGACGTATTTCACGTCACCGCCTCCAGGCCGGACGGACGGCCAGCGAGCTGCGGTGGCTCGGTGTCCTGTAGTTCGCCCAGCTGTTCGATCTGTTCGATATAGGAAAAGATCTCGCGAGCTTCCTCTTCGTCAACCTTGCTGATCGCAAACCCGACGTGCACCAGGACGTAGTCACCCACCTGCGTCTCCGGGACGTAGGCCAGGCAGACGTCCTTGACGATGCCGCCAAATTCGACTCGGCCCATCGGCAAGGAGTCGTGCTCACGGATTTCCAGTATTTTGCCAGGGATGCCAAGGCACATGGTTTTGTCAGTGGTCAGGGGTCAGTTGTTTTGCAGCGACCAGGATTTGGCCTAGGGCGATTCCGCCGTCGCCGGGAGGCACCTGCTGATGATAGTATACCTGAAAGCCCGCCGAGGCCAGTCCTTGGCGGACGCGATTGGTCAACAAGACGTTCTGGAAACAGCCGCCGGTCAGCACGACCCGCGGGCAATCGGCCCGGCGGGCAACGGCGACCGCGGCAGCGGCCAGGGCGTTGTGAAACCTGGCCGCAATCACGGCTGCCGGTACGTTCTGTGACCGGTCCGCCAGGATGGCGCGGAGCATGGGCTCCCAGTCCAGGCTGGGCTGGCCATCCGCCGACACGGTCAGCGAGTACGCGTCGTTGACCTGCGTGTCGGCGATGAACTCCAAGGCCATCGCGGCTTGGCCCTCGAACGTCACCTGCCCGGGCAGTCCGCACAGCGCGGCCACGGCGTCGAACAGGCGGCCCAAGCTACTGGTCCGCGGAAACAGCTTGGGACGTGCCAAGGCGGCCAGCAGCAACCGCAATTCGGCACTCGTGAACCAGGCTGCCGCCACATCGGCTGCAGCGGCGCCGAGGATTTCGTACAGCAGCCCCAAGGCCGAGCGTCGCGGCTGGCGGACGGCCTGGTCCCCGCCGGGCAGGGGAAACGTGCGTAGCCGGGCTACCCGCGTAAACCGATCGCCGTCGCACCGCAGCACTTCACCACCCCACACCGACCCGTCGGTTCCGTAGCCGGTGCCGTCCCAGGAGAAACCGAGAACCGGCCCGTCCAGTCCGTGCTCGGCGGCACAGGCCGCGACGTGCGCGTGATGGTGCTGGACGGGAATCAAGGGGACGCCCCAAGCGGCCGCCAGTTGTTCGGCATGCCGCGTCGAGGCGTAATCGGGGTGCAGATCGCAGGCGATCGCTTGGGGTGTTACCGCGAAGAATCCCACCAGATCCGCAATCGCCCGGCGGTGCACTTCGACGCCCAGCGGCGTGTCCAGGTCGCCGATATGGGGCGTCATGACGACGTCGGAGCCCAGGCTCAAAGCGACGGTGTTCTTCAGATGGCCGCCGACGGCCAGGATCGTGGGCAGATCGCGTCTCCAGCGGATCGGCAGCGGCGCGTACCCTCGCGCTCGGCGGAGGATCTGAAACTGGCCTCCCAAGACCCGCCCCACCGAATCATCGACGGGACGGACAATCGGCCGATCATGCGTCAGCAGCACATCGGCGATCGTCCCCAACCGCTGCAGAGCTTCCTGAGCCGTAATCGCCATCGGCTCGTCGGACAAGTTCCCGCTGGTGCAGACCAGCGGCCGCGCGGCGTCCGCCAGCAGCAGATGGTGCAGCGGGGTGTACGGCAGCATGACTCCCAGCTGCGGATTGCCAGGCGCGACGGAGGGGGCGATGTCTTCGCCGGCGCCCGGTCCCGGGCGGCGATCCAACAGCAGGATCGGCGCGGCCGACGACTGCAGCGCGGCCGCTTCGACGGCGTTCAACCGGCAGCGACGGCGGACCTCGTCCAAGTTCGCCAGCATGATCGCCAGCGGCTTGTCCGGCCGCCGCTTCCGCTCGCGCAGCCGCTGGACCGCCGCTTGGTCGGTGGCGTCGACCACCAGTTGGAAACCGCCCAGTCCCTGGAGGGCCAAGATCCGGCCCGCGCACACGGCGCCGACCGCCGCGCGCAACGCCGCATCCCCGGTCGCCAGTCGCTGGCCGGCGCCGTCGACCAGCAGCAGTTGGGGCCCGCAGCGGGGGCAGGCAATCGGCTGGGCGTGAAACCGGCGATCCCCGGGGTTTTCGTATTCCGCCCGGCAGTCGTCACACATGCGGAAAGCCTGCATCGACGTCCGCGGCCGATCGTAAGGCAACTGTTGGACAATCGACCAACGTGGGCCGCAGTTCGTACAGTTCGTGAAGGGATAGCGATAACGGCGCTGTTGCGGGTCGCGGATCTCGCTCACGCACTCGGAACAGGTGGCCAGGTCGGCGGGGATCGCGGGACGCGGTTCCGCCCGGCCGGAACTGTGGCGAATCTCGAACGCCGCCGGCGCCGCCAGCAACTCGGCGGGCAGTTGCTCGACGTCCAGCGTGTCGATCCGTGCCTGAGGCGGATGGGCGTGCTGCAAGGCGTGCAGGAACCGCTCCAGCGAATCCGCGCCGCCCTGCACGACAATCCGTACTCCATCGCCTTCGTTCAGCACCCAGCCGCTCAACGCCTGGTCGCGAGCCGCTCGATAGACGAACGGGCGAAAACCCACTCCCTGCACGACACCGCGGACGGTGATCCGCAACCGACGAGGCCCGGCCGACGTCGTCGGTACGGCGCTCGGTTCGGTCATCGGGGCGTGGCGGCGGGGAATTGGGCCTGCCGTCGCTCCGCGATCCAGTCGGCCAAGGCATCCAGGCCGTCGCCTTTCAATGCGGATACCTCGAACACCTTCGCCTCCGGCGCCAGGCGTTGCATGTCGCCCCGGGCCCGAGCCAAATCGAAATTCGAGTAGGGCAAGAGGTCGACCTTGGTGATCACCAGCGCCTGGCTGCGTTGAAAGATCGCCGGGTACTTGATCAATTTGTCGTCCCCCTCAGGGACGCTCAAGGCGACGATGCGCAAGTGCTCGCCCAGATCGTAGCCCGCGGTACAGACCAGATTCCCGACGTTTTCGATCCACAGCGTATCGATGTCCCGGTATTCGAAACTATCCGCGGCGGCGGCGATCATGCTGGCGTCCAGGTGGCACATCCCGTCGGTATTGATCTGCACCACCGGAATCCCGATCTTGGCCATCCGCTCGGCGTCGACTTGCCCGGCGATGTCGCCTTCGATCACGGCCGGCGCGAGCCGCCCGCGCAGCCGCTCGAACAAGCCTTCCAACAAGGTCGTCTTGCCGCAGCCTGGCGAACCCACCAGATTGACACCGAACACCTGTTCCGCGGTGAATCGCTGCCGATTCTCGGCGGCCAGCTGGTCGTTGGCCTTCAGAATGGCCTTCGCCGTAACGATCTTCATCGACTTCTCCCATTCGCTTCCCGGCTTCGCCCCCGCACGCGGCGCGAAATCAACCTTCGCGGACGTTTGCAGGGGGCTGCAGCGAGCTGTCCTATTCTTTGCGAAAGGGCGTGTTTGGGCAAGCCGGTCCGACCTCGTCAGGGCATGTTTTCGCAGCCCTGGCCGGCTTCGCGACGACCTCCGACCTCCGCCGTCCGTCTTCCGCCATCCGTCTTCCGCCGTTATCATGAATCACGCGGCCGAGGGCAGTTTGCCGCCGCGCGGTTGCGTCGTGGTGAGGAGGGTCACGTATGACTGCGGTCATCCAAGTCAGTCAAATCTACTATCCGGAATCGGACGGCAAGCCCATGGGGGAGACAGACGACCATCGCAAGGAAATCGTCCGGCACATCGAGATGCTGGAGGACTACTATCGCGGGCAGAAGGTCTACGTTTCAGGCAATTTGCTGATGTATTACGTCCAGGGTGAGCCCCGCACTTTCGTCGTGCCAGATGCTTTCGTGGCCAAGGGCATTCCGCCCAAGAGCCGCCGCACTTACAAGATTTGGGTCGAAGGCAAAGCGCCGGACGTGGTGATCGAGACGACATCGCGCAAGACGCGGAGGAAAGACACGCAGCAGAAACCCGAATTGTATGCTCGGCTGGGCGTCAAGGAGTACTTCCTGTTTGATCCGCATGGTGAGTACCTGGACCCGCCCTTGCAGGGCTACCGCCTGGCTGGCGATGCCTACGAGCGGATCAAATCGGCTGGAGACGGGTCACTGGACAGTCGGGAATTGGAACTGCGATTGACGATCGGAGAGGGGCACCTGGATTTTGTACGTTTCGACACGGGCGAGCGGCTGCTGACCCGGGACGAACGAGTACAGCAGGAAGTCGCGGCCCGGCAGCGTGAAGCCGCGGCCCGGCAGGCAGCCGAAGCGGAAGTTGCTCGGCTGCGGGCGGAGTTAGCGCGCCGTCCGCGGGCGCCGGAATGAAAGAAGCGGACCGCGTTCAGGGCGGTTCTTGAGGCACGCGGATGCCCGGGATGGTAGCCGACGTGCTGGACGGCACCAGCCCGGGTGATAGCATCCGGGATTCCAGCCCGGAAAGGGCACAACAAGAGGAGCGAATCATGCAACGTGGAACTTGGTGGATGCGAGGAGCGGTTTGTCTGGTCGTCAGCGTGCTGATCGCCGACGCCAGCTGGGGGCAGGCGACGTTCAACGGCTTGGGCCTGAATCTGGGCAACCTGTCCCGGTTGTCCAACGCGCAGACCCGATCGATCAGCCCGGAGAATTTCACGGGCGAGAAGGGGCGGGGCGGGATGGCCACCGAGGGCACCAACGCCGGGGCCGCTCGGGATCTGGGCCGCGGCTGGAAGGTCTCGCCGTCCGTCGACATCGCCGCCGGCCAGACGTTTACACTGGCCGACATCCAAGGCTCGGGGGCGATCCAGCAGATCTGGATGACGCCGACCGGCGACTGGCGGAAGAGCATCCTGCGGTTCTACTGGGACGACCAGGAGCAGCCGTCGGTCGAGTGCCCGGTCGGCGACTTCTTCTGCATGGGCTGGTGCGAGTACGCCCAGCTGTCGTCGCTGGCGGTGTGCGTCAATCCGGGCAGTGCGTTCAATTGCTATTGGGAAATGCCCTTCCGCAAACGCGGTCGCATTACGATGACCAACATCGCCCACCAGCCGATGCGATTGTACTATCAGGTCAATTACGTGCTGACCGATGTCCCGGCCGACGCCGCCTACTTCCACGCCCAGTTCCGCCGCGTCAATCCGCTGCCGGCCAAGCAGAATTACACGATCCTGGAAGGCGTCCAAGGCAAAGGACAGTACGTCGGCACCTATCTGGCCTGGGGCGTCAATAGCAACGGCTGGTGGGGCGAAGGCGAAATCAAGTTCTTCCTGGACGGCGACCGGGAGTTCCCGACGATCTGCGGGACGGGCACCGAGGACTACTTCTGCGGTTCGTACAATTTCGAGAACAAGAAGACCAAGCAGTATCAGGAATTCACGACGCCGTACGCGGGCCTGCATCAGGTGATTCGCCCGGACGGCGTGTATCAGGCCCAGCAGCGATTCGGCCTTTATCGCTGGCACATTCCCGATCCGATCCGCTTTGACAAGGATCTGCGCGTGACCATCCAGGCGCTTGGCTGGCGCAAGGACGGCCGCTACTTGCCGCTGCAGGACGACATCGCCTCGGTGGCCTTCTGGTACCAAACCCTGCCGACCGCGCCGTTCCCGCCGCTGCCGGACAAGGACGGATTGGAAGTGAACTGAAAGCCGCCGTCCGTCGCGGCGATCCCCTCCACAGCCCTTCACCACGGAGTCCTCGCTCATGCCGTTCACCTTGCGGACGCTTTCCCGCCGACAGTTCCTCGCCGCGACCGCCGCCGGCGCGGCTACGCTGTTGACACCACCCGGCCGGTCCGAAGACCGCGCGTGTGATCCCAGCCGATTCGCCTTGCTGTCCGATACGCATCTCGCCGGCGATCCGAACACGGTGGCTCGGGACATCAACATGCGCGACCACCTGCAGGCCGTGGTCCGCGAGGTTCTCGCCGTGCAGCCGGCGCTGGCAGGCGTGTTCATCAGCGGCGACTGTGCCTACAACCAGGGGCTGAGCGAGGACTACAAGACGCTGCTGGATACCCTCCAGCCCTTGCGCGAAAGCGGCTTGCCGGTCCATCTGGCGCTGGGCAATCACGACCATCGGGAGCGATTCCGGGAGGCGTTCGGCGAGGCCGTCCGCAAAGCCTCGCTCCTGGAGGCCAAGCACGTCCTGATTGTCCCCGCGCCGCACGCCAACTGGTTCGTCCTGGATTCACTCGACGAGACGAACAAGACCCCGGGCAAGCTGGCCGCCGAGCAGCTGCAATGGCTGGCCCGAGCACTGGATCAGGCTGCGGACAAGCCGGCCCTGGTGCTGGTCCATCACCAGCCCGACAACCGGCCCGTCGTCAGCGGACTGGTGGACACCGATCCGCTGTTCGAGATCCTGGCGCCTCGGCGGCAGGTCAAGTCGCTGTTCTTTGGTCACACGCACGTGTGGAACGTCAGCGAGCGGGACGGAATCCACCTCGTCAACCTGCCGCCGACGGCCTACGTGTTCTCGCCCACGCAGCCGAACGGTTGGGTGGACGCGCGGGTCGCGGCCGACGGCGCGACATTAGAATTGCGATGCCTGAATCCGCAGCACGCCCGACACGGCCAGCGGGTGGAACTGAAATGGCGGACGAACACCTAGCACCCTGACGTTTGGAACAACCGGTAGGTTCAAGCCGAACCGTTCGCTAAGCTATCTTTCTCCAAAGCAACACGGGCGGAAGGTAATCCGCCCGAGCGCAAAGAAAGAGGAGGCGACATCGCCTCCTCCACTAGTCCACCGGCCACCGGTCAGCAGTTTACGACGGCGGCAGAATCACCGCGTCGATGACGTGAATCACGCCGTTGCTGGTCGTAATGTCCGTCTTGACGACGTTCGCTCCATCGACTTTCACTTTGCCATCCGCCACCGTGATCTTCACTTCCGAACCCTCCACAGTCTTAGCGCTGGACAGCTTCACCACATCCGCGGCCTGCACGTTGCCGGGCACCACATGGTAGGTCAGGACCTTCACCAGCTTGGCCTTGTTCTCCGGCTTCAGCAGCTCTTCAACCGTGCCCTTGGGCAGCTTGGCGAATGCCTCGTCCGTCGGCGCGAAGACGGTGAACGGGCCCTTCGATTTCAGGGTTTCGACCAGTCCGCCCGCGCCCAGGGCAGCTGCCAACGTCTTGAAACTGCCGGCCGCCACGGCCGTGTCGACGATGTCCTTGGCCGCCGCCGGGCACGAAGCCTGGCGCGACGCCGGACATTTGTCCGCAGCCGACAGCGAAGACACGCTCGCGACCGCCAATACGACCAAAGCCACTGCGTAACGAGAAACCTGCATTTGAGTCTCCTTGAAGAAACAGGGGTTAGGACGCCTCGGTGAGCGTCCGAAATTGGCTTGACGTGAGATAGTTCGCCGCCCGCCGGCGAGCGGATTCAAAGCCAGCTGAATTTCGAAAGATTCTTCCGCTGGCGGAGAACCGGAGCGTCAGGTCCCCGGCGCCATACTTGCAATCGAGTCGTGCTTGCTGCAATAAAGGAGGGCCGGGGCCGGCTGGCCCACGGGACCGCCGAGTCAACCGGACTCGTGGAACGGCAAGCCGCAGGTGACTGCCGAGCATCGTTCCCGAAACCGGCCGGATCTCCCCGAACCCCATTATCCAATTCCCGAGGAGCAATCATGCAACCAGCGAATCCCTACGATCCCACCCGCCGCGAGTTTCTGAAACGTTCCGCCGTCCTGGCCGCAGCCGCACCGTTGGCCGGCGCGGTCGCGGCCCGGGCCGCCGAGCCCGCGCCGGCGCCGGCCGCCGTACCGGGACCGAAGATCAAACTCGGCCTGATCGGCTGCGGCGGGCGAGGTTCCTGGCTGGCGACTCTCTTTCAAGCACACGGCGGCTACGATTTGCACGCCGTCGCGGACTATTTCGACGACTTGGCACAGGCCACCGGCGAACGGCTGGGCGTCGCCCCCGCGCGACGGTTCTCGGGCTTGAACGGCTACCAGCGACTGCTGGACAGCGGCGTCGAAGCGGCAGTCGTGGTCAATGTGCCGCGGTTCCACGCCACACACGGCCAGGCGGCGATCGAGGCGGGCGTCCACGTGTTCGCGGCCAAGCCGGTGGCGATCGACGTGCCTGGCGCGCTCCGCGTCCAGGCGGCCGGCCGCTTGGCGACGCAAAAGAAGCTGTGCTACCTGGTCGACTACCAGCTGCCCACCGATCCGATCAACATCGAGGTCGTCAAACGCGTGCACGAGGGCGGCCTGGGCCGGTTGGCGCACGTCGACAGCGTCGGCTTCTCGCCGCCGTGGGCCGAGCCGGCGGTCCAGACCGTCGAGGACCGGCTGCGGCAAGGCCGCTGGCTGAGCACCATCGCGCTGTCGGGCGATGTGATCACCGAAAACACGGTGCATTCGATCAATGCCGTCCTGTGGCTGGTCGGCCAGCGGCCGATCAGCGCGATCGGCCGCTCGCTGCGCACCCGCCCCAATCCGCGGGATGACTACCGCGAGGTCTACCTGATCACTTACGAGTTCGCGGACGGCCTGCTGTGGACGCACCGCTGCCAATCGCTGAACAACCAGCTGGAATGGGCGCTGAACCTGAACGCTTACGGCGACCAGGCAACGGCGCAAGTCAGCTATCGCGGCAAGTCGTTCCTGCGCGGCGGCCCCAAGCATTACGGCGGCGGCGACGTGGTCAGCTTGTACGACCAGGGGGCGATCCGCAACATCGCCACGTTCTACCAGAACATCGTCGAGGGCCGGTTCGACAATCCCACGGTCCAGCCAGCCGGCGACGACGCCCTGACCGCCGCCCTGGGCCGCGAAGCCGCCACCCGCGGCTGCTGCCTGACGATGGACGAGTTGATCAAGGAGAACAAAACCCTCGAACTCGACCTGAGCGGACTGAAATCCTGAGGTCCCCCGTTCGCCGCCGCACCAGGCACGGGTAGGGCATGTCTTCGCTGGCACCTAATACAGGGCCGGCTACCGCACCAACAACCAGCCGCCGGGCAGAAGCGGCGGCTGGCGGCCGGGCCCCAATCTGCCCGCTCCCGTAGCGGCCGGAGCACGGCCTCGACAGAAAGCCTTGACCAGGGCTTGACAGGATCGTCGAATTGTATTAAATGCGTAATACAGTGATACATTTCTTGTCGCTGGTCGAGGCGGTCATGGATTTGCGGATTTCGGATCAGGATGGGGTGCCGATCTACGTCCAGCTGGTCAACCAGCTGAAGTACCTCGTCTCGTCGGGACGGCTGGAGCCGGGCGAGCAGTTACCGCCCGTGCGCAAGTTGGCCGAACAGCTGCTGATCAATCCCAACACCGTGGCCCGGGCGTATCGGGAACTGGAACGCGACGGGGTGGTGGTCAGCCGCCAGGGGGCCGGCGTGTTCGTTGCCGACGGCGTCTCGCCGCTGGCCCGCCGCGAGCAGAACCGGATCCTCGGCGAGCGGATCGACGTCCTGCTGACCGAAGCCCGGCAGATGCGTGTGGACGTCGAGACCCTGATCCAGCTGATTCGCCAGCGCAGCGCGGCGAACGAAACGGAGGCCCGGTCATGAGCGACCCGTTCAACCCGTTGGTGGTCATCGACAAGCTGTTCCGCTGGTTCGGCAACAAACTGGCCCTGGCTGGCGTGACCCTGAGCGTCACTCGGGGGACGGTCTTCGGCTTGGTCGGCGAGAACGGGGCCGGCAAGACGACGCTGATCAAACACATCCTGGGGCTCTACCAGGTCCAGAACGGGTCCGTGCGCGTGTTCGGCAGCGACCCGGTCCGCGATCCGGAAGGCGTGCTGGGGCGGATCGGCTACCTGTCGGAGGATCGCGATCTGCCCGACTGGATGCGGGTCAGCGAGCTGATGAGCTACACCCGGACGTTCTATCCGCGCTGGGACGAGCTGTTGGCGCAGGAGCTGCTCGAGATGTTCGAGTTGAATCCGTGTCAGAAGATCCGCACGTTATCCCGCGGCCAGCGGGCGCGGGCCGGGTTGCTGGCCGCCGTCGCTCATCGGCCGGAGCTGTTGGTCTTGGACGAGCCTTCGTCCGGCTTGGACCCGGCGGCGCGGCAGGACATCCTGGCGGCGATCGTGCGCACGGTGGCGGACGACGGCCGGACGGTGCTGCTGTCGTCGCACCTGCTGCACGAGGTCCAGCGGGTCGCGGATCAAGTGGCCATGCTGCACCGCGGCAAACTGATCTTGAATCAGCCCTTGGACGAACTGCTCGCCAGCCATCGCGCGCTGACGGTGCGGTTCGCGGCGGCGCCAGCCGATCCGCCGTCCTGGCCGGGGGCCTTGTGCTGGTCGGGCCAGGGGAACGAATGGACCTGCCTCTGCAACGGCCAACGGGAAATGTGGCGGCAAGCGGCCGCGGCGGCGGGGGCGACGGTCGTCGAAGAACGGGCGCCGTCGCTCGAGGAGATTTTCCTGGCTCGCACCCGCGCGGCGGCAGGGAGGGAAGTGTCATGAGCAGACGGACGGTGGAGGCCGCGTTGTCGTGGGAATACTGGCGGCGGGGCATGGTCTGGTTCGTGCCCGCGTCCCTGGGTGTCGTCCTGGCCGTGCTGCTGCTGTCGCTGTTGATCCAGTACGGATCGCGAGGTCTCCAGGTCGGCCGGTATCTGGATGGCGCGATCTTGCCGCTGGTGTTCTGGCTGCCGGTCGTCTTGTCGCTGGCGTCGTGGAAAGCGTTGCCCCGCCACTATCCGTTACCGGTGACCACCCGGCGCATCGTCCGCTGGTCGTTGCTGAACGGTGCCCTGGCAGCCGGAGGCATGTACCTCGTCATGGGGTTGGTGCTGAATGGGCTCCTCGGGGCTGCTTGGCCGCTGCTCGTGCCGCCGCTGTTGTGTATTTCGGTGTACATGGCATTTCAGGCGGTCCTGTGGTGGATCGGGCCGTCCCAGGCGGTCTTCGGCCTGCTGATCGTGATCCTGACGGGGCTGTTGGTCGCGGCGAACAAGCTGGCGGCGGTCGTGCCCGGCCTGGCCATCCAGGTAGACATCCCCACCACGACAGCTCAGCTAACCGCCGGACATGGCGCTGTGTGGCTGGGCGTCCTCGCCGCGTCGTACCTGCTGGCCGTCAACGGCGTCGCCCGCGACCGGCGCGGCGGTGCGTGGTCGCTGGCGTGGCTCGATGACTGGCGGCCTATGGCGGGAAGCCGGGCCCGCGTCGGGCAGCCGGGCGATGGCGGTTGTCCCTTCCGCTCGCTCCGATCGGCGCAGTTCTGGCTGGAGTGGCGGTCGAAAGGCCACTACATCCCCTGGACGATCGCCGGAACGGTGGGCAGTCTCTGGCTGTGCTTCGGCCTGCTGGATTTCACGGCGGGCCAAGTCCGGGAGACCTTGGGGGGGCTGACCGGA
>CAIYOB010000617.1 GCA_903927685.1 uncultured Planctomycetaceae bacterium
CCACGGCCAATGGGGAATCGAACCGGTTGTGCGTGACGGTGGGCGGCAGTCTGCTCGTGACCAACAGCGCGACGATCAGCGCGGATCTGTGCGGCTATGCGGCGAGCGAAGGGCCGGGTAAAGGAGGCACCGGCACCTTAGCGCAACCCGGTGGCGCGTATGGCGGCGGCACCTTCTACTCGGGTGTCGGCACCAATCGGAACACGTACGGGTCCGTCATCTCGCCGACGAGTCCGGGCAGTGGGGGCAAGTCCCAGGCGGGCGGCGGGGCCATCAGTTTGTCTGTGGCGAGTACGACCACCGTATCGTCCGCGGGCATGATTTCGGCCAGTCCGTGGGGGAATATGTGGCAGGGCGCCGGGTCCGGCGGCAGCGTGAGCCTGCGCACCGGATGGCTGACCGGCAGCGGCACGATCCGGGCCAACGGAGGCTGGAGTGACAGTCCGAACTATGCCGGGGCAGGGGGGGGCGGGCGCGTGGCCATTGTGCTGACCGGTGGGGGCGCTGGTTTCTCGACCTGGACCGGTACGAACATGGCCCGTAGCACCGCCGGTTCCGGACAAACCGCCGCCAGCTATGGCGCGGCGGGAACGGTGTACCGCCAGGGGGCGGGCATTCTCGACGGCGCGGGCACGGTGCTCGTGGACAACGGGACCATTGCCACGAACGAGTCGTTCACCAGCCTGCCGGCGCTTTCGAACCAGACCGAGAACCTGGCCTCGTCCTCCTGGGTCGTCACGAACACGAGCAGGCTCGGGTTGACCGCAAACGCCACGATCTACAGCCTGAACTTGAGCACCACCAACAGCACGCTGGAACTGGCCGGCTACACCCTGAACGTTTCGATCCTGACGATCACCAACCAGTCCATCGCGGGCGGAACTTACACGGCCGCCCAATTGGGAGCGCGCGTGACCGACAGTTCGGGCGGCGCGGGCCTCGTGATCGTGTCGCCGCCGGGCGTGTACGTGGATGACGCGGGAGTGGTCGAAGGGGCGTCAAGCACGACGACGGGGATGAATTTCCCGATCCGGATCCTCGGCGCGGCGGGCGTTGTGTCGTTCGACTACTACACCACCAACGACACCGCGGAGGCCGGCAGCGATTATGTCGCCACCAACGGCTCCATGACCGTTGCCTACGGCGTCATCGCGACCAACCTCATGGTCACCGTCAATGGCGACGACTGGATCGAACCGAACAAGATGTTCCGGCTGGTCGTCACCAACGTCACCGGCGGCGGCCTGACGGCGCTGGACGCCGAGGGCGTGGGCACGATCACCAACGACGATGCGCGTACGATCTCGATCGCGTCCGCGGTCCAGATTGACCCGGAAGGGCAGGAGGGAACCGACACGAACGCCGTGTTCACGGTCACGCTCAGCCCGGCCACGCCCATCGGCACCGCCGTGACCTTCCAGTACGACACCGTGGACGGCACGGCCACGAATCCCGGGGACTACACGGCCGTCAGCGTTGGGATCGGCACGATCCCGGCCGGCGCCACGCAGACCAACATCGCCATTATCGTCAAGGGCGACAACGTTCCGGAGACCGGCACGGAAGACTTCAAGGTCGTGCTGAGCAACCCATCGGCGAACGCCACGCTGGGGACGACGACGACGGGGACATGCACGATCGTGGATGACGACGGGTTGCCGCAGTTGTCGGTGAGCGACGTGTCCGTGACCGAGGGCGACACGGGCAGCACGAACGCCTACTTCGTGGTGTCGATCGGCCAGTTGGCCGTCGGGGACGTGACCTTCGACTACCACACGGTGGACGGCACGGCGACGGCGGGCACGGACTACGCGGCTCTGCCGGGGATGGTGACGATTCCGGCCGGCGCGTCCTCGGCGGCCATCCTCGTGCGGCCGGTGGCCGACGCCGAGGCGGAGGGCGACGAGACG
>CAIYOB010000618.1 GCA_903927685.1 uncultured Planctomycetaceae bacterium
CTTCAGCCGGATCGTTTCCCGAGCCGGCTCGGCACTCGGCTTGAACAGGTACACCACGCCTTTCCCGGTCGCCGGATCGTAGTACTGAATGCCGTCCCAACGGCGGCCGTCAGGACGCGGCAGGATGTGATACAGATCGGCCTCGCGCACCAGGGGCCGCAAGCGGGCCTTGTACGTCGCCACGCACGCCTGGACCGCGTCCTTTTCCTCCTGCGTCCACGGTTCGCTGCCGTTGCCGCCGTTGGGGGCATCCAGGAACCATTCCGGCGCGCCCAGCGACATCGAGCGGAAGGCATACTTCATCCCGGCGACGCCGCGCGGCCGGAAGCCGCCGTCGGTACTGCCCAGGTGGCCTTCGAGCTGCCGCGGAGGCAACACGTAGGAACTGTCGTAGAAAGCCTGCCGGACGTGCAACGCGGAGTAGGTGTCGGAGTTGAAGATCTTGACCGCGCGGCTCATCGCGCCAAAGTCCTTGATCCGCCCGCCGCCGCTGCAGTTCTCCCACTGGAAATTGGGGATTTGCCGAGCCAGCGTGTCGACCATTTCGTAGAAGCCGCGCGTCGCGGCAAACGAGGCCCCGATGACTTCGCCGCGAGTACAGTCCGAACGCCACATGTCGGCGTGGTACTCGCGGAACAACCGTGTGATGCGTTCCGCCCGCCGCTGCCGGTCCGCGGGATTCGCCATGTCCAGGTTGTCGGTCCAGTACAAGCCGAACCGCAGACCCTTGTCATGCGCATAGTCCGCAGCCCGCTTCATGCCGGCAGCCCAATCGACCGGGTCCGAGTCGGGCTCGCTGCCGTCCCACCAGGCGACATCGATCATCACCTCCTCAAAGCCCAGCGGGGCGATGTCGTCGATCAGCGGATAGTATTTCTTCTCGACCGGATCCCAGCTGCCGGGCGTCTTGCCCGTCGCGCCGAAGGCGTTCCACTGGACCTTGGGATAGCCCGTGTCCTGGCGGAGGATTTCGGGCAGGCGGTACTTTGCCAGCCAGCGCCGCAGACGATTGCCGGCGTCGTCCAGGTCGCCGCGGTACGCGCCGATCAAGCCAGGGCGGATCTCGCACGCCTGGCCAGGAGCCAACTCCTCGCGCAGGTCTCCGCGGTTGCCGGCCCGGACACGCACCCCTGGCGCGGCCTCACCGGCCAATGTCACGGTCTCAATCCGGCAGCAGCTCCATTCCAAGCCCACGTAGACCCCGTGCGGCTGGTCGGCCTCGAACACGACGTACGGAATGAACTCGCCGGTCGGAACGGTTCGTACGCTGTAGCGGCGGCCGGGAGGCTCGGTCGCCAGCGGCTGCCGGTACACGCCCACGGGGTCCGGCGTGATGCCGTCGCTGTGGAAACTCCAGAGGGCGGCAGCGCCCGCCAGGTCCAGATCGAACGTGGGCTGTTCGCCGATCCTGACCGGCCGGTCCGAACGGTTTCGAATGGTCAAGCGATGCTGGATGGGCCCAGGCCCCGGGCTCGCTTGCCAGTGCGACTCGGCTTCCAGGGTCGGATCATCGCACACAAACAGGAAGGCCAGCTGTTTTCCGCCCCGGTCACCCTCGAGCGTCTTGACCCAGCGCCAACGGAGCGCCTGCTGCTGGCCGGCGACGACGGCCACCGGCCACAGTTCGACGGACACCGGGCGGCTAATCCAGTTCCGGCCCACCGCCGGGCACGACAACTCGCGGATCGTCAAGTCGCCCCGCGCTGTGACGCCCAGCGAGATCCGCGTGTCGTCGGTCGCCAGCGTCCACGCTAGAACGGCTTCACCGGAGGCTGGGCGGGGCGTGGAATCCAGACCTAGAGCACGGGTCTCTCGAGCCGCCTCCGGGTCGATGCCGGCGTGGCCAAAGTCGGCCAGAGCCTGGTTCCAGATGCGAAACTCGTCGACCAGTCCGCGGAAGCAGCGGGCTTGATCGGTGTAGCCCAGCCCCACGGCCACCGGCAGCGTCGACGGGCGGGCCGGCGCGGGATCCTGTTCCGCAGCGACCAGCACCCCATTCAGATAGAACCGCAGATCCTCCGCCGTCTTGACCAAGGCCACATGCTGCCAGCGTTCGGCGACTAGCGGCACGCCCTCGGTCATCACCCAGCGTCCCCCACCCGCGCCGTAGGCCGCGATGAACTCGTTCGTGTTCAGGCCATCCTGTTGCAGGACGAACCCCTGGCCTTCGCTGACGTGATTGCCGAAGAGGTCGGCGTGCTGGCTCTGCCGTGGCCCCGGGTTGACCCAGCATTCCACGGTGAACCGGTCCCCGACCTGAGCCTGAAGGACTCCCGTGTCGATCCAACTGCAGCCGTCGAACGAGGCGCATTGCCCGCGTCGGCCCGCGGCGAACGCGACCGTCCCGTGGACGGTGCAGGCGCGTTGCGACCCGGACGAATCTGTTACATCGCCGTCGAACAGGAGCTCCAGGACGGGCCGAGACGCGTCTGCGCCGCGTGCCGCACTCCCCGACGGTTCCGCGGCTCCCGCTGCAATTGCCGCCAACGCGAGGCTTGCGGCCAGCCAACAACGCACGGTGCTTGCAGCCAAGTCCATCGTTCTACCCCTCAGATCACCGCGGCGCGGATGTTGTCGTCGTTTCCCGTTTGGCTTCCTGCGCGGGCGGGCGCGGCGTGAACGTCAGGGACTCGGCCAACGTGCGGTCGCCTCCGGCAAATCGTTCCATGACACTGGACTGCAGGGTGAACGACAGCGACGCTTGCCGCCCTTGCTCGTTCGACACATGATAAAATACCCAGTTGATAGGTACCTCGGAGGCAATCCCGGTGGCCTGAACTCGCAGGATCCGCCGCCCGTCGTCCGTCATGCTCTGCGACGCCTCGGCGATCTGGCCCGCGCTGCTGGTCAACGACTCCAGTACCTCGGCCTGGAAAGCCTCCAAAGCCAGACGCTGTCCCGGTTCCGCATCAGCGAGTTCCGTGAGGTTGCATTGCGCGATCAGGTCTCCGCCGTCGACGCACCGCAGCACGCACAAGTCGTGACGATCCACCAGCACGCGCCAACGGCGATCGTGAATCAGGCTCAGGTGGCTCTCCTGCGGCCGCAGTTCGAGAAGCGTCGCTCCCGCCGAGGCGGTCAAGGACAGGCCGCGAAGGGCGACGTCGCTGAGCGTCTCGACCGCGGCCTGTGGCGTGACGGCGACCCGCAGACGGGCCGTTACATCCAGTCCCGGCTCGGCGTGACCGATCTCTCGCCGCTCATGGAAATTGGCCGCCAGCCAGGTGACCGCTCGCTGGGCCATATCGAAATTGGCCTTCGCCTTCAGCTCGATCTTGGACGCCACGCCTTGCGCGGCGCCTTCGAGCGAGCCCTGAATGGTCAGAATCGCCAGATTCCCGTCGACCTTGTCCAGGGTTCCCTGGACACTGCTGCTGGTGACAGCATCCAAGCCCAGCAGGATCGCCAGTGACTCGCGGGCGACTTGCCACGCCTCGCCGGCGCGAACCGTCCGGTCGGGCAGCAGCCCGGACAGGGCCAAACTGTTGCCCTGGATATCGATCAAGTCCAGGTCGTCACGGCTGAGGGGCCCCAGGGGAGAAAACAGCGTCGGCTCGCCACCGTCGATTTGAGCGACCACGATTCGCCGTTCCGAGTTCATCTGGGGCGTGGCCATGCCCTGGCCCACTTTGACCTCGGCCGAGGCGTCGCGATAGCTTCGGACTGATCGCCGGAGCCCGCTGACAGCATCGCACGCCAGCAGTCGCTCGTCGTAAGACACCTTGCCGGCCACAACCACGGGCAATTTGTTTTGTTCCCCCTCGCCGGCCTGGACCAGAAGATCCCCACGGACCTCGACAACCGCCTGGACCTGTTGGATCGCGTCTGGTGTCAGAGTCGCTTTCAGACTGCAACTGTCTTCAGCGTAACAGGTTGCGAAACATAACGACAGGCAGACTGCCGCCAGAACGCGGATTGTCGCCCACGCGAGTCGCCTGCGATTTTGGCGAATTCTTGACAATTCTTCCCGGATAGCATCGACTAAAGGAAGGTGTCGATCGTCAGTTGTCATAGGACGTCCACTCCGGAGGTGGCGGAAAACTTTGCGCAATCGGTAAATCGGTCCGTGACGTTGGCTCGGTTGAGTCGTTTTGCCGCAGTTCGCTCCAGAACGCCGAGCAAGACCGTACGGGGAAGAATTGGTGAGCTGCAGCGCGAACTTTGGATCGACATTTTCCACTAAGTCTGATTGAACCCGCGGCGATGGGGCCGCGTATAAGGTCTTGACATCCGCGAGAGGATGGCAGGTGCCAGGGAGCATCCCATGAAAGGGATGCCACCCCAAGCGAGAGGCGCTGGCCGGTGCGGTGGGAGCCGCAGGGAACGCCGCCAGCTCCGGAAATGGAAGAGGCTGTCATGCATGCTGCCTATCGCAGTCAACAGATGAAAGAACTGCGAGACCAGCAGGTCCGGTTTGCTCCACGCGCCAGGAAACTGGAACAGGTTGATCGTGCGGAGCGGTTGCTGGCGGAGCTGGATCCGGCGCGGATGTACAGTTACGAGTATCTGTGCTTTCGCATCACCGACTACCGGCCGGACATCTCGCCCCAATCCGTCGTATCGGGGGAAGAAGCCCGGCACGACGTGCGGCTGTTCGTCGAGGATGTATCGGACGCGGCGAATCTCCGCGTGGGTGAGTTGCCCGAAGCGGTCCATACGGTCGCAGACCTCAGCCGCATGTTCAATGTGTCGACAAAGACGATTTCGCGATGGCGCGAACTCGGACTGGTCAGCCGGCGTTTCGTCTTTGCCGGCGGCAAGAAACGGGTCGGGTTCCTGCAAAGCAGCGTCGAACGATTTGTCAGCAGCCACGTCGAGCGTGTCGAGCGGGGCGAGCGGTTCGGTCAATTGAGCACCGAAGAGCGCAGTCAGATCGTCCAGCGGGCTCGCCGGCTCGCCCGCGCCGGCGCGGGCCAGACCGAAGTCGCGAAGCGAATCGCCAAGCGGCTGAACCGCAGCGTCGAGGCGATCCGCTACACGTTGAAGTCGTTCGACCAGAAGCATCCAGCGTTGGCCTTGTTTCCGGATCGTACTGGTCCCCTTTCGGCCGAATTGAAGGAAGACCTGTACCAGGACTACCGCCGCGGACAATCCGTGACCGAACTGGCCGAGCGTTACGGGCGGACTCGCACGTCGATTTACCGGGTTATCAACGAAACGCGCGCCCGCAAGCTTCTAGAGCTGCCGCTGGACTTTATCTACAACGAGGAGTTTGATCTGCCAGGCGCCGAGGCGGAATTGCTTGGTCCCCTGCCAGCGGGCAACGACGAGCCTAAGAAGCTGCGCGTCCCTGCTGGATTGCCGCCATATCTGACTGCGTTGTACGAGGTGCCTTTGCTGACACGTGAGCAGGAGCAGCACGTTTTCCGAAAGTACAACTACCTCAAGTATCGGGCCGCCCAGTTGCGAGCAGGTTTAAATCCTGCGCGGGCCACGACGAGCTTGATGGATCGGATCGAGCAGTTGTACGAGCAAGCGGTCAAGACGAAGAATCGGATTGTGCAAGCCAATCTGCGACTGGTCGTGTCCATTGCCAAGCGGCACGTCGGCGTCGCCGATGACTTTTTCAGCCTGGTCAGCGATGGGAATATCTCCCTCATGCGGGCCGTTGACAAATTCGACTACGCTCGGGGCAACAAGTTCAGCACGTACGCCACTTGGGCGATCATGCGCAATTTCGCCCGGACAATTCCGGACGAGTTCAAGCACCGGGAGCGATTCCGAACCTGCCAGGATGAGATGTTTGACGCCGAACAGGACAAACGGGCCACTCCCCTTGCAATGGAAAGTGCCCAGCACTTGCGAGAACAACAAATCGAGCGTATCTTATCACGCCTTGACGAACGAGAGCAGCGGATCATTATCAGCCGATTTGGCTTGAACCACGACCAGGAACCGAAAACCTTGCAGGAAGTGGGCAGCCAGTTGGGGGTTACCAAGGAACGAATTCGCCAGATCGAAGCCCGCGCGCTGGACAAACTGCGGATCGAAGCAGAACGCGAAAAGATCGAAGTTCCAGAGTAGCCACAGCCGAAAAGGCAACGAATCGGACCGCGGGTGAACTGCCTGGACTGGAATTCCTCCGCCTTGGCGCAGGTGTTTCCAACCTCTCCAGGCATGTTTTTTCCGTTTTCGGCTTGCGTGATTCCGTTGCGTCGCTATATTAGCCGGTTTTCGCAGCGGGGAGCTTGGCCGTAGGCGTGATTAGCCAGCCAGCGTAGCTCAGTTGGTAGAGCAGCTGATTTGTAATCAGCCGGTCGTGGGTTCAAGCCCCTCCGCTGGCTCTGGATTTGATTAGCTGGGGTGAAACCCCTTGCAGCATAAAGGGTTTGGTATCCGGGGGGTTTCCCGAGTGGTCAAAGGGGACGGACTGTAAATCCGTTGGCTACGCCTTCGCAGGTTCGAATCCTGCACCCCCCATTTATCTACCGACGCGGGCGTTCGGGAGAAAGAAATCAACAAACAGACAATGGGCGGGTGTAGCTCAATGGTAGAGCAATAGCCTTCCAAGCTGAAGACGAGGGTTCGATTCCCTTCACCCGCTCTCGGAAGCAGCCTAAGGGCGGTAGCAAACCGAAACGACATGCGTTAAGATTTGGCTGCTGTAGCTCAGTCGGTAGAGCGCGTCCTTGGTAAGGACGAGGTCACGGGTCCGACTCCCGTCAGCAGCTCTCGGCAAGAAGTGGCCTCGTAGGCCTCGGCTCCATGGGGTGAAGAAGCAAACCACTGTGGGTTGTGTTGTGAAACGTTAATGTCGCACTTTGAAACGTAGGTGTAAGAAGCGATGGCTAAGGAGACATTTCAACGAACGAAGCCTCACGTGAACGTGGGGACGATTGGGCACATCGATCACGGAAAGACCACGCTTGCGGGCGCGATTTTGTCCGTCCAGGCAAAGAAAGGCTTGGCCCAATTCAAGTCGTACGCGGATATCGCCAAGGGCGGTACGGTCCGTGACGACACCAAGACGGTGACCATCGCGGTTGCCCACATCGAGTACGAGAGCAACAATCGGCACTACGCTCACATCGATTGCCCTGGACACGCCGACTACATCAAGAACATGATCACCGGTGCCGCCCAGATGGACGGTGCGATCCTGGTCGTGTCGGCAGCCGATGGCCCGATGCCTCAGACCCGTGAGCACGTCCTGTTGGCTCGCCAGGTTGCGGTGCCGGCGTTGGTGGTGTTCCTCAACAAGTGCGACTTGGTCGACGATCCCGAATTGCTCGAGTTGGTTGAACTCGAGATCCGGGAACTGCTGAACAAGTACGGGTTCCCCGGCGATGATACGCCGGTCATTCACGGTTCGGCTCTGCCGGCCTACCAGAACCCGACGGATCCCGAGGCGACCAAGTGCATTCAGGAGTTGATGGACGCGATTGACGCGTTCATTCCTGAGCCCACGCGGGCGGTGGACAAGCCCTTCTTGATGGCCGTCGAAGACGTGTTCTCGATCGAAGGTCGTGGTACGGTTGCGACCGGACGTGTCGAGCGAGGTATTGTCCGGGTCGGTGACGAAATCGAGATCATCGGCCTGACGGATTCTCGCAAGACGATCGTCACGGGCGTCGAAATGTTCCGCAAGCTGCTGGACAGCGGACAGGCCGGTGACAACGTCGGCTGTTTGCTGCGTGGTGTCAAGCGGGATGACATCGAGCGCGGGCAGGTCTTGGCCAAGCCGGGCAGCATCACTCCGCACACGAAGTTCGAGGCCGAAGTGTACTGCTTGTCCAAGGAAGAAGGCGGACGCCATACGCCTTTCTTCAGCGGATATCGGCCCCAGTTCTATTTCCGGACGACGGACGTGACGGGGACGGCGAACCTGGTCGAGGCGGAAATGTGCATGCCCGGCGATAACGTCCGGCTGTCGGTCGAGTTGCATAAGCCGATCGCCATGGACGATGGCGTGCGGTTTGCGATTCGAGAGGGTGGCCGCACGGTGGGTTCCGGGGTCGTGACGAAGATCCTCGAGTAACGCTCGGACCTCGAGGCAAATACATTCGCTCCCGGTGTGGAGCGAATACAGGGGTGTAGCTCAATTGGCAGAGCAC
>CAIYOB010000619.1 GCA_903927685.1 uncultured Planctomycetaceae bacterium
GACGTGTTCATCACGGCGGGGGAATTGGCCGGCCAGCAGGTGCGGCAGTTGGTGGATCGGGCGCGGGAAGCTCAGATCACGGTGCGGGTTCTGCCGAGTTACGAGCAATTGCTGAGCGGGACCGTGGACTTGCGGCCGCGAAAGGTCTCGATCGAAGACCTGCTCCGCCGCGAGCCGGTACGACTGAACATGGCCGAACTGCACCGCTGGATCGACGACCGGGTACTGTTGGTCACAGGCAGCGCAGGCAGCATCGGCGCGGAGATCTGCCGTCAGCTACTGCAGTTCTCCCCCCGGCGGCTGGTCCTGGTCGACCGCTCGGAGAACGGCCAGTTCTTCCTGGAACGGGAACTGCGGCAGCTCGCGCCGGACTTGGACATCCGCGTGTGCCTGGGCGACGTCACCGATGCCGAGCGGATGCGGGTCTTGTTCCAGACCCATCGCCCCGACGTGGTCTTCCACGCCGCGGCCTACAAACACGTCCCACTGATGGAAGCGCATCCGGGCGAGGCGGTCAAGAACATCGTCCTGGCCACCAAGCATCTGGCGGACCAGGCGGAAGCGAGCGGCGTCGGCTCGTTCGTGATGATCTCGACGGACAAAGCGGTCAATCCGACCAGCGTGATGGGGGCGTGCAAGCGGGTGGCCGAGTTGTACGTCCAGGCCAAGGCGGCGGAGTCCCGCTGTCAATTCGTCACCGTGCGGTTCGGCAACGTCCTGGACTCAGCCGGCAGCGTCGTGCCCTTATTCCGCCAGCAAATCGCCGCGGGCGGACCGGTGACGGTGACGCACCCCGAGATGGTCCGCTTCTTCATGACGATCCCCGAGGCGTCGCAGCTGGTGATTCAGGCCGGGGCGATGGGCCGCGGGGGCGAGATCTTCGTGCT
Source organism: uncultured Planctomycetaceae bacterium (assembly GCA_903927685.1). The sequence continues at coordinate 888 of CAIYOB010000619.1, forward strand.
GGACATGGGCGAGCCGGTCAAGATTGTGGACCTGGCCCGGGACATGATCCGCCTGTCCGGCCTCGAGTTGGGGAAGGACATCGACATCCAGTTCGTCGGCCAGCGTCCCGGCGAGAAGTTGTTCGAGGAACTGAACTGTGGCGGCGAGCGTCACCGCCCCACATCGCACGCCAAGATCATGGTCGCCGAATCCAGTTGCGCCGATCTGGATGTCCTTCAGGGCGCATTGGAACAAATCCAGCGGATCGCCGACGGGGCCCCCATGCCGATCATCGGGGCGTTACAGAACATCGTGCCGCAGTATGCGGTCGCCCAAGGTGCCTACCGCCATCGGATCAGCGGAACAGGATTTCAGCCCGCCGCAGACTCCCCTCCCGAGATGCTGCCGACGAAAGAGGACGCTCCCGACATCATCCCCTTTGGCGATGCCAAAGGACGACCGTCGTGGAGCCGGCGCAGCGCGGCCTGAGACACACACCACCTTTCAGGAGGAGATCATGACCAACTTTGCTCTGATTGGCGCCGCCGGCTTCATTGCTCCTCGCCACATGCAGGCGATCCATGCTACGGACAACAACCTGCTGGCCGCCGTCGACCCGCATGACTGCGTAGGGCGGCTGGACAGCTATTTCCCGGACGCGCGTTTCTTCACGGAAATCGAACGTTTCGACCGCTTTCTGGAGAAACGCCGCCGCGGTCCGGAAGAGCAGCGAGTCCAGTATGTCAGCATCTGCACACCCAATTATCTTCACGACGCGCACGTCCGGTTGGCTTTGCGAGTCAAAGCACACGCGATCTGCGAAAAACCGTTAGTCATCAGCCCCTGGAACCTGGATGCCCTGCAGGACTTGGAAGCGGAATACGGCTGCCGCGTTTACAATGTGCTGCAGCTCCGTTTGATCCCCACGCTGCAAGAGTTGAAACGCGTCGTCGACGCGGATCGGAGCGATCATCGCGCGGATATCTGCCTGACGTATGTAACCCGCCGAGGGAAATGGTACGATGTGTCCTGGAAGGGCAACCCGGAAAAGTCCGGCGGCGTGTCGATGAACATCGGCGTACACTTCTTTGACCTGCTAGGGTGGTTATTTGGCGAGCCGGAGCATTGGGAAGTCCATCTGCGCACGCCGCGCAAGATGGCCGGTTTGTTGGAATTGGAACGGGCGCGTGTGCGGTGGTTCTTGTCGGTCGACGAAGAGGACCTGCCGGAGTCGGTCAGGCGAGCCGGCAGGTTTGCCTATCGCTCGATGACGTTGGACGGTCAGGAGATCGAATTCTCCGACGGGTTCAGCGACCTGCATACTCGCGTCTACCGCGAGATTCTGTCTGGCCGCGGTGCCGGCATCGAAGACGCGCGTCCAGCCGTCGAACTGGTGTTCGCGCTGAACAATTGCGACACCCTGGCCCACCCGGAGTGCTATCATCCTCTCCTGGAAACAACGCGGGCATTTGACCTAGCCTCGTATCGAAATGTGGCTTGACGCCAAGATCGATCTTGCCCAGAAGTCCGTTCCGTCGTATCCTATCGCCCCTTAGGGA
>CAIYOB010000620.1 GCA_903927685.1 uncultured Planctomycetaceae bacterium
CAACAACCAGGGCGCACTGCGAAACAACGTTGCGGCCTGGAGTTGGGAAGACAATTTCGGGCCGCAGAGTACCGCGGACAGCGCTCCCGAAGTCCGAATCGTCGAACCGACGCTGGTGGTGCTCAAAGACGCCCTGCCGCTGACGGGCGAAGCTGGCGACACGATCACCTATGTCATCGAGGTCCGGCACCAGGCCACCAGCGACGCGGATGCCTTCGACGTGGCATTGGCGGACCTGATCCCCGCGGACATGACGTACGTCGCCTCGTCCTTGGCTCACGTTTCCGGCCTGGCGCCTACGTCGCTCAGCGAATCCGGGGGGCTGGTGAGCGCGAGCTGGGATTCCTTCCCCGACGAGAGCGTCTCCTTCCTGACGTTCCAGGTGACGCTGGATCTGACGGTCACGCCGGGCCAACTGATCACAAACACGGCCGGGGTGACTTGGACCAGTCTGCCCGGGGACGTAACGACTGCCCAATCCGGCTACAACACGCTGTCCACCGAGCGCACCGGCGATCCCGCGAATCCGGGCGGCAGTGCCAACGATTATCGGGCCACGGACCCGGCGGTCGTCCGGGTCCTCGATCCGCGGATCCTGGACAAGACGATCGTGTCGACCTCGGAATCGCACACCGCGGGGAGCAATGTGGCGATCGGCGAGATCGTCCGGTATCGGTTGCGGGCGACGCTGATCGAAGGGACGATTCCCAGCCTGCGGTTTGTCGATACGCTGCCGGCCGGCTTGAGCTTCCTGGATCCCGGACAGGTTCGCGTTTCGTTCCTGTCCGATTCGCCCCTCACCTCGCCCGATCCCGGCTGGGATCTGGCCGGCGCCAACGGTGGAGACCTGCCCCCGACGTTCCTGATGCCGGCCGATCGGATCATCGTCTCCGGCCAGCAGGTCACCTTCGACTTCGGCACGCTGGTCAATGCGGACGACGATGCGGGCGACGAGGTCGTGGTGGTGGAATTCAATGCGCTGGTCGCGAACACCACGGCGACGAACAACGGCAACGTCAAGTCCAATACGTTTGATCTGCGCGTGGGGCCGACCCTGGTCGACACGTCGGATCCGGTCACCGTGACGATCCGCGAGCCGAGAATCACCAATCTGAACAAGCAGATCATCGGCACGCCGCCCGTCGACGCGGGCGACCCGGTGACGTACCGGATCACCTACTCGAACAGCGGCGCGACGGACGCCTTTGACGTGCGGGTCGTGGACGTCCTGAATGCCAGCTACCTGACCCTCGCTCTGCCTCCCACCATCACGCTGGGTGGCAGCGCCGGGCCGGCAGTCAATAACTCGTCGGGCAACACGATTGACGTCATGGTCCAGCGGGTACCGGTGGGCGGAACGGTGACGATCCAGTACACGGCGACGCTCACGGCCGCCGTCGAGCCGAGCCTGGTCGTCTCCAACACGGCGAACCTGACGTACACCAGCCTGCCCGGAGCCAACGGCACGGTCGTGAATCCCACCGGCTCCTCGACGCCTGGCGGTCCGGGGGCCAGCAACGGCGAACGGGACGGCTCGCGCTCCCCCGCCAACGTCAACGACTATTGGCGCGCCGACACCGAGAGCGTGACCATCCAGGCCCCGG
>CAIYOB010000621.1 GCA_903927685.1 uncultured Planctomycetaceae bacterium
ATGGCGTGGCGGTCGAAGATGACGCCCACCTGGTGAACATGGTCAGCCTGGCCGGAGTCGGCGAGGCGATCAATCTGGTGGTCTACCGCGGGGGCAAAACGCTAGCCGTCAAGGTTCAAGTCGCCAAACGCGCCGACTTCGAGCCCGAATAGCCCTGGGAGTGCGGCCCCTTTCTTCCGCCACCCTATTCCTTCACCGCGATCGGCACCCGGTCGATCTTGGCCGCCAGGATGAAGTCGTTTTCGCTCAGCCCGCCGATCGCATGGGTCCAGAGCTCGATCCACACTCGCCGATATCCCTCCAAGTGGACATCCGGGTGATGCCCGTCCTCTTCCGCCAATTGCGCTACGCGGTTGAAAAAGTCGATGCCGGCCATGAAGTTCTTCGCTGTCCAGTCCTTGCGAATCCGCTGCCCGTCGTGGGTCAGATACCAGCCGGGCAGCCTGGCCAGCTGACTACGGGCCTCGTCGACCGAACACGCTTCGACCCCACCTTCGCACGGTTTGCACTTTTTGGCTACAAGCTGATCGGCACTCTGCACCGACATAGGCACTCCTCGCTCGACCTTCGTGGTATCTCCCGGCCCGCCGGTCTCCCGTCTAAGCGGTCCTCCGTTGGGCCCCTGTCACACTATTTGGAGCAAGGTCCGGCTTTTCAAGGCCTCAAACAACGAGAGGCCCGGCTTTTCATCAAAGCCGAGCCTCTCTCATTTCCGTGCGGGCTCTGCTGGCGGGCAGTTACAGCGCCTCGACGACCAGATCGCCGACCTCGGTCGTGCTGTAGCCCATCTTGCCCGCCGCCTGGCTCTTCATCTTGGTGCCGGTGACGATCTGAATGGCCTTCAGCACGCGGGCGCCGGCTGCCGGTTGGCCGCTGTGCTCCAGCAGCATGGACAGGGCGCTGATGGCGGCGATCGGGTTGATGACGTTCTTGCCGGTGTACTTGGGGGCGCTGCCGCCCATCGGCTCGTACATGCTGACCCCGCCCGGGTCCGGGTTGATGTTGCCACCGGCGGCCACGCCCATCCCACCCTGGAGGATACCGGCCAAGTCGGTGATGATGTCGCCGAACATGTTCGTGGTCACGATCACGTCGTAGAACTCCGGGTTCTTGACCATCCACATACAGCAGGCGTCGACGTGGTTGTAGTCCTTCTCGACGTCCGGGTACTCCTGGCCGACTTCCTGGAACGTCCGCCACCACAGGTCGTGGCCGTAGGTCAGCACGTTGGTTTTGGCGACGAGAGTCAGACGCTTGCCCTTGGGGTTATTGCGTTTGCGGGTGTATTCGAATGCCCAGCGAACGCACCGCTCGCACCCCTTGCGGGTGTAGACCGCCGTCTGAGTCGCGACTTCGTCCGGCGTGTTCTTCTTCAGAAAGCCGCCGATGCCGGCGTACATGTCTTCCGTGTTTTCACGGACGACGACAAAGTTGATGTGCTCGGGACCCTTGCCCTTCAGCGGCGTTTCGACGCCGGGAAACAGCTTGACGGGTCGGAGATTGATGTACTGGTCGAACTGGAACCGCAACTGCAGCAGCAGGCCGCGTTCGAGAATACCCGGGGCGACATCCGGGTGGCCGATCGCACCGAGGAGAATTGCGTCGAACTGACGGAGTTCGTCGGCCGCTCCCGCCGGCAGGACCTCGCCGGTCCGCAAATAGCGGTCGCCGCCGAAATCGAAGTCGGTCAGGCTGTACTCGAAACCCTCCAGTTTCGCCACCGCCTTGAGCACCTTGACCGCTTCCGCGGTTACTTCCGGACCCGTCCCGTCGCCGCCGATCACTGCAATCTTCATGGTTTCCCCTTGTGCCAAACGAAATCGCCGCTGCTGCGGCTGCCCGATTCGTAAACCGAAGAATTGTAATCGCTTGGGGGGAGACTCACAAGTATCGGTTGGCGCCGGTTGGCACCCGTATGTCGGGCGGTCTGCACCGGGCGGTGGGGATGAGAGGGACCAGAAATGCCATCGGTGCCCGAGTGCCTTGTCCAGGCAGAGAATTGGGGGTTGGGTGCCCGAATGCCCCACCGCACGGCAGGGCCAACGGCCGGGCCGTTGGCCCTCTCGGTTGTGATTGTCCGGTTACCCAGCCCGTTAGGCTGGGCTAGGCAAACCGCTGGGCCTTCGGCCCGGAAACGGTTGCGTGGTTCCTCGGCCCGGAGGTCGCTCAGTTCCTTGGCGTCTCCAGGCCATGTTGATATCGCGCACGGGCCTCGACGTACTTGCCTTGAGCGAGGTTCGGACGCAGCGAGTTCACTTCTTCGGCGTCGCGTCGGCGGCCAAGTCGCCGATCGCGAACTGGATGCCGTCCAGGTAGAACTGGTTCACCGCGGCGTCCTGGAACACGTTCTGGGCGTGGCCGAGCGAGCAATAAAACAGGCGGCCTTGGCCGGCGCCCTTGATCCACGCGACGGCGTAATCATTGTCCGGCCGGCCGCCCTTGACGTCGCCCGTGGCCTTGTCAGCCAGGTCCAGGCTGAGCAGCACGCGGCGGTCCGCACGCGTGTAGGGTTCCTTGAACTGGTAGATCTCGTCTTGCAGCTTGAAGCCCTTGCCGCCAAAGGCGCGGACGAGCGAGTGGTCGGGTTCGTCCAGTTTAAAGGCCCAGGTGCCGCCGCCGCCCCAGGGATGCCCGGCGAACAAGCCGCCCATCAGGCTGGCGCCGGCGGGCCAGTTGTAGAAGTTGTCGGTCGCGGCGTGGATGCCGACCAGGCCCTTGCCGCCCTGGACAAAGTCCAGCAGGGCTTGCTGCTGGTCCTCGGACAGTTTCAGGCCCGTGGTGTTGTTCAAGACCACGGCGTCGTACTTGGCCAGATTGGCGGGCGTGAAGACCTCGTAGTCGCGGGCGATGTCCGTCTGGAAGGCCCCCGTCTTTTGCCCCATCAGCTCAATGGCCTTGTTGCCGCCGGCGATGCCCGAGCCGTGGAAGAAGCCTTCGCACCGCCAGAACACCAGGACCCGCCGCGGTTGCTTTGGCGCGGCCGCAGCCTTGGCCGGTATCGCGGCCTCGATCTTCTCCAGGTCGGCGGGCGACAGTTGCGGCACCTCCTGGGCGGCCGCTTGTGCCGCCTGACCCTGGATCGACGCCGAGTTCACACAACTGACGGCGACCGCCGCCGCCAGGACCAGCATTCCCGTCCACACTCGTTGCCACGACGCACTTTTCATTCTTGGTACTCCTTGCTGACACTGCCATTTGTTGATCCGCCTGGAAACGTTCCAGGCACACTCAGTCTACCGCATCACGATCTGTTCCTGATCCTTGTCCCACAGGGCGACCTTGTTTTCGCGGTGCGACAGGACGCCCATCGACAGCGGCGCCTGCACGCGGACGGCCATGGCGATATTGCACTTGGGCTGCTGCCGGCTGTGGACGCATTCGAGCAGGTTCTCCCACAACTTGCGCGTATCGCCTTGGCCCTTCCACGGCAGCAGAATCTCCTTCTTGTCACCGCCGAACGGCACGATGCGGACCCCGTACTCCTTGCCGCCCTGCAGCATGGCCCAGGTGATCAGGCCGTCGGTCCCGCGGATCGTCGTGTCCGCGGGCACGTGGTTGGACAGCGAGTTGGTCATGACCACGGTCGGGCCGCCCGGATAGTCGGCGATGATATTGCACTGGTCGGGCACCTCGCGGCTGTACTCGAAGGTCCCGCCACCGCCCAAGACCCGCTCGGGGTACCCGAGTTCCAGGACGCAGAAGATGGGTGTGAAGGTGTGCACCAGCAGGTCCGTGGCCGGGCCGCCGGCGTAGTCCCAGTACATCCGCCACTGGAAGAATCGCGAGACGGTGAAATCGACCTTCGGGGCGTCGCCCAGGAACCGCTCCCACAGCAAATCGGGGCCGGGCTTGGCGTTCGGGTCCGGGATGGCCATCCGCTCGCCCCAGTCCCCGCGGCGAAAGTAGCTGCAGGTGACGTGCATCGGCTTGCCGATGACGCCGGCGCGGATCAAGCGGATGATCTCCGGATAGTTGTCGTCCGCCATGTGCTGCGTGCCGACTTGCACCAACCGCTGGTTCTTGTCCGCCGCCGCCTGCACCTGCTTGGCCATCTCGAACTGGCTCCAATGCGTCAGCGGCTTTTCACAGTACACGTCCTTGCCGGCATTCAACGCGTCGATGGCCATCGGGGCGTGCAGTCGGTCGGGCGAAGCGATGCACACGACGTCGACGTTCTTGTCAGCCAGCAGGGCCTCGTGCTCCATGTACATCTTGGCCCCGCCCGTCTTCTGGCCGGCGGCTTCCAAGCGGGGCCGATAGACATCGCAGACCGCCACCGGTTCCGCGACGCCTTGCTCCTTGAATCCGTTGATGATGCCCAGGTGCGCCTGGCAGCGGCCGCCGACGCCGATGAACCCGACGCCGATTCGGTCGTTCGCGCCCCGCACCCGCTCGGCCGCCAGCACTCGCGGCACGGGATACGTCGCCGCAGCCGCCACCGCGCCGGCCGTGACCGTGGCCGCTGACTGCCGGAGAAAGGTCCGGCGGGAAGAGGTTTCCTGCTTGGTCTTGGATTCCCTCGTCATCTGCAATTCTCCTCGTCGGCCGACGCCGCCCACAGACGCGAGGCCGGGACAGTCAGGCGAGCGACCAGCCGGCTCGGCAGCTTAGGCCCAGGTGTGCTCCAGGGGTCAGGTCGTGGATTGGTCTGCGGGGACTATTCTAGTCGCCCCGCTGGCCGTTGCCGAGCCCCGGACCGATTCAACGCCCGGATCGATTCAACCCCTCGATCGCTCGGGCGATCGTCCGGCGCGTCTGGTACAGGCGTTCGGGCTGTGGCAGGATGCGCGTCGAGTAATACCCGCCGGCGTTGGGAATCTGGACCAGGCTGCGAGCTGCGGCCAGGGCCTGCTCCGCCTCGGCCACCGACCGACCGCTCCCGCGGGCCGACTGGATCCGGGCCGCGAGCAGGTGCAGATACTCGTAGTCCTCGACACCCTCGCGGGCTTGCTCCAGGCGGATGGAACTGACGGGACCGGGGTGGGCCGAGGGCGTGGCAGTGTCCGCGTTCTTGCCGCCGGGGACCTGCGGGACGCTCGGCGGTGGATAGATCAGGAAGCCGTCGCCGTTGGGATAGCGGACCCAAGTCGCCTGGCCGGGCTCGCTGGACTGGTGGATGAACGAGTGCCAGCCGAAACGATACGGGTCGTACGTCTGCCAGGCGACGCCCCAGAACTCGTAGGCCTGCGCGCCGTACTGGAAACAGTAGTGGGGCAACAGACGCTCGACGGCACAGTACGGTGTGTCCGTGCACATCTGGCCGTCCGTCGTGAACCAGACCCGCGCGCCGCCGGACCGCAGGCGGGCGATCGTGTCCGGCGGCACGAGGCCGTAGTGGCCGATGCCCCAGATGTTCAAGAACCCGTCCCACTCGGGCACGTGCTTCCAGGTGCTGGAGTAGATCGGGATCTCCGGATCGACCTCGTGGATCATGTCGCACAACGCCTTCATCTGCTGACGAATGCGTTCGTGCTGGTCGAACGGCTCATCGGAAATGTACAGCACGACGCGACGGTTCCAGCCCTTGTCCCGGAGGTGCTGCCAGTACAGCCGCAGCATCGCCTGGTACGCCTGCTTGTATTCCGGCCGCAACCGGCCGCGGTCCGCCGACTCAAACGGCGACTCGCCCTCGTACGGACGCTCGCCGAAAACGGCCTTGGGGGGATGCCCCCAGCCGAACAGATACAGATCCCAGGGCGTGTAGGCAAACGGGAACTTCAATTCGTCGAAGTAGACCTGTGCCGCCTGGTCGAACGCCGTGAAGTCGGCAGTGACTTTGCCGTTCTCCCGGCGAAAGACCGGCCCGGGCTGGATCGTATCGGGACACAGGCGGCGGGCGGCCAGAAAACGGATGAGTTCCGGGTAGGCCGCGTCCAGCGACTGGCCCCACTGCCGGCCGCCGGAGCCAAATCGCACGTCATAGATGGCCGCGACGTGGCTCTCGTCCGGCAAGGCGAAATCCCAGACGTGCACGCGGAAGGGGATGGCGGCCAATTCGCCGTCCGGCGCCAACAGACGCACACGCCCCTGGTAGTCGCCCGCCGGGGCGTCCCGCGGGACGGTGACGGTGATCCAAATCGGTTGCGTGACATCAGCAGCCAACGCGCAGGTACTGACCGGCAGCAGCGGATCCGGCCACAAGCCGGGCCAGCCGTCCCCGCGGGCCGCACCGGCAGGGATCTTGCGCTGCCACGCCGGCGACTGGCTCTGATAGTAGTTGCTGCGGCAATCGATCGGCACAAAGCCGACGACCTCGACGCGGACTCCGTCCAACGCCACGCCCTGCGGTCCGACAGGCGGCTCAACCTGGACTCGAACCTCCGGCACACTGCGGGCACTGCGAACGGCCAGCTGCAGCGCTTCCTGTTCGTTGCGAGCTGCTTCGATCTCGACGGCGGCAGGACTCGTCCTCGCATCCAGCGGCACGTCGTCCGGAAACACCTTGATGACCGCGGGGACTTGCCAGATGGCCAGGCCCGTTCCGGCGGGCGGCTGCTGCGATTCGATCCGCAGCAGGTCGCCGGACGCGACCTCGACAACCGCCACGCTGTCGTGCCAGACCGTGCCGTGACCTTCCATCGTCAAGTGCAGTTGCAGCGTCGCCGTGTCGTCGGGCGTGGTCAGCGTGCCCAACATCAGCGTCCAGTCACCGGAGCCCGAGATCGCCGGTCCGACGCTGGCGAATCCGCCGCGCTGGGACAGCTGCCCGTCCGCCGTGCGGAAATGCGCGTGCAGCCGGACGTCGCCGTCGTTGACATCCTGGCACTTGACCCAGGCCGAAACCAGGTACGCGCGGCCCGCCTGGACCGGGACGTCCTGCCGCCAGCCGCGCCACGCTTTCGGTGCCGAGGCGGGGACGTGCAGCCGGACGCAGCGAGCGCCAAACGCGTCTCGCCGGGGATCGGCGACGTCGAGGGTGACGCCCTCCGGCGGCGAATCGCCCGTGGCGGTCCAGTCGGCGGGCAGTGGCTGGCCTTGTTCAAAGCTGGGATTGCGGACGAGATTGCAGGCCGAATCGGCCATTGTCGTGGTGCTGGCCTCCGCCGGGCCTGCCGGTGGATCCGCGGCCGCGCAGTAAACGTGAAAGACACTCAACGAACGAGCCGGCAGGTCGGCGGCGCACAATAGCTGGTCGCCCAGCAGGCAGTGCTCGACCGCTCGCCCGTCGCGAGTGACCAGGATCGAGCCCAGATCCAGGCGTCCGCGCAGGCGGGCTTGCAGCCGGCCCAGTTCGATGGTGACGAGCGTCCGCGCGACCGCCGTCTCGCCCATGTTCAGCGTCTGGACGATCGCTCGATACGGCCGCTGAACGCCGCTGCCGGACTCAGGCCAGGCTGCGTCCCTGCCGATTTCGCGCAAGTCCAGCGTTTCGACGGGCTGGATCGTGGACCGCAACGAGCCGGGGGACAGGCATTGCAGCACCGCATTGTCGAACCAGGTCGTGCCGGTCCCGCGCAGCACGGTGCCCAGATCCAAGCGGTCCGCCTCGGCTGGCGCCGTGAACTCCAAGGCGACCGATTTCCAGTCGAACGTTCCCTCGCCCGCGGGCAGCATGGGGGCGGTGAGCATCGGCTCGGCCTGGTTGCCGATGTGCAGGTACCAGCCGCACATGCCGCGCACGGCTTGGGCCTTGACCCAGGCCTGCAGCCGATACCGCGCCCCGCCCACGATCGCGATGCCCTGCTGGCGCGTGGCGATCCAAGTCGGCTCGGCGCCGTCCGCGACCACGGTTTGCAGACAGCGGCTTCCGGACTGGGCTCCCGTGCTGCTCCACGCTGCCCGGTGCTGGTCGTCAGGCTGGTCGTGCACCCAGCCGTCGGGAACGCCGTCCTCGCCGAACTCCACATCGCCGTTGATCAAACCGGCGCGCGCCGGCAGGAAGTCGGGCACTTGGCCGGCCTGGGGGTTGTCACTGTAGACGTAGTACACCGCCGTCGCTGCGGGCGGGCATTCCACGGGGATGAGCAGCGTGCAGCCGTCGGGAATCGGGCCGCGTTCCACCGCGCTGCCGCGGGAATCGCGCAGCACAAATAGCAGTTCCGTGCCGCGGGCATCACAGACGCGCACGGCTTCCGCTCGCTGGCCGGTCAGCGGCAGCTGGTTGGCGCCCGTCCCCACGACACAGGCAACGGGCAAGCCGCTCCAGGGTTGAGAGCCGTCGTTGGCGATCTGTACCGGTATCCGCTGGCGCCACCAGCCGCTGCCGTCCAGGTACAGCGGATGATGCCAGGGGGCGGCGAGTACGGCGGAGGTCCACAGAAGCAGTAATTCGGCAAGCAGCAAGGTCCGGCGTGTCATGGGACAACTCACAAAACGGCGTGATGAAGACAAACAAGAGGTTAAGGACTCAGGATTGCCGGGGTGGCTGTGGTCGAGTGCCGCGAGCCCACCGTCCGCGGGCATTCCGGGGGCTCGCTGCGCTCGACCCCGGCCACGCTTCCCTTGCTTCTCCTCATTAACCTCGTACCACTCGCGGTGCAGGCGGCCGCGATTCGCGTCTTGACTTGGCTATCGCCTTGTCCCCACAATACTACCTGCTTTCCCTGCCGCGGCATATTGGTCGGCTCCCGCCTGCCAGCCTGGCCCCACCCTATTTCCCGAAAGGACCTCACCATGACCGTAACTCGTCGTTCGTTCCTCCAACGCACCGCTGCAGCGGCCGTTGCGGCTCCGTTCATCCTGCCGTCGCGGATCTGGGCCGCCGAGACGCCGCCGAATTCGCGGCTGACGATGGGCTTCATCGGCATGGGCAAGCAGAACAAACACCTGCTGGGCGGCTTCCTCGGTTCCGAAACCCAGGTTCTCGCGGTCTGCGACGTGGACACCAATCGCCGTGACGCGGCCAAGAAGCGGGTTGACGAGTACTATGCCAGCCAGGCGGGACGAGGCGGCGACTGTGCGGCCTACAACGACTTCAACGAGATCATCGCCCGCAAGGATATCGACGCCGTCTGCATCGCCACGCCGGACCACTGGCACACGATCATCATGCTGGCGGCGCTGCGGGCCGGCAAGGACGTGTATTGCGAAAAGCCGCTGACGCACAACGTGCACGAGGCCATCGAAGTCATCCGGGCCGTGGACGCCAACCAGCGGGTCCTGCAAACCGGTTCGATGCAGCGCTCGTCGAAGGAATTCCGCGTCGCCTGCGAACTGGTCTGCAACGGTGCGATCGGCAAGCTGGAACGCGTCGAGTGCAGCTTTGGCGATCCCGGAGTCCCGTGCAATCTGCCGGAGGAGCCGATGGAGCCCGGCTTGGATTGGAACCTGTGGGTGGGTCCTGCCCCGATGCGGCCGTACAATTCCGTGCTCAGCCCGCGCGGCTTGCACGACCATTTCCCGAACTGGCGAGCCTATCGCGAATTCGGCGGCGGCATGGTCACGGATTGGGGCGCCCATCATCTGGATATTGCCCAATGGGCGCTGGGCGACAACGGTCCGGTCGAGGTACTGCCGCCGGAGAAGGAGGGCGCCAAGCGAGGGGCCAAGTTGGTCTATGCCAACGGCGTGACCGTCGAGCACAAGGATGGTTTCGGCGTCCACTTCTACGGCACGGAGGGCGAGGTCCAGGTGAACCGCGGCAAATTCACCTTCCAACGCGGTGACCAGATGATTGCGTCCTTCACAGGACGCGAAGAAGGGGAAAAGAAGACGTCCTGTGCCGCCCAGGTCCAAATCGCCGAACGCGACTTCCTGAAAGACGCCAAGGTCAAACTGTACGACAGCAAGAACCACCTGGGCAATTTCTTGGACTGCGTCAAGGACCGCACCAAGCCGATCACCAGTGAACAGGTTGGCGGCCGCACGGCAATCTGCTGCCACCTGATGAACCAGGTGTACTACCACCAACAGAAGATCCAGTGGGATCCGGAGAAGTTCGCCCTGGTCGGCGGCACCGGCGATCCCGCCTGGCTGACCCGCGAGTATCGCAGTCCGTGGAGCGTGTAGCAGCAGCTGTACGTGTGGGTGAATTGAATCGATCGCAGCGAGCCCGCGGAACAGATTGGACGTCGGGCTCGCTGCACTCGAAGACGGGTGAAAGATAAGGGTACACATGGTCTGGGGTACATCTGGTCCCAGCCATACAGGAACCCGGTCTCGACCTCCCATTCACCCTCCCGCTTGCGGGAGGGGCGGACGCGGTAGCGGCCGGGGAGGGCTGCCGCCTTAGTTCGAGGCCGCGGCTCGATGTCCCGCGTCCTGCTCCAGCAATCGTTCGACCCAGGGCGCGATGTGCTTTTCGTACGTAAAGCCCTCGTCGCCGTACAAGCTGTCGTCGTTGTCAAACCGCTTGGACAACTGGCCATCCGGGCCATAGACCAGCACGGCGGGGATCGAGCCCAGTTTCTGACGCCGAAACACTTCGTCCGCCGCGTCGCTGCAGATCACGTTCTCGAACGTGGCGCCGTGCTTGGTCAAAAACTCGCTGACCGCCGGACGGAACGACTCCGGGGTCTCCCCGGCTGCGCCGGAATAGTCCAGGTTGACGCCCAGGCAGACGACATCGTCCGCGTGGTCCCGCTGCAACTTGACCAGGTTCGGGAACTCGCGGACGCAGGGAACGCACCAGGTCGACCACAGATCGAGGACGACCACCTTGCCCGAGTGAGCCGCGAGCCGTTTCTGGGTCTCGTCCCAGCTGGTCACGGCCAGCCGGAGCGTCGCTGGCTGTGGTGCCGGTGTGACGTTGCCCATCGGCGCCGCCGGGACGGCCGGTTCGTGGCTCCCGCTGGGCTGCGTTGCCGGCGGCCCCGCCGGACGCTCGCCACAGCCGAAGCAGGACAGGAGGATCAGGCCAACACAGGCGTGAGTTCGTTTCATGGCTTCGCGCGGGGAAAGAAAATTCGGGGGAGAAACAAGGCACGCCCCGAGCGAGTGCCCGGGGCGCGCCGAAGGACGCAGAAACAGGGGCTGGGTGCCCGCTAGTCGAGGATGGCTTTCGTCCCCTCGACAATCCCCTTGACGGCCTCTGCGTTCAGGCCGCCGACGGGAACCGCGTGATTGGCTTTCACCGTCTTGCCCTTGTAGTGCATCACGGTGACCGCCGCTTGGTCGTTGATCTTGAACCGGTCGGCGTCGGCGGTAATCGTCAACGCGACGTTCTTCAGGTTGTGCTTCGTGCCGAACTCGGCGATCTTCGCCTTGTAGTCGTCGGTGGGCTCGCCGATGAAGTTGATCACGGCAGCGAGCTTCTTCTCCTGGTTTTCCGCGACGAGCTTGTCGATCTGCTTGGCCAAACTGGCCAAGGCGTCATCGGGCGTCTTTGCCAAGGCAAAAACGACCGGACGGCCGCCCAGCCGTCACGTATAGCACAACGATTTCCCGAGGTCGACGCCGTCGTCGGCGCCTCCACTCTTCGTGCACGAGTAGCTCCCGATCGGATCGCCGACCGGGATGCCGCTGGTGAATCCCTCGGCCCGCAGGCACGAGGCGGCGGTGCACAGCAACAAGGCTGCTGCCACCCACTGACCTTGGACTTTCATAAGTTGCTTCTCCTTTTCCACGAAAACACAACGACACCATCGCCGCCCGGTGGGCACCCAGCGCACGTCCGTGGCGGCATCCATCAACGTTCCCCGATATCTTACCCGCTGCCGGAGGCGAGGGAAAGGCAACCCCGGGAAAGGCCCGTCGGCCGCGAGCTTGCCAGAATCCCTGGAAAGAGCGAACATAAAAGGTGTCGGGGCACCTTCCGTTCAGAAAGGTCACCATGCAAGACACCCAAGCCTTGTCGCCGCAACAGCTGTGCTGGCATTGCGACCCCGCACAGTTCAACTTCGAGACGACGGAGCAACTGGATGACTTGAGCGAGTTCGTCGGCCAGACGCGCGCGCTGGACGCGGTCCGGTTCGGCATCGCGATCCGCCGCGAAGGCTATAACCTGTACGTCCTGGGCCCTCCGGGCGTCGGCAAGCGGACGATCGTCAAGTCGTTTTTGGAGCAGAAGTCGGCGGACGAACCGCGGCCGGACGACTGGTGCTACGTCAATAACTTTGCCGATCCACAGCAGCCCCGCGCGTTGCGGCTGCCGGCCGGCCGGGGCGGGAAACTGGTCCAGGACCTGGGGATTCTGATCGAGGACTTGCGGGCCGCCATTCCCGCCGCGCTGCAAATGGACGAGCATCGGACCCGGCTGCAGGAAGTCGAGGACGAGGTCAAGGAGCGACAATCCAAGGCTTTTCAACAGCTGGCCGAAAAGGCGGAACAACAAGGCATCCAGCTGATTCGGACGCCGGGCGGGTTTGCCTTGGCTCCGCTCCGCGAGGGCGAAGTCCTGAGCCCGGAGGAGTATGAAAAGCTGAGCGGCGACGAGCGGGAGCGGATCCAGGTCGCGGTGGAAGAACTGCAGGCGGAATTGCGGGCGTTGGTCGAGAAGCTGCCCCAGTGGCGGAACGAGATCCGCCGCAAGATCAAAGAGATCAACCAGGAGGCGACCCGGTTTGTCGTCGGCCAGTCGCTGGCTCAGTTGCGCAACTGGTACACGGACCTGCCGCAAGTGCTGAAGTACCTGGACGCCTTGGAAGCCAACGTGAGCGAACGGGCCGACGAATTCCAGCCGGCGGACGAAGAGTCGGCGGATCCGCTCGGCGGCCTGGCCCGCCGCCGCCAGTTGGCCGACGCGTACCGCGCGAATCTGATCGTCGAGAACAGTCAGACCAAGGGCGCGCCGGTCGTCTATCTCGAGCACCCCAGCTATGTCAACCTGGTCGGCCGCGTCGAGCACGAGACGCAGATGGGGACCCTGGTGACGGACTTTACCCTGATCAAACCCGGTGCGTTGCATCAGGCCAACGGCGGGTACCTGGTCGTCGAGGCCATCCGCCTGTTGCAGCAGCCGTTCGCCTGGGAGGCGCTCAAACGGGCGCTGTACTCGCGGCACATCCAGATCGAATCACTCGGCGAGAGCCTGAGCCTGCTGAGCACCGTGTCGCTCGAACCGGAGCCGATCCCGCTGGACGTGAAAGTCGTGTTGCTGGGCGACCGGATGCTGTACTACCTGCTGTACCAGTACGACCGCGATTTCGCCGAACTGTTCAAAGTCGCCGCGGACTTTGAGGAGGAGATGGACCGCACGCCCGAGAACTGCCAGCTGTACGCCCGGCTGATCGCCACGCTGGTGCGGCGTGAAGGCCAGTTGCCGTTCGACCGCACGGCGGTGGCCCGCGTGCTGGAGCACAGCGCCCGCGTCGCGGCCGATTCGGAGAAACTGACGACGCACATGCGCACCGTGGCGGACCTATTGCGAGAATCGGACTATTGGGCCACGCACGACGGCGGGGTGTGCGTCAACGCCCGGCACGTCCAGCAGGCCATCGATAAACAGGTCTATCGCTCGGAGCGTCTGCGGGAACACGTGCTGGAAGAGATTCGCCGCGGGACGCTGCTGATCGACACCAGCGGGAGCGTGGTCGGCCAGGTCAACGGCCTGTCGGTCCTGGACCTGGGCTGCTTCTCCTTCGGCCGCCCGTCGCGGATCACGGCCACGGCCCGGTTGGGCAAGGGCGAAGTCATCGACATCGAGCGGGAAGTCGAGTTGGGCGGCGCCATCCACTCCAAGGGCGTGCTGATCCTGTCGTCGCTGCTCACGGCGCGGTACGCACAGCGGCATCCGTTGTCGGTTTCCGCCAGTCTGGTATTTGAACAGTCCTACGGTCAGGTCGATGGCGACAGCGCGTCGGTCGGTGAGTTGTGCGCCCTGCTGTCGGCGCTGGCGAGCGTGCCGATCAACCAGGCGCTGGCCGTCACCGGGTCCGTCAACCAGCTGGGCCAGGTCCAGCCGATCGGCGGAGTGAACGAAAAAATCGAGGGCTTCTTCGATGTCTGCCGAGCACGGGGGCTGAGCGGCGAGCACGGGGTGTTGATCCCGGCGTCGAATGTCAAGCACTTGATGTTGCGTCAGGACGTCGTCGCCGCGGCCGCAGCCGGCCAGTTCCAGATCTGGCCGATCGAGACCGTCGACCAGGCGTTGAGCCGGCTGACCGGACTGCCCGCCGGCGAACCCGATGCCGAGGGCCGCTACCCCGCGGGAACGATCAATCACCGGATTTCGGAACGGCTCTGGGAGTTGTTTCAGTTGCGGCAGAGATACAATGCGGAATCGCAGACGGAGAAACCCAAATGAGCGCCGAGGAGGAAGAGACACCGGTCGCGCGGCGGATTGTCGTAACCCTGGACGCTTCCGCTTGCGGGCGCGCTGCTCTCGAGACCGCGGCGGAACTGGCGGCCCAGATGCAGGCCGAGTTGTGGGGCCTGTTCGTCGAGGACGTCGCTCTGCTGCGTTTGGCGAATCTGCCCTTGGCCAGCGAAGTCCCCCTCCCCTGCGCCGTCCCCCGTCCCCTGGAGCCCGTCCGGATTCAGAATGCGTTGCGTCTGCACGCCGAGCGGGTCCGGCAAGCACTGGCCGAAGCCGCTGACCGCCGGCAACTCCGCTGGTCCTTCCAGGTGCTGCAGGGCGACGTGGTGCGGACCAGCCGAGCGCTCGCCGAACAGGCGGAACTGTTGATCCTGGGTTGGGCCGAAATGGTCGCCAGTGGCGTGTCGGCCGGCGCGCTGCGGGCCGCGACAGGCTCGATCCTGGTCATCGACGAAGGTCCCCCCGGCGGTGATCGCGTGCTTCGCGCCGCCGTCGCGCTCGCCCAGTTGCTGGGAAGCGAACTGTTGGTGCTCCGCCCCGAGGGCTCGGGCGATGAGGGTGCGGCGGGCCCTAGCCCGCGCGCGGGACTGTTGTCGACCGGCGGCGTCCAGTTCGCACTTCAGCCGCTGCCCCAGCTGACGGCAAAGGCGATCGTCGCAGCGGCCGAACGTCTGCGGGGCCGGCGGGTGCTGCTGGTCCTGGGCAGCGCGTTGCTAAGCGAATCCGAAGTCGATATCTTAGTGAAGCAACTGGAATGCCCCTTGGTGCTGGTCCCGTGAAAGGTACGCGGATGGACAGTCAATTGCAGATCGCGATCCGGCAGATCGAGTTTGCCCGGGCCTACACCCTGACGCTGCTCGACGGCCTGCTGGACGACGACTGGTTCCGCCAGCCGGCCGAAGGAGTCACGCACGTCGCGTGGCAAGTCGGCCACCTGGCGATGGCCGAGTACGGCCTGTGCCTGTTTCGCCAGCGGGGCCGGCAGCCGGAAGATCTGGATTTGATGTCCAGCAAGTTTCGCAAGCAGTACAGCAAGGGCTCGCAGCCGGACCCCGATCCGGCCAACAACCCCGCTCCAGCCGAACTGCGGCAGACCCTGGAGCGAGTCCATCAGCAGGCCCTGAGCGAACTGGCCGCGTGCCATGAAGCCCAGTTGGCCGAGCCGATCGACCAGCCGTATGCGGTCACGCCGACCAAGCTGGGCGCGCTGTTCTTCTGCTCGCACCACGAGATGCTGCACGCCGGCCAGATCGGCTTGCTCCGCCGCCTGTTGGGCAAATCGCCCGTACGGTAGCGGTGCGGGACGCGCAGTGCTGGTGACGCAGCGAGGTCTTGTGGTAAGGCATCGACTTGAGCCGTCTTCCCCAGCGCGCGAGAATGTTGCCGCCACCCTTGCAGACGGTCGGAGAGTACCGGGCCGCACTTGACGCGGCTTCGAAGCCCGCGCCTGCAGTTGGCTGGGCATTGGCTGGTTCACCCACGGATGGCGAAGCCGTCCCCAGATTTCAGCCTGCGAGTTTTCCAGGGTTTCGACTGCCCAGCTTGGCGCCGGAGGACTGATACCCGCCGTTCGCCTTGGGCAACGAAATCTCCCAATCCGGATTTGGCGGCGACGGGAAATCGCGATAGGATATGGGCTTGGGACTGACGAATGGGTTGCTGTCGGCAAGTTACGACGGGCTCGGGTGACGGCGAGCGGGACGGTGATCGCAGGCCGGGTACGCAGCCGCCTCCGGGTTGCCTTTGTACCGCACGCGGTTGATCCTGCCTGATACCCGAAACGCCAGCGAGAGGGCGGCATTCCACTGGGCCTTGATCGGAGTGTCACTCGCCGTAACCCGTGGCGATGGCGGGAGAGCGGGGATTTGTTTCCCACTCGCTGGCGCTTCGGGCTATCGTGGGGGCCGCGGAAGGTGCCAGCCTCCGTCGCGTGCGGTATGGACGGGACAGGTTCCTGTTCGTCGGTCTGCCTCTCCCATCCATTGCTTGCCTGCGGGGAAAACACATATATGGACAAGATTCGCGTTGTCGAGGCGCGTCGGCCGGAATCGATCGGGCGGACGGTGTGCGTGCAGGGTTGGATCCGGACCCGCCGTGATTCCAAGGGCGGATTCAGTTTTCTCGAGGTGAACGACGGCTCCTGCTTGGGTAATCTGCAGGTGATCGCCGAGGCCGGACTGGCCAACTACGAGACGGAGTTGAAACGGCTCTCCGCGGGGTGCAGCGTCACGGTTGTCGGCTTGGTCAAGGCGTCCGGCGGCCAGGGGCAAGCGACGGAAGTCCTGGCCCAGCAGGTGACCGTGCACGGCTGGGCGGACCCCGAGGCCTATCCACTTCAGAAAAAACGGCACTCGTTCGAGAAACTGCGGGAATGGGCCCATTTGCGGCCGCGGACCAACAGCTTCAGCGCGGTCACGCGGGTCCGCAACTGCGTTTCCCGCTCGATTCACAACTTCTTCCAGGAAGAGGGCTTCGTCTATATCCATACGCCGATCATCACCGCCAGCGACTGCGAGGGCGCCGGCGAGATGTTCCGCGTCACGACGCTGGACCTGAACCAGGTACCCAAAAAGGATGGCCAGATCGATCATAGCTTGGACTTCTTCGACCGCCCCGCCTACCTGACAGTCAGCGGACAATTAGAGGCCGAAATATTTGCTACCGCAATGAGCAAGGTGTACACGTTCGGCCCGACGTTTCGAGCCGAGAATTCCAATACCTCGCGGCACTTGGCCGAATTCTGGATGGTCGAGCCGGAGATGGCTTTTTTCGAGCTGACCGACAACATGGATCTGGCCGAGCGGTTCCTGAAACGCATCTGCCGCGATGTGCTGGCCCAGTGTGACGAAGACATGCAGTTCTTCAACGAGCGGATCGACCCCACGGCGATTGAGACTGTGCGGCAGATCATCGACTACGATTTTGTCCGGTTGCCGTACACCGAGGCGATCGAGATTCTGAACTCGAGCGGCACGACTTTCGAGTACCCTGTCTCG
>CAIYOB010000622.1 GCA_903927685.1 uncultured Planctomycetaceae bacterium
GCCACGCGCACGGCAGCCGGGGGGGTGGGGAGCGGAGTGAGTTGCATGGCGCGACGCCTTCCTTCCCAAGGACGCTTAACGGAATACGATTGCCGGTTCCAGACGCGTGATGCGCCAGATGCCGAGCACGGCGGCCAGGATGGAGATGCACAGCACCGCCGCCAGGGACGCTACCGGCACTTGCCAGAGCAAGAGGAACGGCACTTTGCCCAGCTGCAGGACGGTATAGCCGATCACAGACACCAGCCCCAGTCCGATGCCGAAGCCGATGAATCCCACGGCCAGCGACTGCACGATCAGCATCAGGCACAGGATCCCCGTGCTCGCCCCCATCGCCTTGAGCGCCGCCAGGTTGCGGCTGTTCTCCAACACGAACGAGTAAAACGTCTGCCCGGAAACGGCGACGCCAACGACCAACCCGATCAAGACGATCAACCCCACGTTGATCGGAATGCCCGTGTTCAGGACATACCACCAGATCGTCGACCACATGAATTCCGTCCGCGTGTAGGCGCGCAGCCCGGTCTCCCGCTCGATGCGCCGGGCCAGTTCGGTGGGGGCGACGCCCGCCGCCGGCTCCACGAGGACGAAACTGAGCAGCTTGCGCTGACCAGGAACGTAGCTGGCGATGCGATCGTACGTCGTGAACACGAACGGCCCGCCGGTAAAGGACCGCGCCGTCCTGCAAATGCCGACGATCCGCGCCTCGCGGTCGTTGATCTCAAAGCTGTCGCCGACGCCCACGGGACGGCCCCGCCCCTCGCTGAACCGCTGGACCCCGAATTCGTCGATAATCACGGTGTTCGGCAGCCGGAGGTCGTCCAGGCGTCCCTCTGCGATCTCGGCTGGCGCGCCGGCCAGCGTCGTCGAGTCCAGGCCGACCAGGGTGACGAATTTGAAGGTCCCGTCGACCAGTCGCGCCTGGTTGTAGCCCTGATAAAGCGCCGCCGCCCAGGCGACGCCCTCCACCGACCGCACCCGCAGGATGTCCGTGTCCCGCAGCGGTTTGCTGTCGTTGACCTGCTCGACTTTGGGATCGGTCACCCAGACGTGCGCCCGCATGTTGCGGAGCGGCGAGAAAGTCCACGACATGATCCCGCAAAACAGCGCGGCGCCCTGGGTCATCAGCAACGTCGCAAACGTGATGCCGCTGATCAGCATCAGGTACTTGGCGTGGTCGCCGAACAGCATCTTGAGCGCGAGCCGGAGCATGAGAATCAAGGTCCTGGTTGGGGGAATTCGGCAGGGGGATGGGCTGGCACGATGGCCAAGGTGGCAAAACCCGCCGCGCCGTAACGCACCAAGGCCTGCAGCGACTCCTCGTCGTCCGGCAGTCCACCGATAACCGCGGCTAACGACCGCAGCCGGTTTCGCGAAGCGAGCACGTTGACCATCGCCCCGGCGAAAAACAACAGCCCCAGCGCAATGTACCGCAAGGGCAGATCGGGCCGCGCCTGGGAAATGGCCCTCCCAAACCGCTGCGCCATCGGCAGCAGCTCGTTCTCGAACAGCGGCGCAGCGACGCTGTCGGTCTCCAGGAACACCCGGGCGATCGTCCTCCGCAGCGACTCGTCCAGGCCGGGATCCGCGCTGCCCTCGAAAAACGGCCTGGCAAACGCGTCCAACAAGTCCTCCAGGCGCGGTCGTTGCGGACCCGCCTTGGCCAGGACTCTGTCAAGCAACTCCAAACGACGAGCGTTGATCGGACGAATCCGGCGCGCCAGAACCTCGGCGAACAGATTCTCCTTCGAGCCGAAATGATAGTTCACCGCGGCTAAGTTCACCCCGGCGATCTGGGTCAGCCGCCTGAGCGATACACCGTCGAAACCCTCCGTCGCGTAGAGAGTCTCGGCAGCGTCCAGCAGAGCGTCTTTCGGCGACTTGACGCTATGTTCCATATCACTTCGGCCCTTGATCGCATGAGTCATACAAACGTATGTTTAGAACAAACGAATGACTTTGTCAAGGGGAAAGCGATTCTGGGGTATTGGGGTGGAGTTTGTGTAGCAGAACCGCGATCAGACCGCCGGCAGGATGGCACCGTGGGCTCGGAGTGCCTGGCGAAGTTCGTCCAGCGGCACGTGCGACGGCGTGATGCCGGCCCGCGCGGCCAGGGCGGCGGCAGCGCCTGCGGCCTGCCCCATCGCCATGCAGGAGGCCTGGACGCGAAGGGCCGAATTGGCCAGCCGATCGCTGCTGACCACGCGCCCGGCGACCAGGAGGTTGCGACTGTCCTTGGGGATCAACGCGCCCAGCGGCACGGTCGGCACGATGCCCGGGCGAAGCGGTTGCGGGGCGACGCCGTGTTCGTCGTGGAGGTCGATCGGGTAGAAGGAATAGCTGACGGCGTCGTCGAAGATGCGACCGCCGATGTAGTCGGCCTCGGTGATCGTTTTCTCACCTTCGACGCGATAGGTCTCGCGAATCCCGGTTTCCGTTTGCATGCGTAGCAGCCGGGCCTGTTCGCAGCCGGGCAGGGAACGTACGAACCGGAGGATGCGCAGGACGGACTGTCGTCCGGCGATGTTGGCCTGGGTCTTGCCGGCCGAGGTCGAGCCGTCGACGCCGAGCACATGCTGGGCGTTGGAGCCCCGTCCGCGGAGGAACGCGATGAATCGACCGTTGGGGTTCGCCACGTCGCCCGGCAGGAGTTGCTGGGCGCGAAGCGCCTCGCGATAGCGGAGTTCGATCAGGTCGGCATCCAGCTTTGCGACGTCGTAGCCGCCCAGTTCGAACATCATCGTGGCGGGCTGCGTGGTCGCGTCGCGCAACCGCGGCAGGCCGAGCTTCCCGACGAGGTTGGCATCGCCGGTACAGTCGATCAGCTGTCGGCAGGCAACTCGGCTTTCCGACTCCCGTCCGACCAAATCCAGTTCGTAGCCGCTGTCAACCGGACGGACCGTGCGTGGCAGTTCGTAGTAACGGAGATGCCCGCCGGCCTTCACGAACGCCTCCTCCAGAATCGCCGCGAACAGCGGCCCGTTGACGCGGACCTGGTGCTGCGAGTGCCGTTGCGGGGGCGTGGCGAAATCGGGCAGGATTCCCGTGTCGAGTTGCACGGCCTGGAGGACCAGTTCCCAGCCGATTCCGGCGATCACTTGCCGGCCCCAGGCGTGGAACAGCCCGGGATAATCGACGCCGCCGGTCGTGGTGGTGCCGCCCAGCTGGCCGCCCATTTCGACCAGCATCGTACGGGCGCCCGCTCGCGCTGCCTGCACGGCGGCAATCGCGCCCGCGGTTCCGCCGCCGACGACCAGCACGTCGACCGAGTCGGCGGCGGGCGGCTGGTCGGCCCCAGCGCTGGTCAGGGCTGTGGCGGGCGCGCCGTCATCGGCCTGGCCCCGGGCCGCCAGCGCGGCCGTGCCGGCGGCTGCGGTGACGAGATTGGCCACAAACCCGCGGCGGGAGACATGGACGTGGGATTCGGTCATGGATCTTGCTCCTTGAAACTGACTCTGCTGTTCGTCAATCGCCCGCCTTTGAATACAGGACCACCGCCGCGGCGGGTCTCTCCGGCAGGACCACAGCCAAACCGTCTTCCATCAGTTCCCTGCCGGTGACCGTCGTCGGGCCCTGGCCGTCCAGGTTCTCAATCGTGTAGCGGGCGGCACGGTCCAAACCGCGGAGCCGGAAGGTCTGCAGCGGCTGGTCATTCTCGCCGCGCCGAAAAGCCTGGACCACCCCGTCGCCCTGTTCCGGCCGATCGAATTGCCAGGCGATCCAGTGGTCAAGCGCCAAGGTATAGGGAGTCAGCGGGTAGTAGTCACCCAGCATCCGCGGCGCCACCTGGCGGCATTCGGCATAGGCTCGCCGCTGTGCCGCCGTGGTCTCCGCGTTCAAGGTCCCCATGCCGAACGAGGGCAGGTAGAAGCTGCGGTATGCGTAGGGTTCGTACAGATAACAGCCGCTGCCCTGGAACGGCAGCCAGGACGACAGGCCATACGTGTGCCCTTGGTTGCCTTCGATCACGCCCGGCATGTCCGCGAACTGAAAGTCGCTGCGCAACAACGGCACGGCGCGGCGCATCGTCTCCAGGTCGTTGCGGCGGCCGCCGGACGCGCACGAGTCGATGCGCAGGCCCGGATGGCGGCGGCGCAGTTCGTCCCAGAACGCCAGATGCCCCTGCACGTACAGGTTCTCCGTCATCCCTTGCCGATCCGCCGCATCGTTCCGCCGCCAGGCTGGCAGCGGCCCGCCGCCGTTCATGTCTTCGCGATACCAGTCGATGCCCTGCGATCGGATCAGGCCGCTGACGTGCTCGATCAGCCACTGCCGGGCCGCCGGGTTGCCTTCGTCCAGCAGCGCGCCGTGCGAAGTGCCCGGCAGGAGCCAGTCGGGATGATGCTGGCCCAGCCAGGAATCCGGATCGCCCACCCGTTCCGGCTCGAACCACAGGACGAACTGCATGTTGCGGGCGTGGATCCAGTCGGTGAACGGCCGGAAGCCGCGGGGGTACTTGGCCGAGTCGATCTCCCAAGTGCCGGAGTTGAGCCAGATCATGCCGGGTTCCGTGAACGGCCCCGCACCGGCCTGGAACCAGACGTTTTCGCGAAAACCGCCGGCGTCACGCCAGCACAGATCCACGTGGATGCCGGCGTCGAGAAACCGTTGAACATAGGCGATATCCTGCTCGCCGCCCCCGACTTGAATCTGGGCGACCGCGGGCTGGGTCTGCC
>CAIYOB010000623.1 GCA_903927685.1 uncultured Planctomycetaceae bacterium
CGGCGCGGCCATCCTGGTCGACGACGCGCACGGCTGGGGGACGATCGGCGAGCAGGGGCGCGGCACGCTGGAGTTCCTGGGCCTGTGGTCGCCGGCCGTCAACGCCGAACGCGTGGCGGGCGAGGGTCCGCGGGTGCGACTGTATGTCGGCGGCACGCTCAGCAAGGCCTTGGGCGGCTTTGGCGGCATCGTTCCCGGCAGCGCTGCGTTCCTCCGCCGCGTCCGCACAGCGAGCCATTACTACGACGGAGCCAGCGCCCCGCCCACGCCCGTCGCGGCCGCCTCGGCGTGTGCGCTGCAGTTGCTGCAGCGCCAGCCCGAACTGCGCAGGCAACTGCGGGACAACGTGCGCGCGGTCCGCGACGGCTTGCGGCAACTGGGACTGGCGGTCGACGATTCGCCCACCCCGATTGTGGCCGTGCAAGCCGGTTCGGCGGACGACATGCAGCGCTTGCACGCCGCGCTGCAGCAGCGGGGGCTTGTCGTCCCGTACATGGCTGCCTACAGCGGCCTGGGAGCGGCCGGCGCTTTGCGGATCGCCGTGTTCGCCACGCACACGGCGGAGATGATCCAACGGTTATTGACAGTCTTGCGGGAATTGCTGTGAAGGAACGACGATGCAGAGCCTCATTCCGGCCGACGATACGTGGACCTTGTGGGCCGTCATTCTGGTCGGCGTGGCGATCAGTGTCTTCCTGGAACGGACGTACCGCTGGGCGGCCAAGCTCAGCGGTCCCGTGCTGGGACTGCTGATCGCCATGACGTTGTCCAACCTGCACGTCGTACCCACCCAATCGCCGGCCTACGACATCGTCTGGGATTACCTGGTGCCGACGGCCCTGCCCCTGCTGCTGTTTCGCGCCAACCTGTTCCGGATCGCCCGCACGACGGGGAAGATGTTCTTGGTCTTCCATATCAGCACGCTGGGCAGCCTGCTGGGCGCCTTCCTCGCAGCTTTTGCCCTGCGGCACTGGATCGACAGCCCGGCCCAGTTGGCTGGCATCATGGCGGCCAGCTACATCGGCGGGTCCGTCAATTTCTTTGCCGTCAAGGATTCGTTTCACGTCAGCGAAAACCTCACCGGCCCGCTGCTGGTCGCCGACAACTTCATCATGGCGGGGATGTTCATGGTGTTGCTGTTGATCGCCGGCAGCCACTGGTTCCGCCGCCGCTATCCGCATCCGCATTCCGGGGCAGACGCCGTTGATCCGGCCCGGGCCGCCGCGGAGCATTGGCGGCCGAAGGAGATCTCGCTGCTGGACATCGCGGCGGCGCTGGGGATCGCCTTTGCCATCGCCGCGGTGTCCCACAAGCTCTCCGCCTTGCTGAAAACGGCGGTGGGTAGCGAACTGCTTGCGTCGATGATCGCCAACCCGTATGTCGTCATCACCAGCCTGACCGTCGTCCTGGCGACGGTGTTCGCCCGCCAGTTCGAGCGGATCCGCGGCGCGGAGGAGTTGGGCAGTTACTTGTTGTACGTATTCCTGTTCGCCATCGGACTGCCCGCCGACCTGGTCCAGGTGATCCGGAACGTCCCGTTGATGTTCGTCTTCTGCCTGATCATCGCGGTGACCAACCTGGCCGTGACGCTGGCGGCCGGCAAGCTGTGGCGGCTGAACCTGGAGGAACTGCTGCTGTGCGTCAACGCCACGCTAGGCGGCGCGCCGTCGGCGGCCGCGATGGCCGTCGCGTCCGGCTGGCCCCGGCTCGTCCTGCCCGCCGTCCTGGTTGCGATCTGGGGCTACGCGATCGGCACGTTCCTGGGATTGCTGGTCGGCGAGGCGCTGCTGCGGCTGCTGTAAGAGCACCCGCGTGCCCACGCTTCCATGCGCCCGCTACCCCAGGATTTTCCGCAGCGTCTGTTCGTACGCGTCGGCGTAACGCACCATGCCCAGGTCGCTGGGATGCGAGCCGTCGGTGGCTGCTTCCCCATCCTCACCCAGCAGCCCATCCCCGGCCAGGTAGTGCAGACGGGCGACGCCCGCGGCCAGCAACCGTTCGTAGGCTGCGCGCAGCTCCGCCCGGGAGCCGTTGTGCCGGTCGCGCGACGAGCGGTGAAACGCGGCGTTCGTGTAGGTTCGGTCTTCGACCAGCAGAATGGGCGTTTCCGGATGAGCCTCGCGCAGCCGGCGCACCAGCGGCTCGGTCCGCTGGGCAACTTGCTCCGCGCCCATGTTCGGCAGACAGTCGATCGCGTACACACAAGGATTCAACTCGGCGAGCAGCTCCACGACTTCCGCGTCCATCCGGCCGTTGCCGGAGAAGCCCAGGTTGATGACCGGCCGGTCGAACCGCCGGCCCAGGATCCCCGTGATCGACATGCCGGGCCGCGAAGCGCACGCGCCGTGCATGATCGACGTGCCATAGAAGACCAACGGCGGGTCGGCTCGCGGGGCGACCGGTTCAAAGACCGCGGCTGGCGCGACGCCGATTTCCAGCGACTCGACGCCGTTGTACAGCGGCAGGTAGACGGTATACAACCGCGGCTTGCCGTCCGGCAGCGGATCGATATTGCTCGCCAGTTCGATCGTCATCTGCTGGGCGGCAGGGCGCGCCACGTTCAGCCAGCGGTCGCGGCCCTGTTCGTCGCGCGCGTACAAGTCCAAGCCGCTGACTCCCGTGGCCGGCATGTGCGGCATCGCCAGGCTCGCGGATAACACCGAGTAGCGGGCGTGAATCGCGGCCGCGTCCGTCCGGAAACGAACCAGCATCCCGGCCGAGTGCCGGCTGAGGCTCCAGACGGCGCCCGGGACCTTGCCCTCGGCGCGCGCGGGCAAGCGGTCGAAGTACCGGGCGGTGTCCGTCCAGCCTTTGCCTTCCACGCCCCAGGTTTGCACGTTGCGCCAGGCCAACTCCGGGTCGGCCTTCGCCGCCGCGGGCTCCGCGGCCCGGAGCCGGTTTCCCAGCGCGGCCACCGCGCCGGCGGCCGACAGCCCCAGGAACTGCCTTCGATTGACGGACGGTCGCTTAGACATCGCAGGTCTCCTCAGGTAAGTCAGTCTTGGTGTCCACAAACAGATTCGTCGGCCCCAGTCCATGCCCCAGGCCGGGATTGGTGCGGATCGCCTCCGTGACAAACCGCTTGGCTCGCCGGACAGCGGTCGGCAGTTCATCGCCCAGCGCCAAACGGGCGGTGATCGCCGCCGAGTAGACGCAGCCGGTCCCGTGGGTGTGCGGAGTCACGATCCGCTGGCTGATCAAGCGATGAATGCCGCCTTGGCTCCAGAGAATGTCCATCGCCTGGCCCTCGAGATGGCCGCCCTTGACCAGCACGTGGGGCACGCCCAGCTGGGCGATCGCACGGGCCGCGTCCTCCATGTCGGCCGGCGTCTCGACGGGGCGCCCGGACAGGGCCGCCGCCTCGGGCAGATTCGGCGTGACCAGATAGGCCCGCGGCAGCAACCGCTTCGCCAAGGCTTCGGCCGCCGAGGCTTCCATCAGTGCCGCTCCGTGCTTGCTGATCATCACCGGGTCCACGACCAGCGGAAACGGCAGCCCGGCGACCCGCTCGGCCAACGCTTCGACGACCCGAGCACTGCCCAACGCTCCGGTCTTGGCGGCGCCGATCGGCAGATCGGCCACCACGGCATCCAACTGGGCCAGGACAAACGCCGGGTCGAGGACCTGGACGTCCTTGACCGCCTGCGTGTTCTGGACGGTCAGCAAAGTGACCACGCTGGCCCCGTACACACCGTGTTGGTGAAACGTCTTCAAGTCCGCCTGCAGACCCGCACCGCCTGAGGGATCGGACCCGGCAATCGTCAACGCGACTGCCTGCCGTGCCGAATTGCTGCCTCCGCCATTCATTCCGCTCGCCTCACAACCTGTCAGACACGAAGCTCCGGCCGTGGATCATAACAGGTTGCCGACCCCGGCACGACACCCCCGGGTGTTTGCCCGAGTGTAAGGAAATGTCGCCGGGGCGGACACCAGATGTCAGGTGCCGCTGTCCGTAACGGATGGCAGCAGATCCAGATAGCCGGTCAGGGCCGCCGTCAGCTGGGCCAAGGCTTCGTCCAGCGCCTGCCGGACGGCATCGGCCCCGGACCAGTCGCCTCCCCGTTGGCCGCGCTGTTCCAGGTCCAAGGCCCGCTCGGTGACGGCCGTGGCATCAAAGCTGGCGGCCAGACCCTTGAGGCGGTGGGCAGCGGTCTGCAGCTTGCCGGCGTCGCGCGCCGCTAGCGCGTCCTGGATATCCACCAGCAATGCCGGGGCATCCCGCAGGAAGAAGACGACTTGCTCGCGAAAGATCTCCACGTCACCTTCCAGGCGAGCCAGCGCGGCGCGGAAATCGAACGCCGGGCCCCCGTCCGCTCCACGCTGGTCGGAGACCTTGGCCGACCGCGCCTCGGCGCCCAGCGTTTCGACCAGCGTGAGCAGTTCCTGGGCGTTGATCGGCTTGGAGATGTAGCCGTCCATGCCCGCCGCCAGGCAGCGCTCGCGGTCGCCGCTCATGGCCGAGGCGGTCAAGGCGATGATCGGCAGGTGCGTCTGCGTGGTCTTCTCGCGGGCCCGGATCTGCCGCGTGGCTTGCAAGCCGTCCACCTCCGGCATCTGGGCGTCCATCACGACGATGTCCAGCGGCTCACGTTCCGCCACGGTCAGCGCCTCGCGGCCGTCCCCGGCCTGCAGGACGACGTGCCCGCGCTTCTCCAGGATCCGGGCGGCCAGCAGGCGGTTGGCCGGATTGTCGTCCGCGACGAGGACTCGCAATCGATTCTTGGCCCGCAGCGGCGGACGCCGGCCCCGCCGCTTGTCCTCGTCCACCGCCGGACGCTCGGGGATCTGCAAAGGCAGGCAGAAATGAAACACGCTGCCCGCGCCGACCTGGCTCTCGACCCACAACCGGCCGTCCAGCAACGCGACCAGTTGGGCCGAAATCGTCAGCCCCAGTCCGGTGCCGCCGTACCGGCGGCTGGTCGAACTGTCGGCCTGCGAAAACGCCTCGAAGATGCTCGTCAGCTTGTGCTCGGGAATGCCGATCCCGGTATCGCGGACCGCAAAGTGCACGCGGACCTCCCCGCCCGCGCGAGCTTCGAGGTCGGCCGTGACGGATACCTGTCCGCGCTCCGTGAACTTGATCGCGTTGTCGATCAGATTGAACAGGATCTGCCGCAGGCGGACCGGATCGCCGACCAGGATCGGCGGCAACTCGGCCGAGACCCGGCCGGCCGTGTTCAAGTTCTTCTGCCGGGCGGTCGGCTCCCACAGCTTCAAGACCTCCTGGAGCAGTTCCGGCAAGGAAAACGGCACGCTCTCGATGTGCAACTTGCCGGCCTCGATCTTGGACAAGTCCAGGACGTCGTTCAGCAGCCGCAGCAGGGATTCGGCTGAATTCTTGACAGCGGCCAGGTACTGCCGTTGTTCCGGCGTCAGCCGCGTGCCCAAGGTCAGCTCCGTCATGCCGATGATCACGTTCATCGGCGTGCGGATCTCGTGACTGACGTTCGCCAGGAACTCGCCCTTGGCCCGGCTGGCCGCTTCGGCCGCCTCCTTGGCCTGTTCCAAGGCGCGCTGGGCCTCGCGGCGTCGGGTGACATCGTTGGCGATGCCGACCCAGCGGGTGATATCGCCTTCCTCGCTGAACACCGGCGTGACGCCGATCGACAACCAGTACGTTTGGCCGTCCGCCCGCGTCTGCTCGATCTCCTGGCTCAGGCCATGACCGGCTTCCAGGAACCGCTGGAACTGCCGCCGCGCGTCGGCCTCGGCGTCCTCGTCAAACAGCAGCGCCGCGAGCGACTGGCCGCGGATCGCCGCCGGCCGAAACCCCGTCATCCGCGAAAAGCTGTCGTTGATCCACTCGACGTAGCCTTGAGCATCCAGGATAACCACGCCGTTGTCGGTCTTGCTGGCGACCAAGGCCAGCAGCTCGAGGGTCTCGTTCAGCGCCCGCAACTCGTTCAGTTCGCGCTCCAGGTCCGCGTCGCGGCGCTGCGTGGCGAGCAGGCTTTCGGTCAGCGAACGAATCCGCCGCTGGCCCGTCTCGAGCGCGTATTGCGCCGAACCGGTCTCCAAGGCGGCCCGCCATTCGGGCAGCTCGCTTTCGACCAGCGGCGCCGCCCCGGCGGGCAACGCCTGCTCTAACCGCACCTCGATCCGGGCCGGCCAGTCGCCCCGGTATTCCGCGCGACTGACCAGCGATTCGACTTCGCGCCGCCAATCGGTATCCAGTCCCGGCAGCGGCTTCTGAACCAACTCGCTGCGAGCCGCGCGATCCGGAGTCGCCTCGGGAATGCCGATCACCGCCGTGACCGCGCTGCCTCCTTCGCGCGTCGTTACGCCGAACGCGATCCGGCCGCCACCATGAATCGCATGCTCGACCACTTTTCGGACGGCCTTGCCAAACATCGCCCGGTGACGTTCCGACAGGCCGGACAAGACACCCAACAGCCGCGCACGCTGGACCGCCGCCCGAACGTCGCGCTCCGACTGCAACGTGAATGCTGCGATCTCAAAGTTCATCGCTCTCGTCGACCCGGTGTCCTCACTGGTCGCCGTCCCAGGGATATCCATCCGTTTCCGACTTACCTCTTTCCGATAAACAGGTCATTTAGTAGGCATGAATATACACATCTTCGCTATGGTTTGATCGAGGGAATATGTGCGTCGAATATGAAAGGCCGGTTATAAATGGGGGGTTATAAATGGGAGCAAGCAGCATAACCGGCTGCCTGCCGCACTCGATTTCGGGTTCACCCCGAATTCTGTGCTCCGCCGACATTGACTTCAGCCTGCCTGCCCGCTATCACTTCTTAGGCACCCCAAAATTCCCGCCTTGCGTAATCTTCCAGAGCATGACCGACCAAGATCAAGATGGCCTGATTATCCTGCTCCTACAAGAGGGCAGTCTGCGTCACGCGATCGAATTGTATCACGAGGAAGCGGGCGTCAGTTGGGAGGAGGCGACAGAAGCGGTCGCCGACTTGGCCCGCCGTCACGGCATTCCGCTGCGGCGACGGCGCGTGGTCCCGTGGCTGGTCGCCGGTTTGGCCGCCCTCGTGGGCTCGGCCCTGGTGTTTCAGGCGTGAGTCTCGGTCGGGTTTGGCGTCGCCAACGCCACAAGCGTCGTGGTCTGCGGCCCAAGCACGCGGAAAGTGGATGCCTTGTCAGACCTGTTCCTTCCAGGTCGTCCAACTCAGGAAGCCCAGGCCGGCGGAACAGAGGACGAACGCGATATCCATGATCAGATTGGCACGCTTGAACGGCGCCGCAATCGCCAAATCGCACAAGAAAATCAAGAACAGGATCGCGGAGACAGCTAGTCCTGTTATGCACAACGCCTTCGGCATGCGATGCGTCCTCGTGGCTGCGAAAATCAGCGTTCTTCGCCTTGACCCGGCAATGGGCCTAGTATAGTCCAACACCGGGTCTTGTCACCAGTGTAGATTACCAGTTCACTGGAAGCGAATTTTGCCGTCTTTCCGCGGGGCATTTTCTTGCGATTGTACCGACTTGGGGTGGAAAATGACAGATTTTTCAAGCCGCTGGCAGCGATTTCGCGAGCGGATGCCCATCACTCGGCGATTGGCCTACCTAAATCATGCGGCCACGGCGCCGATTTCCGGCCCCGCCAGCGAGGCGATTACCGCGTGGTCGCAGGAGGCCGCGGAATGGGGCGACACGGCGTGGGAACGGTGGGAGCAACGGGCGAACCAAGTCCGTCGGACCGTGGCCAGCTTGATTGGGGCGGGTGAGGACGAGGTGGCCCTCGTCCCGAACACGACGGCGGGGATCAACCTGGTATCCGAAGGTTTCCCCTGGCGCGAGGGCGACAACGTCGTCACGCTGGCCAACGAGTTTCCCTCGAACCAGTACCCGTGGATGAATCTGGCCAGTCGGGGCGTGCAGACTCGCCGGGTGCCGGTGGACGAGGGACCGGTCGACCTGGAGCGGATCGCGGCCGCCTGCGATTCGCGGACCCGGATTATTTCGGTCAGTTGGGTGGGCTATTCTTCGGGGTGGCGGATGGACTTGGAGGCCCTGGTCGGCCTGGCTCACGAACGTGGAGTGCTGGTGTTCCTGGATGCGATCCAGGGGTTGGGAGTCTTTCCCATTCACGTCCAGCGGCTGGGCGTGGACTTTCTTGCATCCGACGGGCACAAATGGCTGTTAGGCCCCGAAGGCGCCGGGGTCTTCTACCTACGTCGCGAGCACTTGCCGCTGCTGCGGCCGCTGAACGTGGGCTGGAACAGCGTTGTGCAGGCCCACGACTTCAGCCACATTGAATTGAACCTGTGGCCCGCTGCCGCGCGTTACGAAGGCGGTTCGCGGAACATGGTGGGCCATTTGGCCCTGGGCGCCAGCCTCGACTTGCTGGCCAGCTTGGGACTGGGCCCGGACCACTCAGCGCTGGCCGAACGCGTGCTGGAATTGACCGACCAGGCGGCCGCGCGGCTGGAAGCGATCGGCGCGGTCGTCAAGAGCTGCCGCCAGCCGGCCCACCGGTCGGGCATCCTGGCGTTTCAGTTGCCCGACCAGGACTCCGGCACCATCCGCCAGCGCTGCCTGCAGGCCGGCGTGGTGCTGAGCGTCCGAGCCGGCAACCTGAGAATCAGTCCCCATGCTTATAACGACGCCAGCGACCTGGACCGGCTGGTCGAGACACTGCAGCGGGCCAGGGCTTGAAACGCCTCGCCCGACACGCCTCGCCGATTGGCAGCTTGCCGGAGCGGGGGGCGTCGGATATCGGGTCAACCTCGGCGGTCCAGGTCGGTGATCTCCTCCCGGCGATCCTGCGGGACCGTGTCCGCGGCTCTCGTCCATCGGCTTGAGGTTAGGGCTGTTCAAAACCAGGCCTGGGCTCGGAAACGGTGTCCACGTCGACCACCAGCTTTCCGCTGCTGTCCCTGGACTGCGTCAGCTTGAATTGCCTGGATTGACCGGATGGCACGCCGTCAACAGCGATCCTCGTCCCGTCCTCCATGTCGATGAATGGAGCGTCGCCCGAGACAGTCACAGTCCGCTGACCGACGATGATTGGTGGGGTATCAAGATGAGATTGCCCGCAACCGATGGCAAACAGCAAACTCAGGGCGTGAATTGCACACCGTCTTTTCATCTCGAGCCTCCTTGCCCAAACGTTGCGGGTCACGCGGGCGGCGCGTGTGCGCCAACCATTCCTCCGGAAGCGAACGCCGCTTCGATCCACCCCTTCGGCGGATGGTCGTCACTCTCAGGTAGGGGCACCGGCGGCGAGCGGGTCCACGACGACGAGCCCCGGCACGCCGGCAAACTCCTTGACATTGCGAGTCAGTAACTCATGAGATTGCTGTCGAGCATCACTCGGTGCGCCCCGGTAGCGGGCGGTCTACTCGAGACTGCCTCTGCCACTCGGCCGGATCCTCGAATCCGGAAGGTCCGCCAGCCACGGCAAGCGCCGCCAAGGCGCTCGTCATCGACGGACTTGAGACCGGGGACGGTGTCAGGGGGGCGAGTACCGTGACATGGACGCGAACGGGGTCGTCGGGCGGACCACCCGCTTCCCATTCAAGCTGGCCGGCACGAAGAACGGCGGGGTAGGTCGGAAACATGAGCATTTCCTCGTGAAGCGGTTATCGCGAAGCGTTTGATTGAAGCGTAGCGGTCTGTCGAGCAGGATGCAAGTCCCCCGGCACCAGTCCTCCGGCCCGGACCGCAACCAGAACTTGGTGTCGCGCGAAACCGTCATGCGGCCCCGGTTTAAGTACAGCGTCTAGTCCGGCGTGACACGCCCCGGGTGCCCAGCCCCAAACTGCCTTACAAGGCCAATCACACGCGACCTACCGGATGATGTCCACTTTCAGAACGCCTTCGCTCGATGGCCGATTCGGGTTGCGAGTCGGATGGGCGTCTCACCCTTGACGATTTGGCGCACGCTGATCGTTGCGACGTGGGGTGGATCGTAAAACGGCCACTTGGCTTTCGCTTCAGCCATCGCTCATTTCGTCACGGCGGCAAACCGCGTCAGGACCGTTGCGAACGTTCACGGTCATACGCATTGATGATCGCCTGGCGTAAATCGTTCGATTTCACCTGGAACTTGTCAAAGTCACGGATATTGTCCCGTCGCAGGTGCAGTTGGCCTTCGCCAACATTGCCGCGGTGCTGCCCTTTCGAATAGTGTGGATTGCTTTCGACTTCGTGCGATGACTGAACCCAGTACTTGATCGTGTCGCGCCATACCGCCACCCAAACAAACACATCACAACAGCCGGGCTTGATTTGTTGGAAATTCATCCAAAATGGCTTCTTTGAATCCGAGGCCAACGCCTTGACGTAAAGCGGCGCGTTCAGGTCCGCATCAACCGCACGGGAAGCTTTCACCTCGATCTTGATGTCCCGCAACAGGAAATCGTATTGGCCCGAATAATCCGGATCGAGCTTCTTCGAAGGCTTTTCCAGGTCCGGCACAAGTTCCTTCAGATGCCCCTGAGCCCACGACTCACCAAACGTGCGGGGCGCGCTGATCTCGAAAATGTACAAGAACATGTTGCGTGCCAAATACTCGTCACGCAGTTCGTAGTACGCGTCCAGGCTCAGGACGTCTGCGGCGAGCAAGTGGGAGATGATGTATTCGTATTCATTGAAAGGATAGACGGAGACGAGGTTTTCAAGTCGCGTTCGGATAGCGTCCGCGTCCGGAATTTGGTTCAACAACTGATCAAGTTGTTCTTGAAGA
>CAIYOB010000624.1 GCA_903927685.1 uncultured Planctomycetaceae bacterium
CAACGAAGGCGAGGTGCCTCGTCGCGTCTCGCTCGTCGCACCGCGGATCGGGCCGTATCGGTTGTCGGCGGGCGAGGATGCCGCGTATTACCTGGTTCCCAAACGCGGGGCGGCGTTCGACAATCGGTCGTGTAATTACCGCGAGCGGCATTGCGGGCTGTTTCCGCTGCAGTTCCTGGATACGTTCAGCCCGGGCGACGGACGCGGGCTGGCGCTGCGGACGGAGGATACCGGCTGTGAGTGGAAGCACTATCTGTTGGACAAGTCCGGCGCCGAGTTTCACCTGGCGGTCGAGTACGCCGAGCGGACGCTGGCGCCCGGCACGAGCTTCCAGACTCCGCGCGCCGTGCTGCAATTGACGGACGGGTTCTGGCTGCGCGGCTTTTCCGCCTATCGCGACTGGCTGCAGTCCGTCTACCAGCCGGCTGCGCCGCGGCAGGCTTGGTTCCGCGAGGTGTTCAATTTCCGCCAGCGGTTCCTGCACTGGCTGGACCCGCTGTACGACGGCCGGCAGATCCACTTGCAGCGGGCGGTGGAGGAAGCCGTCGGCGAGTTCGGCGGCATCGACTACCTGCACCTGTTCGACTGGGGCAACTGCGGACCGCATGGCCGCATCTACGGTCGCACCGGCGACTATTCACCCTTCGATTTCCTGCAAGGCGGCCAGCCGGCCCTGCGGGCGGCCATTGCGGATGTCCAACGCCAAGGCATCCCCGTCGGGCTGTACATCGAAGGCTACTTGCTGGACGAACGCGGCAAATTGGGCCAGTCGTTCGGCAGGCAATGGCAGTTGATCGACGCCGCCGGCCACGGCGGCCGCTGGCCCAACAGCAGCGAGATCGACATCTGTTCCTACGTGCCGGCGTGGCGCGACGTCCAGGCCTCGACGTATGCCGACAAGGTCCAGCAGTTGGGCGTGGACGGCATGTACATCGACGAGTACGGTTTTGCCGGTTCGAATTTCGACTGCTGGTCCGGCGATCACGGCCACGCGCGGCCCGGCTATGCCGTGCTTGGCGAACGCGAAACGACGCGGCGGATCCGTCAAGCGGTCGACGGCGTCAAGCCCGGGGTCGCGGTCTATACCGAAGAGTCGCCCGTCGACATGGTCACCCAGTTCCAAGACGGCAGCTTCACGTATGCCATGTCCACGTCTCACCGGACGACGACTCGCGTGCCGTTGAATCTGACGCGGTTTGCGATCCCCGATTTCAAGACGATCGAGATCCTGTATTGCGACAAGCCGACGGGCAGTTGGGCCA
This sequence comes from uncultured Planctomycetaceae bacterium, assembly GCA_903927685.1. The sequence goes on from CAIYOB010000624.1 coordinate 1,263, forward strand.
CCGGCGTGAAATGGGTCTTTTTCAACGGGGAAGCGATTTGGCTGGAAGGTCCGGCGGCGGAGTGGTTCGAACCCGAGACGCGGGCCGCGATCCGCCGCGGGCACCGCCTGCTCCGCGAGCACCGTGACGCGTTCACGACCGACCGGCCCACGCCGCTGGTGCCGACGTGTGTCGGGGGCGTGTTTGCCAACGCCTTTCCGGCTCCAGGCAAGACGGTCTACACGTTGTACAATGCCCGCCACCGCACGGTCCGCGGCGATGTTCTGGCCCTGCCCTGGGTCGCGGACACGGTCTACGAAGACGCCTGGAACGGCTGCCCGGCGGCCGTCACGCGCCAGGGTGACCAGGCGCTCGTGCGATTGGAACTCGGCCCCTGCGACGTCGGCTGCCTGGTGGTGCGGCGGCCCTGAATGGGCACGAACCCGCACGCATCCTCCGAACCTCACGTGCCTGGACGATCCCCCGTGTCGCCCGGGGAAAACTCGGGCAGCCGGATGTTCCAATACAAGGCGGCCAGCCGGAACAGCACGATCACGGAGATCCCGACGGTCACCGCGATGATCTCTTGCGGAACGAACTTCTGCAGCAACAGGTACACCCAGCAGCCGAGGAAAGCGCACGTGGCGTACAGCGGCGCCGAGCGGAACAGGCTGGGCACTTCGTTGCAGACGACGTCCCCGATCACGCCGCCGAACGTGCCCGTGATTGTCCCCAGCAGGGCCGCCAGGAACCAGGACGTGCCGGATTCCAGGGCGTAGCCCGCACCGACGACGCTGAACAGGCCCAGTCCTAACGCGTCAGGCAGGTACAAGGCCCGTTCCACGCTCTTCGGAATGCGGCGAACCAGCGAGGTGACCAGGGCCAGCGCGAATACGAGGATCGGGTAGCGTTCGTTCTGAATCCAGAACAGGGGATGGCGGTCCAGGAACAGGTCCCGCAGGGTGCCCCCGCCGAAGGCTGTCATGCAGGCCACGGAGAACACACCTACAAAGTCCATGCCCTTCCGGCGTGCCAGCAGAACGCCGAACGTACCGGCGGCAATCACGGCGAGTAATTCGAAGAACTGAAACACGGGAGGCTCTCAGGATGGCTTCACGGGGCCGGGTGGGCGGCGAGGGAATATACCAGGGATAACGTCTACCAATCGACCACGGAGCCATCGTCTCGGTCGTAGGCCTCGGCGTTCTGCCAATCGTGATCGAGCTTGCCGGCCACGGCTTCTTCATCGAGTTCGATGCCCAGTCCCGGGCCGGTGGGGATGGGGATGTAGCCGTCGGCGACGCGAAACGGCTGCTTCAGGTAGCCTTCGCCCAAGGTGACCTGCTCCTGGCACAAGAAGTTGGGAATGGCGGCCGCCAGTTGGATGCCTGCGGCCAGGGAGATCGGGCCGAGCGGGTTGTGCGGGGCGATGGCTGCGTAGTACGCTTCGGCCATGCCCGCGATCAGCCGCGTCTCCGTGATGCCGCCCGCGTGGCACAGATCGGGCTGCAGGATGCTGGCCGCCCGTTTCTCCAGAATCTCGCGGAAGCCCCACTTGGTGAAGATCCGCTCGCCGGTGGCGATCGGCAGATGGGTGCCGCGGGCGATGTCCGCCAGCACGTCCACGTTCTGGCACTGCACGGGCTCTTCGATAAAGAACGGCTGGTGCGGTTCCAGGGCTTTGATCAGCAACTTGGCCGTCGGCGGCGGGATCGCGCCGTGAAAGTCGACGGCGATGTCGATCTCCGGGCCGGCGGCCTCGCGCAACTGGGCAAAACTCTCGGCCACATGATCCACAAACGCCTTGCTTTCCACGAGCCGCGCGGGGCGATCCTTGGCGGGGCCGGTCTTGAAGGCCGTAAAGCCCTTGGCGATCGCCTGCCGCATCCCGTCGACGCCGCGGGCATGGGCGTACACGCGGACCCGGTCGCGCGTGGGACCGCCCAGCAATTCGTAGACGGGCACGCCCAACGCTTTGCCTTTGATGTCCCACAGCGCCTGGTCGATGCCGCTGAGCGCGCTGGTCAGGATCGGGCCGCCGCGATAGAAGGCGTGCCGATAGATCGCTTGCCAGTGATGGACCACGCGCCGGGGGTCCTTGCCGACCAGGTAGGGCGCGAGTTCTTCGATCGCCGCGGCGCACGTCTTGGCGCGGCCCTCGACAATCGGCTCGCCCAGGCCGACCAGGCCCGCGTTGGTGTGCACCTTCAGGAACAGCCAGCGCGGTTTGACCAGAAACGTCTCCAGGCGCGTGATCTGCAGTTTGTCTTGGGCCGGTACGGGGGCGTCGGCGGCGCGGGCCTCGGTCGCATCCGCGGCGGCCAACAGCGAGGCCAATCCGGCGGTTTCCGCCGCCTGGCGCAAGACCGTCCGCCGCGTGACGCTGGGACTGGCAGGGTGTTGACTGGTCATCCAGGGCTCTTTCTTCTCAGGGCCATTGAATGGCTGCGATGAAGATCACGGATCGCCCCGCAGAGGCTCCAGGCGGGCGATGTCATCCGCTGCTTGTCCACGCATGGCATGCCATAGATTCCAGTCCAGTTGCAGTCCCAGCCAGAAGTCGGCAGGCATTCCCAAGACACGTTCCAATCGCAGCGCGGTATCCGGAGTCACTGATCGCTTGCCGCGAACGATATCATTCAATCGAGAAGGCGAGATACCCAGCCGATTGGCGAACGCGAGCTGACTGATTCCATGAGGACGCAGGAACTCCTCGATCAGCATCTGACCGGGATGAGTCGGCGGACGAAGGCGAGGCAGACGCCGCGCCAAGTCGCCAGTCCCTCCGGCGGGTTCTGCACGCGGTCGATGCCGGTTAGTGATAATCGGTGATTTCGACTTCGTAGGCATCCCCCGCCTCCCAACGGAAACAGACTTTCATCGCGGCGCGGGTTTCGTCGCCGTCAAAAATGTCCTCGGTCCCGGTTCCCTGGAATGAGCGAATCACGGGTTGAAGTATACCGCTTCGCACTATACGCTTCAATCTGATTGCATCGCCGCACGAGCAGCGGCGCACGCCCACAGTTGATCGACCAAGCACGCCCACCAACCGGGAGCAGCCCCCATGCGGATTCACCCAATTCCGACGGCGATCGCCTGCGTCCTTGTCATCAGCAGCCTCCGATTCTCCAGCCCGGCGGACGCCGCCGAACCGGTCCGCGAGCCAGTGCGGCTGGTCTTCGACACGGACATCGGCAACGACGTCGACGACGCGATGGCTTTGTGCCTGATCCACGCCTTGGCCGATCGGGGCGAGTGCCAGCTGCTGGCCGTGACGGTCACAAAGGACAATCCCTATGCCGCGCCGATGGTCGACTTGCTGAACACGTTCCACGGCCGGCCCGAGATACCCATCGGCATGGTCCGCGGCGGCGTGACGCCGCAGGACGGCAAGTACCTGCGGCAAGTGGTGACGGCGGAGGACGACGGCCAGCCCCGCTACCCGCACTCGCTCCGCACCGGCAGCGAGGCGCCCGAAGCCGTGGGCCTGCTCCGCCAGGTCCTGGCCGGCCAACCCGACGGCTCCGTCGTGCTGGCCCAGGTCGGGTTCTCCACGAACCTGGCCCGGTTGCTCGACAGCCCTGCCGATGGCGTCTGCCCGCTGGCCGGCCGGGAGTTGATCCAGCGCAAAGTACGGTTGCTGTCGACCATGTCGGGCGCGTTCGGCGACGCAATGCGAGGCCGCAAAGAATACAACATCGTCACCGACGCCGCGGCGGCGCGCAAGCTGTTCGCCCAGTGGCCGACGCCGATCGTGGCCAGCGGCTGGGAGATCGGCAACGCGATCAAGCACTCCGCGCGCAGCATGCAGGAAGACTATCGCTATGCGGCCCGGCATCCGCTGGTGGAAGCCTACGGCTATTACCGCGGTTTGGCGAACGATCAGCCGACCTACGATCTGACCAGCGTCCTGTACGCGGTCCGGCCGGACCGCGGGTACTTCGACTTGTCGCCCCCGGGCCGGATCGCCGTCGAGGACGATGGCACGACAACGTTCCGGCAAGAGGCCGACGGACCGCATCGCTACCTGATCGCCGCTCCCCTCCAGGCCGCGCGGGTCCGCGAGGCGCAGGAGTGGCTGTGCAGCCAACCGCCACGCAAGTGACGGGGACCGCGCCGGACGCGTCCCCGCAGCTTAGCCATTCCTCCTGATCCATGCCATCACCGCGCACTCGTGCTTGCACAGCGGGCACCCTCTTGCGTTGCGCACCGGCCCCCGCCATTGAGACTGTATCGATTGCCCCGGTTATGACGAATGAACGGCCTGCAATCAAGGTGCCGATCGTAGGAGACGATGACTTCAGTAGAATCGGGTCCGGAGAGCCCAGAACCGTCACGGGAGACGATTGAGGTGCCGATGACTTCAGGCAACCGAGCCACCTACGACCTGCTCCCGCGTGATTTCTCCCGGCAAGAAACTTGCACACGGGAACGAAGTTCGCATCGACCACTTTGGGGAGCATGGACTACGTCGCTGGCAATGCTGTCAACGGTGCTCCTCGCGGCGGCCGCGTTTGCCCAGACCGACGATTCGCTGGGGGGCGGCGGTGTCGGCCTCAGCCCCCAGGCGGGGCTTGTGCAGACCGGTTCCTCGTTCGCTCCCTGGGGGGAGTTGCCGACGATTGCCCCCGACGCCGAGTCCGCGCGCTGGGCGGGCGCAGGGGATGGAACGGAGATTCCCCATACAGACGCATGGCTGGACGCCTATCAGGAAGGTGGTGCTGCGACCTACGCCGAGCCACCGTTCGACGTCGAGCTGTCATTCCTGGCTCGGGCCTTCTACGCCAACGACCAGCGCGCCAACTTTACTGGGCAGACTTCGACTTTCGGGGCGGAGGGCGTAATTGCGGGAAACGCCTCAGGAGACGTGCAGGGCTGGCAGTTGGGACTCGACGTCGAGTTCTTTTTGAATCAGACTTGGGACCGAAACAGGCTGACATGGTCTCCCGAAGTCGTCTCCTATCTAGGGAATTTCGAGGTTGACCCGTTTCAAGTGCAGACCTGCGTGGGCAGCGCCCGCAGCGGCGACTGGCTGTTTCGCCTGGGCAAGATGGTGTCGCCGTTTGGACGCTTCTATTTCCCGCTGTTCACCAACGAGTTTCTCGACGCGCCCTTCATTCGTACGGAGTCCATCCTGTGGCGGGAGACCGGCTTGGTGCTCCAATACGACCCCAGTTGCCTCGTGATGACTGTGGGAGTGACGAATGGCGGGTACGACCGGGACACCAATTCATCGAAGGCCGTGATCGGGCGAATCGGCCTGGAGTCGGACTGGTGTGCGGCGGGCGTCTCCATGAAGTGGCAGGACGGCATTGGATCCGAGACGCAAAAGCACTTCAATAACCACGTCGGTTTGGACGCCATGGCGAAATGGAACCGCTTCACCTTGTCCACAGAAGTCATCTATGACGAATACGGATTCCGCAACCCCGGGTTCGACCCTCTGGACATCACCTGGGGACGCGGGCATTACTATCGCGAGCAGAACTTGGGATACGAGATTCCGATCACCGGGGTCGGGTACTATTGCAATCTGGATATCGCCGGCGACTTTCTGAGTTGGTCACTGAACTACGGGGAGTACTTCCCCCGGCAGATTGGTGATCCGGCCCACGACGTCACGAACCGGCGGGGACTGGTGAAAGCCGCGTATCACCTCGCGTCTTGGGCGGATATCTACGGGATTACCCTGCTGGAAAACGATAATCCCTACACGCCGACGGCCCTTCATCGCAACCACTGGGCGTTGTGGACCGGACTTCAGTTTCGGATCTGAAACGGACCGGGCGAAGGCGAGCCCCGCTTGCGCCGCCCGGGCTTGCCTTCCCTGATGAGCTGCCATCAGTCAACTTGCCGATTTCGTCCACGTCCCCGCGGCCGCGAAGCCCGGGAGCGGCTTGGCTCCGTGGCGTCTGGGCGAGTGCCGTGAGGCTCGAGATCCCGACCAATGCACCGTTGCGGATCGCCCCTGCCCTACGCCGCCCGCGGCAACTCGACCGCGGCTGCTTGCGGCGCGCGGTAGTACGCGAGACTGGTGCCTTCGATCGCCCGCAGAGGCAGCTTGACGGCCAATTCGTTGAGAAACCGGAAGACGCCCGGTAGATGCCACGTGCCGACGTAATCGTGCCAGAGAATCAGGCCGCCGGGGCGGATCATGCGAAGCGCCTTGGCGGTGTCGCTGGCGACGTAGGAATAGGCATGCGCCCCGTCGATGAAGATCACGTCGAATTGGCCCAGGTAGGGCGTCTCGTCCAGTTGCTTGCTGTCGCCGAACAACTGCTCGATCTTGGGCTCCGCCTCCGTGCCCGAGTAATAGAAGTCGAGGAAGCAAGACTCGCTCAAGGCGATCTGGGTGTCGGCCGGCGCGTCCTGGTCCGTCGCCTGGTACGTATCCCGCTCGTCGGGAGAGAGCGTCAGCGTCGTGATCCGCGCGTCGGGAGTGCTGTTGCGGGCCCAAGCATAGGCCGTGCGTCCGGTGCACGTGCCGAACTCGAACATCCGCCGGGCGCCTTGGGCCAACACCGCCAGGATCCACGCTTCGTACGTCGTGGTTCCCGAGACCGCGGAACCGCCGATCAGCAGCACCTCGCTCTCGCGCCGCGTGCCGAACGGCCCCGCGGCGAACTTCGGATCCACGTCCGCCAACGGCACGATCGGAACTTTCGCCGGGGTGTACCAGAACAAACGCCGCCGACGATGCTTGCGGTACAACCGGTCGATCTTGGCGACCGCGATGCTCAACAGCAGCACCAGGAGCAGATTACCCACGAGCGAGGCCAAGAACATTGGCAAGCCTCCGTGCGCTAAGCCGCGACCCGGCGCGGCATCGCCTCGCCGCTCAGAGCCGCAACGGTGTCGACAAGTTGGCCGACGAAGTCCCGGGCGCTGTCCGCCCAGTCGACGGCCTGGAAGTCCCGGGCGGGGGCCACATCCGCGAGGGAACCGGTACGTTCCAGGTCCTCAATCCGCCGCGCCAGATCCGCCGCGTCGGCGAGCGGGAAATAGGCGCAGAATTCCCGTCCGACCTCGCGGTGAATGGGAATGTCGCTGACCAACACCGGCAGCCCGTACGACAGGGATTCGACGATCGGCAGACCAAACCCTTCGGCTCGGGAGGGGAACACAAACGCGCTGGCCTGGCGGTAGCAGTAATCCAACTCGCCATCCGAAAGGTCGTTGAACATGAACAGGGTTTGCCCGAACCGCGGATGGTTGCGGATCCGGCGCAACAGGCTGTCGCACAACCAACCGATCCGGCCGACAATGCACAGTCGCACCTCAGGGCGGGCCGCCCACACCTGTTCGAACGCGTCCAGCAAGAACGCGTGATTTTTTCGCGGTTCGATCGTCGCCACCATCAGATACGTCGAGGCGCCGCTGCTGCCGCCAAAGGCCCGTGTCAAGTCGTGTCGAAATCGTCCGCCCGCCACCCGGGTGTCGATCTTGCTTCCCAGGGCAAACGACGCGAATTGGGGCGGCGTCCAACGGCGCTGGGGATGCTGCTGGACGGCGAACTGCCAGAACCGCTCGCGCGTCGCCTGAGAGATCGCCAGGGAAAAATCCGCCACCCGCGCCACCTCGTCGATCCAAGTCCGGAAGACGCCCGCCGCCCGGGAGGAAAAGAACTCCGGATGATCGACCGGAATCAAGTCATAAATGATCGCTCCGATGGGCAAGCCCTGCTGCTTGGCCAATTCGGTCGCCGCCCGGGCGGACTGGTTCCAGGCCGAGCCGCTCAGCACCAGCACGTCGTTTGGAGTGATCTCCAGTTCGGTGGCCGCGTAACGCCGCCAAACGCTGGCGACCGAGCGGACCAGCGTCCGCGGATACAGGCTCTTGCGAAGCCGCGTCCGGACGCGCTGGGCGACATTGGCAAATCGGCTGCCGTATTCGAAGCCCAGCCAGCGCTCGACGCGCCGCTGGATGGCCACGGTCGCGGTGGGGCGGTTATCGAGGCCGGCCGGCCGCACGTGGGCCGCGTACATGCGGCTGCCGCGCATGACGACCGGCAGCAGTTCGAGGCCCCGCTCGCCCGCTGCGACCTGTCCCGCCTCGGCCAGGTTCCTGACGACGCGAGGAATCCCCGTTGTCCCTCGGCTTTCATAGATCTGCGTACATTCCAGGAGAATCCGTCGAATCTCGCGCGTCATAGGTCTATTCTCGGAGGCTGTCACCGGGGGGACCACGAGCGGGCCCTGCCGAAGGAATCCGAAACGCAGGGAGAATAGGAACGTGCGTCGGCCGGGTCAAGACCAGAATCCCCCCAAAGCTACAGCTGGGTGCATGTCAGCTCTTGCGCGCGTTGACGGGGTGAAGAAAGGTCAATAGGAGAATTGGCGGTTGGCATGGTAATCTGCGGGCCTTGGGGTGTTTGGGGTGGTGAGGTCTTCGCGGAAAGGAAGAAGTCATGGATGGCGCGGCAGTGGTTGGTTCAGGAATCCCGCAAGTTTCGCTCCGGGATGCAGAGACGGCCCAGTTGATGGAACGCCTCGAAAGGCTGCTCCGGGAAGCGGCCGAAGTCGAGGTCGAGCGGACGGTGCGATTGTCGGCTTGCCCCATTATTCCGTGATCGAGGGGCGAGCCGCTTGGTCTCAGGAGTCTTTTCGGTCCCGTATTCAATCAGCAAGTCAATCCCAAAGTTTCATGGACACCACTTCCCTCGCGGGAGACGGGACTTCGGTCTCGACGAATCCGCTCTCCGGCCAAGCCTCCTTCGGATATTTGTGGTACGTCACTCAAGCGATCCGGTGATTCTGCCGCATCTCCCGGAAGAATTCGGGGCTATTGCCTTCGCGGTCGAACAGCAGGACAAAGCGGTGCCGATAGGGATCGGCATCCAGTTCTTCCGGCGTCGGCTGGCCGGGGACTTCTTTCAATAACCGCGGCACGACCTCATTCCGCAGCACTTCCAGCAAGCCCTGGTCGATGAGCCGCTCCACGACGAAGAACGGTTGGGCCAACGCGTCGCAGACCCAGTAGTCCGTCGTGCCACGCAGGCACAGCTTCTGACGCGCCACATACCGCGGCGGAAGTTTCGTGAGCTGGCCGTGATACAGCCGCGCATGGCCGTCGGTACAAGGCTCCGGTCAGTTCCGGATCGGCTTCCAGCCAATCGCGGGACAACAAGCCGGCCCAGGTTTGCGGCCCCTCCCCGACGGTCAGGGACGCCAGTTTGTAACGCAGGCAACGGACCTCGGGGACGCGATCCAGACCCAGCAGTTTTCCCAGTTCGCCGGGCAGGTGATAACGCCCCAAACCCAACGAAAAGTCCATTAACGGGGATCGGGAGGTCTGACGCTGCGGGGGAGCCTGCGTCGCAGCCGGTCAGGGTCGGGACTTCCACTGCAGCGTGGATTGGGACGAAGCGGGGACGGCCTGATCGCTGGCTTGCGCCGAGGCGACGACGGTCCCCGTCGCGGGTGTCGGAGTCGACGTGGCAGGCGACTTGGGCAGCTGCGAGATCTCGATGGGCGAGCCCGTGGGAACGAAGGGGGCGGGCGCCGCCTGGGCTCCGGCAGCGGTCGCATCATTGACCGGCATCCCGCTCAGCCGCAGTGTCGAACCAGATGCCGCCGGCGCTGCTGACGCGTCTTTCGGGGCGCCGGCAGCCGTCTGAAACGACGCGGGTTGGACGGTGGGGGCGGCCGGCGCGGCGGTCGCGACAGCGGCCGACTTGGCGGACGATTGCCAAGCCGACTCGGTGGCCGCGGCCTTGGGGGCGGAGGTCGTGTTCCCGGTCGCCGTCGCTGCCGCCGGCTGAGTGCTGGCAGGCGGAGCCGGCAAGCCCGGTACGGTCGGGGTCGCCGTCATGGGCGGCGCTGTGCGATTGTAGTAATTGCCCGACGCGTTGAACTGATTGGTCGGAGGCGGGGGAACTCGAGCCGAGCCGAAGGGCGCCAGCGTGTTGAACGACGTCTGGGAACTCTTGCATCCTGTCACAGCGACAGCGGTGATGATCCAGGGGATGATCCATTTCATTGGCAGATTCCTTTCCGCCAAACGCACGTAGGACAAGACGGCAAATCGGCGAGGTGCTACATTACCGAGTGGTGTTTCCTGCTCCAAGACCAGTTTGGCGAAAAACATGGCCTTCCAGTATCCGGACCATCCGAACACGGGGCGCATTGATCCGTTTGTGGGCCCCGACGGCCAGAACCCGTTCGCGGACCGGGACGCGTCGTCGAGTTCAGCGCCGGAGAACCCCTACGCAGTGCCGGAGGGCGACGCGGGAGTCTCCTATCGGCCGGTGTACGAAGTCAGTCTGCCGCATCGGGGACGGACCGTGTTCTGGCTGGGCGTGTCCGCCAGCGCCTGTGCCGCCCTCGCCGTGGCGTCCGCGGGCGCGCTGTGGGCGATCCCGAATTCGGCAACCAATCTCTTGGGCGCCTTCTGTCCCGTGCTGATCATCGCTACCCTGACGCTCGGCGGAACAGGCTGGATGCTCGGACGCCACGACTTACAGGCCATCCGCGGTGGGGCCATGGATCCAGCCGGACTGAAGCTGACCCGGCGAGGGCACCGCTTGGCCGTCGTCAGTGCGTCGATCGCCGTCGGAGTAATCGCCATCTTCATCGCCAGTTCGGCGGCGCGGTGAGGCGCGCGGCAGGATAAGGGCATTGGAGACGGGACAGGTGGGCCGACAAGTGAATTCGTCAGAAATCGCCAGTCCGGCTCCACCCCCCTTGAAACAAACCCGGATATCGGGATATATAGCGAATACACACCTACGGAGAGCGCCATGATCTCGACACGCCAACGACAAATCCAGAAAACCCTCGCTTCGATGGTGCTAGCAGTCCTCGGTTGTTCGCTGCTGGCTGTCATCAGCGTCTCGTCGCCCGTTTCCGGCGCGGACCAAGCGGAAAGCCCCAAGCCCGCTAGCAAGCTGCCGCCGCTGCGGCCTTTGAAGGTCGATCGGTCGGCGCCGTTGTTGCTCGACGAACCCGCGGCGAAGGGCGAAGACCAGGCTTATCTGAAAATCAACGAAGCCTGCTACGTCTGTCATGGCAACTATCGCGAGGAGCCGATGGCCGTCGAGCATGCCAAGCAGGACGTCAGCTGCATGAAATGTCACGGCCCCTCGCTGGCGCATCGCAATGACGAAGACAATATCACTCCCCCGGACAAGATGTACGCGCTGGCCAAGGTCGAAGCCGGCTGCCTGGCCGAATGCCACGACAGCCACGACGCTCCGGCGCGCGAAGTCCTGAAGCGGTGGCAGGAACGCTGCCCGCAGAAAACCGATTTCACCCAGGTCGTCTGCACCGACTGTCACGGCTTTCATCGCTTGCCGCGGCGCACCGTCCAGTGGGACAAGGAAACGGGCAAGCTGCTGATGCGGGAGCCCAAGCCGGCTACAGCCGGCAATTGATGATCGGCATTTCCAGGATGGCCGAAGCGCCCAGGGCTTCCAGTTGCTCCATCACCGCGATCACGTTTTTCCGCGGGACCATGACTCGCACGGCGCACCAGTTGGGATCTTCCAAGCGGCTGACGGTCGGCGACTTGAAGCCCGGCGTGATCTGCTCGGCTGCCGCCAGTTTGGCGACCGGGACGTTGTACTCCAACAGCGAATAGGCGCGGGCGATCACGACCCCCTCCAATCGCCGCACGACGCGATCCGCCACGTCGCTCAACCGCCGCTGGCGATTCTGAATCAGCACCGTCTCGTACTTGCCGATCTCGTCCAGGATCCGCAAGCGGTTCGCCGCCAGCGTGCTGCCCGTCTCGACCAGGTCCACGACGGCATCGGCCACGCCCAACGCGATCATCACCTCGACCGATCCCGAAATCGGGACCAGGTGCACTTCGGCGTGGTGGGCTCGCAGGTATTGATCGGTCAGTTGCGGAAAGCTGGTCGCGATGCGGTGTCCGGCCAACTGGCTGGGGGACGTATAGCCCGAGTCCTCCGGCACGCACAGGGCCAGGCGGCACTTGCCGATGCCCAGCGCCAACCGCGTCTCCACGTCGGCCCCGGTCTCGCCGATCAAGTCGCTGCCGGTGATCCCCATGTCGACCGCCCCTTCGGCACACAGCACGGGAATGTCGTCGGTGCGCAGGAAGGTCACCTCGATCGGCATCTCGCTGACCCGGGCGAACAGGTTGCGCTCCTGCCGGCTGAAGCTCAGCCCTGCCTGTCGCAGCAATTCACCAGCCAGTTCGGACAAGCGGCCCTTGCTGGGGACGCCGATGCGCAGATTACTCATGATGTTCGCGCCGCCTTTTCATCCAAGCCCGAGATCCCAAACCGGCGGCCCAGTTCCGCTTCGACGTCACCCAGACCGGCGTCGCGGTGGGCCAGCATGACCAGCAGATGGTAGATCACATCGGCCGCTTCGGCCACCAGGTGCCGCCGCCCTTCGTCGCCCGGTTCGCCCGCCGCCTCGACGACCTCCCGGGCCTCCTCCAGGATCTTGGCGCCGATCTTGTCCACGCCCCCGCGGAACAGCGACGTGGTGTAGGACCGCTCCGGCGGATTCGCTTTGCGATCCTCGATGACGTGCATCAATTGTGACAAGATCGAAACGGTGGCGGACATGGCCGGCCCTTGACGGATTGGCGGAAGACTTCACAATGGCGGATTCGGGGCTTCCCGACGGGGACCGCGGCTGACCGCTGGGCGTCGAGCGTTGGACGCCAACCGCCCGACCGCAGGTGCCGGGTCCCGAACCTGCAACGTGCCACCACTGTAAAGGCATTCGCGTCCGCTGACAATGACCGTGCGGCGAGGAAGGCCGCATTTCCCCGACCTATGAACGCTGCCGATTCGACTTCTGAAAGCGGTTCCCCTGCGGCCTTTCTGGACTGCTGGTACCTGAGCGGCGCCACCGCCAGCGGCAAGACCGGCGCGGGCTTGGCCTTGGCCGAACGCCTCGGCGCGGAAATCATCTCGCTGGATTCGATGGCCCTGTACCGCGAGATGGACATCGGCACGGACAAGCCGACGCCCCAGCAGCGCCAGCGCGTCCCGCATCACCTGCTGGACGTGCTGTCCCCGCAGGACGAGTTCAGCGTCTCCAACTACCTCGACGCCGCGCGGGCCAGCGTGGCTCAGATCCGCCAGCGCGGGCGCGAAGTCCTGTTCGTCGGCGGCACGCCGTTGTATCTCAAGGCCCTGCTCCGCGGCCTCTTCCGCGGGCCGCCGGCCGATTGGGAGTTTCGCCGTGCGGTCGAGGACGAACTGGCCCGGGTCGGCTTGCCCGCGCTGTACCAGCGGCTGGAACAAGTCGATCCGCTGTCGGCCGCCAAACTGCATCCGAACGACAAGCGGCGGATCATTCGCGCCTTGGAAGTCCACCGCGCCACCGGACGTCCGATCAGCCACCTGCAGACGCAGTTCGAGGAAGGGCGGCCGGCCGAGCGCTGCCGCGTGTTCGTGCTCAGTTGGCCGCGCGAGGTGTTGCACCAGCGGATCAACCGCCGCGTGGATGCGATGTTTGCGGTGGGATTCGTCGCCGAAGTCCGCGGACTGTTGGACCGTTATGGGGAACTGAGCCGCACCGCGCTGCAGGCCGTCGGGTACCGCGAGGTGCTCGAACACCTCCGTGGCCAGCGGGACTTGGCGGCGACGATCGAGGCGGTCAAGGCCCGCACCCGGCAGTTTGCGCGCCACCAGGAGACCTGGTTTCGCAGCCTGAGCGAGTGCCGCTTCGTGCCGCTGCAGGAAGGCTGTTCCGACGAACAGGTCGGCGAGCAGATCCTGCAGTTGGATCGCCAGCGGCCGACGTCCTAGCCCGAAAGGAAACGCCGATGAAGAAAAAGCTCGTGGTCGGTGGCAGCTTGGGCCTGGTCCTGCTGCTGGTCCTGTACGCCGTGGGCCGGCAACCGCTGGTCGCCGCGTGGGGACATATCCGCGGCGAGCCGTTCCATGCGGGGTGGCCGGCCAGTCATTGGCGCCAACTGCTGGGCGGCGGCCCGGCGGAGCAGGCCCAGGCCATCGAGACGTTCGAGGGCGCCGGTTCGGCGGCGGCGCCGGTCCTGGCGGCTGTCCTGCAGGACCAGCGGCGGGCGAGCGCCGAGGTGCGTTGCCTGGCGGCCGAGTTGCTCGGCAAGGTGGGCAGCGGCGCGGACGCGACGGCAGCCAGTCTGATCGCCGCGCTGCAGGATCCCGACCCGCACGTGCGGAGCGTGGCATCGGCGGCGGTGCCCAAGGCGAACGTGCCGGCCCGGGTGGGCGTCCCGGCACTGGTGGACCTGTTGGGCCGCGAACAGAACCCGGTTCATGTGCGGGCGTTGAGCGAGTACCGCAACGCGGCCGAACCGGGCTTGGCAGTGTTACTGCAGATCCTGGGCAATCCGGAAGTGGACACGGAAACTCGCTGGAATGCCGTCCGGGCAATCGGCAAGATCGGCGCGCCGGCAGCCCGTGCCGTGCCGGCCCTGGTCGCCGCCCTGCAGGATCCGGCGGCCACGATCCGGGAGCATTCCGCCGAGGCGCTGGGCGACATCGGGCCGCCGGCGGCCGAGGCCGCCCAACCGCTGGCGGCCGTCCTGCAGGATCCGGCGCCCCGCGTCCGCCGCGACGCCGTCCGCTCGCTGGGCCAGGTCGGCCCGTCCGCCCGAACCGTGTTGCGCGAAATCCAGGCGGCGCTTCAGGACCCAGAGGAGATGGTCCGCCAGGCAGCGCGAACGACGCTGCAGACGATCGCGCCGGAGACGCTGCCGGAACCGGCCAAACCGGCGGCCAGCGGCGGGAAGTGACCGCCGGGTCGCCTGCCTCGACTCGGGAGCCGCCGAAGTGCCTGTCAATCGTTCCCTTGGAGCCGGCAGCCCTGACTGCCGTGCAACGGCACGGAATCAAGGGTGTCTTGTCCGTGTGTCAGAACCTTGCTCCAGCCCGTCTTCCTCAAGGCGTTGGAGGTTCAGGGCTCACGCGTTCGTATCGAATCAGGCAGGACGAGCGTGGCTGAGGCAGGCGGACCAGCAGGCCCGTCTCTAACAGGTCCCGGCCCCGGGCTTCCCAGGGGTGCGTCTGGTCGAAGTCGTGGAGGCGGTAGACGGCTTCCGGATCCAGGCCGCGGAGCCTGAGGCGGGCCGTTTCGTACGGACTCTGATCTCGCCGAAACGCCTGCACCATGCCCTGGCCCAGTTCCGGCCGATCGAACTGCCAGGCGACCCAGACATCGAGTGTCAGCTGATGCGCGGTCAACGGATAGAAATCGCCCAGCAGGTAGTCCTCGACCGCGTGGAATTCGGCCATCATCTTCTTCAGCAGCGAGTAGTCTTGGTCCTTGGTGCGGGTATCGATGCCGATCCGCGAGGCGGGAAAGAGGCAACTGCGGTACCAGTACACGTCGCCGGGTGCCATCCCGGAACCGAAGTAGGGCAGCCAGATCGCGAGTCCCAGCGTGTGCCCCTGCTGCGACTCCGCCGGCGAGAAGCAATCGCTCCGCAACAGGGGCACGGAGCGGCGCAGGGTCTCCAGGTCGTTGCGGCGTCCCCCGCTGGCACAGCTGTCGATGTACAGGTTCGGATGCCGGCGCAGGAGTTCATCCCAGAAAGCCAGGTAGCCCTCCACATGCCGCATCTCGGCCAGGCCCTGGCGGTCGGGGGCGTCCGCCGCACGCCAACAGCCCAGCGGCTGCAGGTTGAAGTCCTGGCGATACACGTCGACGGCCTCGCTCGTGAGCAGGCCGTCGATTCTCTCGACCACCCACTTCCAGGCTTCCGGATGGCCGAGATTCAGCAGTTGCGTCCCGCCGTCGCTCAGAATCCACTCGGGGTGCTGGACGGCGAGCCACGAACCGTCCACGACCCGCTCCGGCTCGAACCAGAGCACGAACTTCGTGCCCTGCCGGTGGACGCGGTCAGCCACCTCGCGCACGCCGCGGGGGAACCTCGCCCGGTCCACCTCCCACGTGCCGACGTTGACCCAACTGCCCTGGTTCGGATACCAGCCGGCGTCGATGAAGTAGTAGTCGAGGTGGATTCCTTCGCGGGCAAAGCCGTCGACGATGGCCAACTCTTCGTCGGCGCTCGGGTTCAGGGTGCTGCTCCAGCAGGAACCGTAGTGGGTCGGGACCAACTGGCCGCCAGGCCGCGGCAGGTTGTGCGCGACCAGCCATCGCCGCCAGATGTTCTGCGCCCGGAGCCAGTCGCCGCCACGCCAGAACAACAGAACCGCCAGCGGCGAGCGCGCCTCCTCGCCCGGCCGCAAGAGGAAGTGCGTCCGTTCCTGGCCGCCGAGCACGTGGACCGTGTCTACCCCCTCGCGGGCAAAGGTGGCGCTCCACTGCCCCGGCCAACCGAGGGCCATAATCACGCCGCCGCCCGGCAGCGCCAAGTTGTAGTAGGGAAACGCCGCTTCGGTCGGCCGGCCTCCGGGCGGGGAAAACGTGCGTCGATCGCCCGGGCCGAGTGGAATCGCGTACGGTTGGTAACTGTCGGGAGTACAGGTATCGCCCTGGCATCCGTGCAGCACGAACTCGCCGCCTTGCCGCTCGTCGAACCGGACGTCCAAGGCGCGAATGTCCTCCAGGATTGGCGTCTCGGCGTCGCCTCGGTTCCGGAAGTGGAGCGTCCATTCCGCAACTGGAAAGTCCCGGTACTCGACGGACTCGCAACGGACCTCCAGGCCCGTCTTCGCGTCCGTCCAAGTCGTGGTCCGCCGCACGCGATTCGCATCCAGAGCCGTTTCTTGAGCGGTGCGATTCCAGGCGGGCAGCAGCCATCTGGATGGCATCCCACCGTACACGAAGCTGAAGGGCAAATCGAGCCCGCGGCGATCCTCCGGCAATTCGCCCAGCCACAGTTCGCTGCCGTCGGCCAGCAGCACCTTGGCATCCGCCCAGTCGGCGTGGTCCGAGGCGATGCCATCGCCGGCGTCGGCCGCCTCTAAAACGAAGCTCGTGGCGCCGCCCAGGTCGACGGACAGCGGCACGCCCTCCATCCCTTCGCGCAACACCGGCGACTGGGCCAGCACCTGGCCCCCGACCGCCACGGAAAAGACGACGCTCCCCAGAGCGGGCCGCGTTTGTTCGTTGCTGTCAATGCCGACGATGGCGGAGAACGTCTTGCCGGGGGCATTCAGTTGCACCACGACTTTGCTCGGTGCGTGGGTCAACAGCCCGCGCTGGTACTCTCGGGCGGCAATTGCCAGCGGCCTGCCGGCGCGGCCGTTCCGGAGTATCTCGCCATGACAGGACCACACCTGCAGTTCCGCACCACGGGGCGTGGGTGGCTCGGTCTCAACCAAGTGGCGACTCACCCACTGCTGGGCGGTTTGCAAATCGGCCTCGGCCACCACCTGGGCGTGCGCTCTCAGAGCGACCGCGCCCAGCAGGATGCATCCCAACACGACGTTCCGACTTCGGCCTCGAGTCATGAGTCCACGTCCTTATCGCGCGGCCACGCGCCCCTGAGCAAGAACACATCACCGCTGGACTGCCAGCTTGCGAAAGCCGACACCGCCCTCGAAGACCAGCAAGTTCAACTGCGCTTTGGGCTCGCCGAGGACCGCATGCGTGGCGGTGGCGGTGACGCCGGCGATCTGGGCCACAGCCGTGGTGCCTTGGAACTTCACCCGTAACGTGTACCATTCGCCGCGCTTTAGCTGCAGCCGCTCGCGGGCCAGCGGAACCGTCTGCTCGCGGCCTTCGCCGGCGCTGGGATTCTTGGCGATCTCGATCTGCTCCGGCGAGACGACGATGCGGAATGAATGCTGGTTGCCGGCTGTGTGGATCCGCAACGAATGCCGATCGGCATTGCCAAAATTGAGCTCATATTGCAGCGTCCCGTCCGTGAGCGCCAGCGGACTGCGAAGTGTCGCGGGCTGGTCGTCGCCGCGTTGCTGTACGCCCCACAGGGCCTGGTCGCGGGCCGTCCAGTCGCCGCGCAAGACCTCCCAGGGCTGGCCGGGCACGGCGCTCAGCGGCTCTTGCATCACCGCGGCTCCGTCCAGGGGCGGGAGGATTGCGGCCGGCGGCTTGGGCCGGGGCTTGACCGGTGGCAACTCGCGGCTAAACCCGCCGTCCCGGTACCGGTCCAAAAGCGCGGCCAGTTCCTGTGCGACCTCGGGATGCGCGGCGCTCACGTCGCGAGTCTCCGCCGGATCGTCCTGCAGGTTGTACAACTGGGCTTGGAATTCTCCTGCGCGGGCCTTGCGGACGGCCGGCTTGATCCCGTCGGCTGGAAGGCCTTCAATCCACTTCCAGGGGCCTTGGCGGATCGCGAAGACGCCGTCGGCACTGTGCACGATCAGGTGGCTGCGAGCTGGCGGAGTTCCGCTCTGGCCGAGCAGCGCGGGCAGGAAGCTGTGACTGTCTTCGGCAGCCTGGTCGGCAGCCGGCAGTTCCTGACCGACGATCGCCGCAGTCGTGGCGAGGATGTCGGCCAGGCTAACCATTTCGCTGCACGTCGTGCCCGCGGGGACCCGTCCCGGCCAGCGGACCAGGAACGGGACCTTGAAGCCGCCTTCCCACACGGAGTGCTTGCCGCCACGGAGGCTGCCGTTGACCCGCAGGCCCGCCTGGTACGCTTGCGTCTGCAGGCTGGTGGTGTTCTCCGGACGGAACACGCCTCCGTTGTCGCTGGTGAATAAGACCAGCGTGTCTCGGGCGACGCCTTGTTGATCGAGCGCGTCCAGGATGCGGCCGACGCTGCGGTCCAGCTCGTGAATCCAATCGCCGTACAGGCCGGCCCGGCTCTGGCCGGCCAGGTCTTTGTCCGGAGTGACCGGGTTGTGCACGGCGACGGGCGTGAAGTACAGGAAGAACGGCTGGTCCTTGGGCTGCTGGGCCAGCCACCCTACGGCCTTGTCCGTCAAGGTGGCCATCACGCGTTCGTTCCTGCGCCGCGGCGCGTCCAGGTCCAGGATCTGGGCCCGGCCGTTTTCCGTATCCTGAGCGGTGTACGTGGCCTGGAAATTGGCGTCGTCCGAGTCCGGACCGGGCAGCTTCAACCCGGCAGGGAGCTGGCCGCTGCGCAGTCCGTACACGAACCGATTCTCGACGTACACTCCGGTGAGGTCGCCGTGATTCGACGGCACGGCGAAGTGATAGTCGAAACCGATGTCCAGCGGGCCCGGCGACAATTCGGCGGCATAGTCGGTGCGGAACAGCAGCGAACCCCGGGCATCGCCATATCCCAGATGCCACTTGCCGACCGCCGCCGTGCGGTAGCCGTGCCCTTTCAGCAGCGCGGCCATGTTCAGCCGCGTGGGCTCGATGTGCAGCGGCGAGAACACGCCCAGCACCTCGTGCGTGAGTGACGTCCGCCAGCAGTAGCGGCCCGTCAGCACCGAGTACCGCGTCGGCGAGCAGACCGACGAAGTCGTATTTGCGTCCGTGAATCGCCGCCCCTCCCTGGCCAGGCGGTCGATGTTCGGCGTCTGAACCAATTGGCCGTCCGCGCCATAGCACCCGGCGCTGCCGTAGCCGTAGTCGTCAGCCAGGATGATCACGACATTCGGCCCGCGGCTCGCTTCGGCGGCAAGGCCAGATCGGGCTGAGCTAATCGTCAAGGCCACGACGGCAGCGGCCAGGGTGAGTGTCGTCGATCTGCCTGGGAACCGGCGGGATGAGTCGCCCGGGGACACGTGCCTTGCCACAGACAGTCGGGGTGTCATGATGTTGCATCCGTCACTAAGGAGGAAGGGCTCTTGCGGTCACGCCATGGAGTCCGGAATTGTCCATGGAGGGGGCCGGCCCTCGCCAGCGCTTTCCCGTAACCGCACGGGACTCAGTAGTATCCGGCCCGGCCCGGCCACCGTCAACATCCAGAGACATCCAGAGAAGAGAGCAACGTATTCAAGCCACTGGCGGTCATTCCCTCGACAGCTGGCAGCCATCATCTGCTCCTACGCTCGCTTCCAGCGCCCATCGCCCGCGCTGGACCGTGACTTCTCAACCGGCATCGACATCGGCCATGATCCTGTCTGGTGCCAGGATATCCACCGCATGCCACGGTCGCGTGAAGCCGCCGTGGAGGCTCCAGGAAGCGCAGTCCCTCCGTATCCGCCAACACACCGTCGTTGTCCCGGAGAACGGTCTGCGTTACTGGTCCATGTTGTCCGCTGGATACCGATGGCCTCCTGCGGCGATCTGCACAGCGTCTCCACGGCGCAGGTGTCGCAATTCGACCAGCAGCCACACGGCGGTCCACAGGGAGGAGCCCAGATCGGCGATGGGGAACGCGGCCCACACGCCGTTCAGCCCGAAGCAACCCGGCAGGATCAGTATCGCGGGGATCAGCAGCAGCACCTGCCGAGACAGCGTCAGCAGCATCGCTTTCCGCGGTTTGCCGACGGCCTGAAAGTAGTTCGCGCTGACGATTTGAAATCCGACGATGGGCAGCATCAACAAGCAGGTCCGCAGCGCGTGGACTCCCAGTTGCTGCAGCGCCGGATCATTGCGGCTGAACAGCTGGATGACGCGATCCGGAATGAGCATCACGACCAGAAAGCCGGACGTCGAGACGAGCGTAGCGGCCAGGATCGCCGTCAGCAGGGCGCGCAGAACACGGTCATATTTGCGGGCCCCGTAGTTGAAGCCGATGATGGGCTGGACTCCCTGGTTGATGCCGATGATCGGCATGGCGATGAACATCACGATGGCCCAGACGATGCCCATCGCCGAGATTGCCAGATCGCCCCCGTGCCGACTCAACTGGTTGTTCAGCAGAGCGTTCAACACACTCGCCGCCAGCTGCATCGCAAACGGCGGCGAACCGATGGCGATGATCGACCGGCAGACGGACCAGCGGAGGGCCAAGTTCCGACGCCGCAGCCGGAGCAGGCTGCGCCCGCGCAGGAAGTAGCTTAGCACCCACGTGGCACAGACGGCTTGGGACAGCACGGTAGCCGCCGCCGCGCCCCGCATCCCCCAGCCGAATCCGAACAGGAAGAGCGGATCCAGCACGACGTTCAGCAACGCCCCGATCAGCATGGTGACCATCGCCACCCGCGGATTGCCCTCCCCGCGGATGACCGCATTCAGGCCAAAGCCCAGGGATTGGAAGACGGCCCCCAGGATGATCACCTGCAAGTATTCCCGGGCATACGGCAAGACTTGCTGACTGGCACCGAACAGCACCAGCAGCGGATCGATCAGGACCAGTCCAACCAGACTCAAGACGCCGGTCACACCCGCCAGCAGGACAGCGGCGTTGCCCAGCACGTGCTCGGCCTGGTCCAACTGGCGTTCCCCCAGGCGGATGGAAACCAGAGCTGTGGCGCCGAAGCCGATCAGCATCCCAAAGGCCATCTGGATCAGCATCACGGGAAATGACACCGTGGCGCCGGCGAGCCCCAGCGGCCCAAGCGCTTGCCCGATGAAGATCCGATCGACGATGTTGTACAGGGCCTGGGCCAGCATGCCCACGATCGCGGGGGCGGAAAAGGTCAGCAGCAGGCGCGGGATGCTGCCTTCGGCGAGTCGTTGGGAACGGTCCATGAGGGGTTCACGCAAGGGTGCTGCCGTCAGGCGGGGACGCGGAGATTGTGCCCATTTTCGACCGACGGCCTTCCGGATGTCAAACCCACATGCGTGGACCGGAGCCGCGGGGTGGGGTTGGAGCGTGGGCACCGCGATCGTGGGGCCAACAAGCAGGTAGCTCAACAACAGGTCATGGCGACAGCATACCACGTCTTCCCCGTCGCGCCGAGCATGTTCTTCGTCCGGCCGCCGGATGCTAGCAGGGCCTGTCGAACAATCGTCTTGAGTTGCCGGACCAAATTGCGTACTATTCGCCGCCCGTCCCGATGCCTTGTGTCTCTTCGCTGGATAAGAAATTCCGATGTTGGACTTCGAGATTCAACGTTGCGCCCGCAAATGCGCCAAGTCGGATCGGGAGTTCCAGCCCGGCGAGACGTTCTATTCGGTGCTGGTTTCGGAAGGCGCCGAGGTGGTCCGGCGGGACTTTTGCCAGGAAGCTTGGGACGGGCCACCGGAGGACTCGCTGGGGTGGTGGAAGTGCCAACTGCCGGAGTCCAATACCAAGAAAGCGAACTGGGCGCCCAACGACGTGATGCTGGACTATTTCGAGCGGCTCCAGGATCAGCCCGGCCAAGAGGACGTGCGCTACGTACTCGCCCTGCTGATGGTCCGCCGCAGGATTGTCCGGCTGGAGGACACCGAGCACGACGATCAGGGACGCGAGATACTGGTGGTGTTCTGCCCGCGGACGGAAATGGAGCATCGCGTGCCGGTAGTCATGCCGGACGAGCCGCGGGCCCGGGTGATCCAGGATGAACTGGTGCAACTGCTATATGGTGGCCAAACTTAACGCGGCGGCAAGGATGCGGATTTGAAACGGCACGCAGCGGCCTATCTGGTTCTGATGACCGTCTTGCTGTGCGCCAGCGGCGCCAGCTGTCCGACGCTGCGCCAGCCGCTCTCCCCGCCGGCGCCGACCCTGTTCGCCGGCCCGCCAACCTTGACCGAGGTCATCGCCGCCGTCAACGCGACCAGCGGCCAGATCCGCCAACTGCAGACGGATTCGGCGAGTCTCTCGGTTCAAGGCATGCCCACGCTGCGGGCCAATCTGGCCGCCGGACCGCCGCGGAACTTCCGCCTGCGGGCCAGCTTCATCGGCGTCGGCGAAGTCCTGGACTTGGGCAGCAACGACCAGGTTTTTTGGGCGATGGTTGACGTGCCGCAACTGATGTCCGAGGTGCCGCGGGCGGTGTACTACGCGCGGCATGACCAGTACTTGAACAGCGCGGCCCGGCAGGCGTTGCCGATCCAGCCGCAGTGGCTGGTCGAGGCGTTGGGCCTGGTCCAGTTGGATCCTGCCGGCCGGCACGAGGGACCTTATCAGCGCGGGCCGGGAGAACTGGAGATCCGCACGCGGACGCCTTCGCCCGAGGGCGACGTGACGAAGATCCTGGTGCTGCACGACCGGTTCGGCTGGATCCTGCAACAGCATTGGTACGATGCCCGCGGGGCGTTGCTGGCGTCCGTGTTCACGTCGCAGCACCAGTACGAAGCGGCGCTGGGCATCTCGCTGCCGCACGCCATCGAGGTCCGTCTGCCGCCGCCCGCCCAATCGCTGCAGATCCGCGTCGAGAATTACGTGGTTAATCAGTTGTACAGCGACCCTGCTCAACTGTGGGGGATGCCGGCCTTTCAAGGCTATCCGTTGATCGATCTCGCGGCGGCATCCGCGCCGGCCGCGGCACCTGCTGCGCCGCCCGCTGGTCCGGCCTACCCGCCACCGGCGGCGCCCAGTGCCTACCTGCCGACCGAGTATCGCTTGAACTACCGCGGCTACACGGCCCGGCGCCCGACAGCACCGGCGCCGGAATGGGCGTTGCGCTGACTGGCCGCGTCACACCTGGAACGAGCGTCGCTTGGTCACCAAACCTGGCGCGCCCGGCACGGGGCCGGCGGGGACCGTGAGAACGCGCAACTTCGAAGACCGCCATGGATGTCACTCGCACCCCCCCGCCTCTGAACTGAACCGGCCGTAAAGTGCATTACGTAGCACCTCCGAAAAAGTTACTGACGAGTTCGCATTGATCGCCCGAATCGACTCCCGAGCCTGGATGGCGAGGAAACGGCCAGATCCACTTCGACCCATCTCCAGCCGGTCCAGGCCGCGGGAACGACGGCCAGGAGCACCTCGTTCTGGGCGTCCTCGACCTGAATGCCCACGCGTGCGACGTTGGCCTCTTCTGCCAAATGAACCCAGAAGCCGATGGTCCGCGTTTCACCGGGCACGTCTTCGCGGACCCGGAAGTCCCCTTTCGCTCCCGCCTGCTCCGCCTCCGCGGCCCCCAGCATCAAGGCGGTCTCACCCAACTTCACGGGGATTCGTTCCGCCGTGGCGACATAGGTCCGCTTCATTCTCCACGCGCCGGTCACGACCGAAGCGGCCTCGTCCAGCGGATTCAGCAGCAGCCGTTGCTCGCCATTTTCCGCACGGGCAATCTTGCTGTCACGCGGGATCGCGTCGTCCGCACCCACGGCCGGCGCCAGGGCCAAGAGCCCCACGAACGCGCGCCACATCGCTCGTCGCGGCTGACGGTCAAGTTCGACGTTGGCGACCCGCAGAAGATGTTGCTGCGAGAACGTTCGTTCCTCCTGATGTTCGCCCAATTGTAGCTCCGCGCGGGAGGACTGACGATTGCACCACCACGGCGAGTTCCGCCAGAATCGGCTATACTGCCGCCCAGCGCAGTCTTTCTCGCAGGGTGACTTCGCGGAGCGAGCAACGGAGTCCATGGACCTCAACTCAGTCAAACCGCCAGCGCACCACGATGATCACCTACGACCACAATTCACTTGGGCTGTTTGGTATTCCGCTTGGCACTCTCATTGTCGGGATGGTCTTTCTCGTCGCGCTGGTCGGCCTGCCTGTCGGCTTGTTCCGGTGGCGGCAGCGCACGGGCAAAATTGTCGCCATCGCATCCGCGTTCCTATTGCTGCTGTTGGCGCTGGCCAGCATGCTGGTCCTGATCACGGTCGGAAGCGGCAGCATGGGATGATTGGGCTGCACGCCCCAGCCGGGATCGCAAGCGGGAAGCCTGCGCCACGAGTTGATCGCCAGTCGGCTCGGCG
>CAIYOB010000625.1 GCA_903927685.1 uncultured Planctomycetaceae bacterium
AGGCCCGCGGATGTCCATTCCAATTTCCGACTTGTCCGCCTAAGATTACCAAGGAATGAGAAAGTCCCTCGTCCGCGACAAGGTTGTTTCATGAAGCGGCGTCCCTGGTTCATCGCGATTCTCGTGCTGCCATTGCTGGCAGAACTGGCGGCGGCCGCCGAGTCGGCGACTGGCACGCCGCCGGAACAGATCGCCCAGTGGATCCGCCAGTTGAATGCGGACCGGTTTGTCGATCGGGAAGTGGCCACCCAGCGGCTGATCGCCGCCGGGGCGGCTGCCGTCCGCCCGACGCTGGCCGCCGTGGCGGAAAACAACCTGGAGGTCACCACGCGGGGCGTGTACGTGCTGCAGGAGTTGGCGCTTTGCCCCGAAGACGACGTGTCGGCGGCCGCCCATGCGGCGTTGGAGAAGATCGCCGAACCACGTTTGACGTCGGCCGCCCGCCGTGCACGTGTCACTCTGGACCGCCTGGACCTGGTCCACCAGGAGCGGGCGCTGGACGAGTTGAAGCGACTGGGAGCGATCGTCGGGGGCCGGCAAGCCGACTTGGGGTTTGGACTGATCGAAGGCTACGTGATTGAATTGAACGAAGCCTGGCAGGGGCAACCGCAGGACCTGGGGCGACTCCGTTGGCTGCGGGATGCCGGCGAGTTGATTCTGCAGGGCCCCCAAGTTACCGACGAATGGCTGAAGTACGTCGCTCCGATGACCGGCCTGCCCGTGTTGACGGTCAAGCGGGCCCGCGTGACGGACGAGGGATTGAAGCACCTGGCGGCGATGAAGGAGTTGACGGTGCTGACCCTGATGTACGTCCCGATCAGCGATCAGGCCGTCCAGTTCCTGCAAGGGCTGCAGGGAGTGAGCAAGCTGCGCATTTACGGCACTCGGCTGTCGGACAACGCGGTCAGCCGGTTGCGAACGGCCTTGGCGGCGAGCGAAATCGACTTCCGCCGCGGCGCGTTCCTGGGCGTCGGCTGTCAGGACGGCGTCGAGGGCTGCATCGTCTATACGATCCGTCCCAACAGCGCCGCGGAGAAGGCCGGGCTGATGATGCACGATGTAATCTTCGAATACGAGGGCGGCAAAGTCACCGACTACAAGGCCCTGACCGCCGGGATCGCCAACAATGTGGCCGGGGATACGGTCAGCATCAAGCTCATCCGCAATGGGCAGACGCTGACCAAGCGCGTCACGCTGGGCGAGTGGGAATGAAGGAAGCGTTCCCGGGTTGCCGGCGACGTGTGAACCCTTCAACCCGAATTCTTGGCCTGGCCAAGGGACGAATGCGACTCGGCCGGTTTCCGGCAGCGGTGCAAGGACATCAGGGCGAACGCCGTGCCGTACTGCTGGTGGTAATCGTAGAGTGGGAAATCCCACCACGAACCGTCGCGTTCCTGGACCCGGATCAGCAGGTGGGCCAGATGATCCTGGTAGGTGGCCCGCTGGTCAACGGGCAGCGATTCGATGCACAGCGCGGCGTAGTAGTGGCCGTAGTAGAAGAAATAGCCCGCCACTTGGCACCACGATTCGTGCGGAATCGGCCGCTTGCGGCCCATGTCCAGCCAGCCGTTGCGGACGATCAGCCGATCGAGCCACTCGGCGAGCACCGCATCGGTGACCTGGGGATCGCCCCATTGCCGCAGGGCGTAATTGCAGGCTTGCGAGCGGCCCAGGCTGCCGCTAGGACGGTTGATCTCGCGCATCGGGCGGTCTTTCAGATACTCGCCGTACAGGTACGAGAAATCCGGCTTGCGCTGCCGCACGATCGAGGCCTTGGCCCGCTCGACGATCCGTTCCGGCACCTCGATGCCCGCTCGGCGGGCCTCGGCCAGG
>CAIYOB010000626.1 GCA_903927685.1 uncultured Planctomycetaceae bacterium
AGGCTCCGGTCTCCGCCTCGTCCTGGATATAGAAGATCCGGCCGCCCGACGACACCACGCTGTAGATCCCCGGCACATGTTCGTGGCTGCGCATATACCGCGGGCCGGCGATCCATTGCACGCGTCCCGGCGGCCCGACCATTTCGTCATGGGCCACCGGGTTGCCGCTGGCGTCGTACAGGAAGTGCGTCCATTCGTCCGTGTTCTGCGGAACCGGCTTGGCGAACGTGTCCGTCATCCGTTGCCCGTCGTCCGAGGTGAACAGCGCGACGCCTCCCGGGCAGATCACGCGGACGAGTTCCGCCCGCTCGACGGACACCGGACCGCGGACGAACAGCCAGTTCACCAGGTTGTCCGCATACGGCAGGTGCCGCCCGTCGAATGTATCCACCGCCACTCGGCCGTACAGCCCGGACTGCTGCAAGTGCAAGCGGGCCGCTTGGACCTGAGCGGCGTCGGTGTCCAAGCCGTGCACCAAGGCGTTGCGTGAGGCGGCCAGTTGGCCCGTCAAGCGGCCGTCGCCACAGCCCAGATGCACGATCAGCCCGCCGGGGAAATCGGCCGGGTCGGGCAGCGAGGACGTCTCTGGCGGCGAGGCTGCGGCGGCTCGCGCCGGCTGTGCCGGTGGAAGCCCAAGCAGCCCTACCAGCGCGACAACCAGGACGGTGAGGTGCGACGAGCAGCGGACCATAGCACGAACTCCTACGGCTCAAACGAAACGATTTGGACGTGGCTCCAGTGATTCCCGCACTTCCACTCACGAGGATGAACTTGCGTCCCCGGCTGCCGCGGATTTCAGCGGCGAGTCGTCGCATTTCAGGTCGCCCGCGGCGTATTGCGTGCCGTCCAGCAGGAACCGCAGCAGCGTGGGGCTGGTGTAGCTCTCCGGAAAATGGCTGGGCGAGCAGTAGAATACGCGGCCCTGGCCGTGAGGCCTGATCCATGCCACGTAGCGGGGCATCTTGGCCGCAGCGCCTTTGGGATCGCGCAGCCCCTCGGTGTCCATGCTCAGCAGCGGGCGGAAATCGAACTTCTCGTAGGCGCCGTTGAAGCAATACGGCTCGTCGCGATGCACCAACGGCTCGCGGCCCTGGAACGCGGCGACAAGCGGGTGCCGCGCGTCGACGGTGCGCACGGTCACCTCTTGATTGGCCGGATGATAGTCGAAAGCACCGCCCACCATCGCGGTGAACTTGGGCGAGTTGTTCAGCAGCGTCGGAGCGCCGTGGATCACGACCAGCCCTTTCCCGTTGGCCACGAAGTCCAACAAAGACTGTTCTAACTCGGCCGATTTGGCTTCCCGTTGCGCCGCGTTCCAGTCGCGGTACTTGGCGTCCCTTTCCAGGACGTCGAGGAACAGGTTGCGGCGAGGGCCCTGGGAGCAGTTGTTGTTGAGCACGAGCACGTCGTAGGCCGCCAGGCTCTGCGGCGTCAAGCTCTCGATGTCCACGCTGACGGTCGTGGTGAACGCGCCCGACTTGCTGCCCAAAACCTCGAACACACAGTCGACGTGCGGAATGACTTTGTGGTCGAAGCCCGTGAAATGGGAAAAGACCAGCAGCTTGCGCGGGGCGGCTTGGACGGTGGGCTGGGCCGGCGCGGCCTGCTCGACCGCGGCCCGCCAGTGGGGCGTGGGGGGCTCGATCTTCTGCGCCGGTTCCGGAATCCGCTCCGCGGCGACAGCCCCATACGCCAACGCCGCCCATACGAGACTGGACGCACAAAGGAAACGCTTCAACACGGTGGTTCTCCAGGTCTGGACAGGGAAGACAGACAAAGTCCCGCTGCTCGCCGCCGCACGCTGCCGCCGGCGAGGGTGACGTTCCATTCTAACTGGGAAGAGTGGCCGGGGTCGAGTGCAGTGAACCCCCGTCCAGAGTTGAAGACGCAACGGAGCCTGCCTGCGGGGCTGACGGGCTGGTAGGATGAGCGGCGAGGTTTCCCGTTTCGACTGGGCGTGGTGCTGCGGATTGGGAAGACGAAACAGAAGGAATGAAAAATGGCCATCGCGTGTCGCTGGGGATGGGGGTGTTTGATCAGCGGCTCGCCGGCGGGGCTGGCCGGGGCCGGCGACGTCCAGGTGGCAGTCGACGGGAACGACTCCTGGTCGGGCCACGTCGCCCAGTCGGACGCGCCAGGCACGGCTGGCCCGAAGGCGACCTTGGCCGCGACCCTGGAGGCCAGTCGCCTGGACGGCACGCCCCCGCGGCGGATCATCGTGGGGCCCGGACGGCATTACGTCAACCAGACCGTCGTGCTCGACGCCCGCGACGCCGGCCTGACCGTCGCAGGAGCCGGAGCGGGCCAGACCATCCTCTACGGCGGCCGGCGGATCACGGGCTGGCGTCAGGACGGTCCGCAATTCGTGTATCACATGTGGGACGAATCGCTGGTCGGCCTGGCCGCGCACGATCCGGCCACCGCACGAGGCAACCGCCGTTCGAGGAATTAGTGTCCGCTGTTCTGTGAGCGGCAAGGCGCTAGCCGC
>CAIYOB010000627.1 GCA_903927685.1 uncultured Planctomycetaceae bacterium
CTATGCCGCGAACGAGAAACTGAACATCGCCGGAATCGGCGTCGGCGGCCGCGGCGGCGGGCACGTCGAACCGTCGCTGCAAGAGAACCTGGTGGCGATTTGCGATACGGCCCAAGGCACGGTCGACGGCTGCCTGCGGCGCGCCGAACGCTGGTACAAAGACCAGAACATCAACAAGCCCTTGCCGACCGCTTACAGCGACTATCGCGAGCTGTTCGACAAGCGGGTGGCGCAGATCGATGCCGTCGTCGTGGCAACGCCTGACCACCATCATGCGCCGGCCTCGCTGCTGGCCATCCGCAACGGCAAGCACGTGTACTGCGAGAAGCCGCTGACGCACGACATCGACGAAGCTCGGCAGCTGACGCTCGCCGCCCGCGAGCACAAGGTCGCCACGCAGTTGGGCAATCAAGGCCGGGCCGGCGAAGCCTGGCGGCTGCTGTGCGAGATCATCTGGGCCGGCATGATCGGCCACGTGACCGAGGTCCACGTCTGGACCGACCGGCCGGGGATCCCCAGCCGCTTTTGGTGGCCGCAAGGCGGACCGCGGCCCGCCGGGGAGGAGCCCGTGCCCGCCGGGCTGAACTGGGACGCGTGGCTGGGCCCCGCGCCCCACCGGCCCTACTTGGGCGTCTACAAGGAAGGCAAGTTCCAGGGCAAGAGCGTCTACCAGCCCTTCGTCTGGCGCGGCTGGTGGGACTTTGGCACGGGGGCCTTGGGCGACATCGGCTGCCATGCGATCAGCGGGATCTTTTCCGCGCTCAAGATCGAACATGCGGCCGCCACGTGGCTCGTCAAGGACTCGGGCGACACGACCGGCGAAATGTTCCCCAGCGCCTCGACGATCGGCTGGGACATTCCCGAGCGGAATTCCCTGCCCGCGTGCAAGCTGTTCTGGTACGACGGCGGCCACTACCCGCCGCGGGAGGTGGGCGAACTGGCCGACGGCCAGCAGTATGCCGACAACGGGATGATCGTGGTGGGCGAGAAAGGCAAGCTGACCATGCACGGTGATACGCCGCGCCTGCTGCCTGAGGCAAAGATGAAGGACTTCCAGAAGCCCGCACCGCTGATCCCGCGCTGCCAGAGCGACCATTTCGGCGAGTGGATCGCGGCGTGCAAGGACGGCGAGCCGGCGTTCTCGAATTTCGACCATGCCGGCCCGCTGACCGAGTTCGTCCTGCTGGGCAACCTGGCCCTGCGCGCGGGCACCGGCCAACGCGTCGAGTGGGACGGCCCCAACCTGCGCTGCACCAATCGGCCGGAGCTGAATGCCCACGTGAAACGCGAGTACCGCGCCGGCTGGACACGGTGAGGGAGGTCTGATGAAAAAGACAGGTTCGATATTTGCCCCTGTCGGCATGATCGCTTTCTGCGCCGTGCGCCCCTGGACAGGCAGGATTCGTCGGCTAACATGCCAAAGGACTGGACGCCAGGGCGGACAGTCCCGAGCACCCCTGCCCCGTGTTTCTTGATCCCCCGGCTGTCCAAAAACTCGCTCGATGCCAGACAACGCCTACGACTCGCTGTTGGTCGTCTCGTTCGGCGGCCCCGAAGGCCGTGACGACGTCATGCCGTTCCTGGAAAACGTGCTGCGCGGCAAGCCCGTGCCGCGGGAACGCATGCTGGAAGTCGCCGAGCATTACTACCATTTTGGCGGCGTGAGCCCCATCAATTCGCAACTGCGCGAGTTGCTTGCGGCGCTCCGGCACGAACTCCCGCAGCACGGCGTCAATTTGCCCATCTACTGGGGCAATCGGAACTGGCATCCGCTGCTGACCGACACCATCCGACAGATGGCCGCCGATGGCCGTCGGCGGGCGTTGGCCTACATCACTTCGGCGTACAGTTCTTACTCGGGCTGCCGCCAGTACCGCGAGAACATCGCCGCCGCCTGCGAGGCGGTCGGGCCCGCGGCGCCGCAGGTGGACAAGCTGCGGATGTTCTACAACCATCCCGGCTTTATCGAAGCCACGGCAGCCCGGGTCCGGGAAGCCCTGGCGGCGTTTCCCCCCGACCGACTCGACGGAATTCAGCTGCTGTTCACCGCGCATAGTATTCCGCTCAGTATGTCCGAAACCTGCGACTACGTCCGGCAATTGCGCGAGACGGCAGATCTGGTCAGCCAGCAATTGGGGAATCGCCCCTGGCAATTGGTGTACCAGAGTCGTAGCGGCCCACCCCACCAGCCGTGGCTCGAACCGGATGTGCGGGACGCCATTCGGGCTTGTTCCGCTCAGCCGGGCTTGACCGGAATCATCATCGCGCCGATCGGCTTTCTGTCGGACCATCTCGAGGTACTGTACGACTTGGACATCGAAGCTCGCCAGTTGTGCGACGAGTTGCAGATCCCCCTGGTCCGAGCCGGCACCGTCGGTACGCATCCCCGCTTTGTCGCCATGATTCGGGAATTAATTCAAGAGCGTCTGGACCCGAAGGTCCCTAAATTGACGATTGGACGCTATGGTCCGTCGCACGACGTTTGTCCGGCCAATTGCTGCCCCCCTCTGGCGAATCGGCCACCGGTGCCCGTAAAATAAAGGCGGCGTTCAGGTTCGGAGGACTGACGCCTTCCCACCATCGAACGCCCATAATGGCTTATGAGGACCGCAACTTGATCAGCAGCACCGTCATCCAGGATCGGGCAGTCGGCGACGCGGGGCTTGGTTCCGGGGCGTCCCCGCGCCGCCGCACGGCGCACTTGAAGCAGATCCCGCTGGATCGCGCCGTGCGCGAGCAGATCCGCTCGAGCTGTCGCCAAGTCGCCGGCCAGCTGGACAAGTCCCATCCGCTCGCCAAGGACGAAATGGAGCGGGTCACGCGACGCGTACTGCGGGAACTGGGGCTGCCCGAGGGTTATGTTGGCTGGACGATGGTCGCCTTGGCTTCCGAGTTCTGGCGGGATCAGGTCGCCGCCGTACCGCCCGCTCGCCGCTTGCTGCTCCTGCCGCACTGCCTGCGGCCCGCCGACGGCTGCCCCGCGGAGTACAGCGAATTCGGCTTGGACTGCGGGCCGTGCGGAGCCTGCAGCATCGCCGACTTCCGGACGACCGCCGAGCGCCTGGGTTACCGCGTGATTGTTGCCGAGGGCTCGCCCGTCGTCATGAAGATACTGGTCGGCGGCTATGTCGACGCGATCCAGGGTGTGGCTTGCTTGAACGTCCTGGAGAAGGCGATCGACAAAATCCTGCTGGCCGGCATTCCCTGCATGGCCGTGCCACTGCTGTCCAACGACTGTAAATGCACGTCGGTAGATATGGATTGGGTCGACGACATGATTCGCGTCCGGCGGAGCCAGCCGGTGCGGCAGACGACGACCTACGTGCACCTGCTGCGAGCGGCGGCGCGATTGTTTGAAGTCGAGGAACTGGATCGCCTGGGCGTCCGTCAGCGAGGCGGTCCACGGCTGTCGGAGTTGAACGGCAAGGGCTTGGCGGGCCTGGAGCCGATCGCGGCCACGGAAGCCGTCGCCTTCGATTTCCTGGCCCAAGGCGGCAAATACGCACGGCCCTTCATCACCCTGGCGGTCTACGACGCCTTGACCGGCAGCGGCGCGACGCTGCCTGACGGCGCAGCCCACGTGGCCGGTTTTTCCGACGCGGTCAAACGGACTGCGATGTCGATCGAGACGTTCCACAAAGCCTCGCTGGTCCACGACGATATCGAGGACGACGACCAGTTCCGCTACGGCCGGGAGACGTTGCACCGCAAGTATGGGATCCCCACGGCACTGAATGTCGGCGACTACCTGATCGGAATGGGCTATCGGCTGGTCAGCCGCGAAGCGAAACAGTTGGGGGCGGATGCCGTCGTCGATATCTTGGACTGCCTGGCTCGGGCGCATACGCGGTTGTCCGAAGGGCAGGGAGCCGAACTGGTGTGGCGCGACGCGCGGGACAAGCGGCTCAAGCCGCTCGACGCCTTGGCCATCTACGCCTTGAAGACAGCCCCAGCCTTCGAGGCGGCCTTGTATTGCGGCGCACGGCTGGCGGGGCCGGTCGATGGTTACGCCGAGACGCTGCGGCAATTTGCCCGGCATCTGGGGGTCGCGTTCCAGATCCTGAACGACCTGAACGACTGGCAGGGCGATTCCTTCAACAAATTGTCCGCAGGAGGCGACACGCTGGGCGGTCGACCGACCGTCCTCTGGGCCCTGGCCCTGGAAGGCCTGACGCGGGGTGAACAACAGGAACTGCTGAGCCTGGTCAACGACGACCGGCTCGACGTGCCGCAGCGTCTGGAACGAACACGCCAGCTGTACCAGCAGGCGGGAGTTTTCGACAAAGCCCATGCGCTGGTCGACAAGTACCAGGACCGGGCTGCCGCGCTCGCTGACTCCATGGCGCCCGCCGAGTTGCGGCGACTGCTGCACTACTTGATCGAAACCGTCCTGGAACGGTCCACCGGAGCCGTAGCGTTGGCCGAGCCGGCGATGTGCATCGAGCTGTCGGGGTCGATTCCCGCACCCAGTTGAATCGACCAGGCGGCGGGGCGGGCGCTGGATCCCAGAGCCAGAACTAAGGAGTACCGGCGGTGATGATCTCGCGGCGTTCGACTCCGGAATTGGAGGCCCTGGCCCGACTGTATTACGAATCGGTCGACGACTTGGGCCGTTTCCAGGAAGTCGGCGAGCTGGACATGCCGCCGGACTACCGCAAGCTGTTGGCTCACGACCAACACATGACGGAGACGCTGGAGACGTTCCACGCCTGTGGTCTGACCGTGCAGGTGCTCGAGTCGACTGTCACCGACAAGCACTATCGCCGCAAGGTGCTCCTGCGGCGCAAACGCGACGACGCCGTGGTCCTGTTCGGGATCGTGCGCGTCACGCGCGCTCTGCTGCCGCCCGAGATCCGCGACGCGATCGAAGCCGAGCAGATCCCCCTGGGACGGATTCTGATCCGCAGCGAACTGCTCCGGCACGTCCGGCTGTTGTCGCTGTGGAAGGTCGAGCCCGGGGAGGACCTGTGCCGGATCTTCGGGTTTGCCCAGCCGGAAACCTGCTACGGCCGAACGGCGTTGATGTACTGTGACACCATGCCGGTGATCGAACTGCTCGAGGTGGTCACCGCGTCTTGACTCTGAGATAAACTATCGCATGAAGACGCACTACGACTGCATCGTCATTGGTGGCGGCCCGGGCGGTTCGGCAGCGGCGGCACTGGTCGCTCAGGCCGGCTTTTCCACGCTGTTGGTCGAACGCGAGAAGATGCCCCGGTTTCATGTCGGCGAATCGCTGATGCCGGAGACCTACTGGACGCTGCAGCGACTGGGCGTCCTCGAGCAGATGAAAAGCAGCCGCTTTGTCCCCAAATACAGCGTGCAATTCGTGACGCACACGGGGAAGGAATCGCAGCCCTTCTTCTTCCGCGAGCACGATCCCCGCGAGTGCTCGCAGACGTGGCAGGTCGAGCGGGCCGACTTTGACAAATTGCTGTTCGACAACGCCGCGGCCAAGGGAGCCGAGTGTTACGACGAGACACGTGTCCACTCGGTCCTGTTCGACGGTCCGCAGGCCCGCGGTGTGCGTCTGTCACGCGGTGGAGCGGCCCCGGTGGATGTGACCGCCCGCGTCGTCGTTGACGCGACGGGCCAGCAGGCCCTGATCGCGAATTCCCTGCGACTGCGGAACGAAGACCCCCGGTTGCGCAACGCGGCCATCTGGGGCTATTACCGCCACGCCCGCCGCGACGCGGGCGACAACGCCGGGGCGACGATCATCCTGCACACGCAAGGGAAGATGTCCTGGTTCTGGTTCATTCCGCTGTCCAACGAGATTACCAGCATCGGCGTCGTGGGAGCGAACGACTACCTGCTGCGCGGGCGGGGCAAGCCGGCGGATGTTTACGGGCAGGAACTGGCGAAGTGCCCTGCCCTGCAGGAACGCCTGACCGAGGCGGAGTTCCTGGGCGAGTTCCATGTCGCCAAGGAGTTTTCCTACACCACGCGACAACAGGCCGGGGACGGCTGGGTCCTGGTGGGCGACGCGTTCGGCTTCATCGATCCGATCTACTCGTCCGGCGTCTATTTTGCGCTACGTTCCGGCGAGTTGGCGGCCGACGCGATCGTCGAGGGGCTGCGCCAGGGCGATACGACGGCGACGCAACTGGGCTGCTGGATCGCGGAATTCCAGAAGGGCGCCGCCTGGATCCGCAAGCTGGTTGACGCGTATTACACGCCCGAGTTCAGCTTCGGGCATTTCCTCAAAGACCATCCGCACTATCGAGGCAACCTGACCGACCTGCTGATCGGCCGCGTCTTCCACGACGGCGCGGGCCGAATCTTTGACGATATGACCCCGGCCCTGGAACAGGCCCGGCGGATGGCAGCTGAG
The DNA here is from genome assembly GCA_903927685.1 of uncultured Planctomycetaceae bacterium. Next base: position 6,335 of record CAIYOB010000627.1, read on the forward strand.
ATGTCCTTAAACGCGGGCGCAAATTGACCGCCGCCCTCAGAAGTCAAGTCTTCTTGAGAGGCTGGTCCCTCCAGGCCACGAAGGAAGCTGTTCCGGCCACGGCTGCCCCGCGCTCGGCCTGTCGATGCACCGAAGCTTCGCTGTGCGGCAAGTTGAGCTTCACGACGCGAGTAGATCGCTCCACCACGGGTACAGCGGCAGGGACGGATTCGGGCGGAACTGGGCGAGCAGTTCGATATCATAGAGGACTCGGAGCAGTGTTGACGGATCCGGATCCATCACGTCGTCCCATGTCTTGGCGAGTTCCGGGCAGGAGAGCACGGTCAGCCCGGCTTGCCGGGCGATGCGAATCGCTTTGCGGTCGTCCGTCGCGACCGGCCAGCCGCGGCACTCCGCGATGGCCAGGCACATCGACTCGCCGTCGGAGCGGAACAGCGTGGCATACTGAGTGAATCGGTCCAATTCGTGCTGGCTATCCGGCTGACACCCGGTCAGAACGCCTGTGCCGAGCAGTGGGCCGAGGTCGGCCTCGACCAGAACGACACGGCCCGGCTGGGTTGCGTCGTACTGACGAACGTACTTGACCTCGGCCTGCACTGCGGACGGGACGTGCCAGGTGCGGCCGCACGCCCGCAAGATCGCTTCGGCATGGCCCGAAGCGAGCAGGTCAATCAAGCAACAGGCATCGATGACGGCGGGAGGCATGGAGCGTCCCTGAGCGGTTACGAGACTTCGGTGAGCAGCGACTTCGGAAAATCCCATTGCCGGTCGCACTCTTCACCCGCCGACTCGATCTCCCGGGTGGTCAGAGTCTGAGCGACGATCTCGCGGGCCGTCGCAACATCACACCGCAGGAAGGAAGCAAGATCGCTGTCGCCGAGATCCCCCCGCTCGTATGCCTGAACGGCGAGATACCGATATCGATCCGGGAACGGATAGTCATTGGCTGGCTGCGGCGGTCGGCCGAGCCGAGCCGTTGCCGGCAGTGGAGCGAACTTCGACGCTTTGAGAAACTGCCCCTTGCCCTTGGAAATCAGTCCCAATTGCTCCAGCCGCAGAGCCATCGCCTCGACCGACACGAAATAGAAATGACTGAGGCGGCGCAGGTCGGCCACATGAAAATCGCCCGTCGAGTTCACGGTGTCGTGGAACCGTTGACGGATCGACGTGGCGGGCATCAGGAAGCAGAGCCCAAAGGCGTCGGCGAACTGCTCGTTGGCCGGCTTGCGTCCCGACATCGCTAGGTCGTCGATCCCCGGCCTGACACGGTCTACCAGCAGATGGCCGTACGCGTGCAACATCGAGACGCGTCGACGTTCGGGAGGATGCTGGCGATTGACCAGAATGCAACCGCCGAGTTCGGCCGTGTAGGCGTGCATGCCGGCGATGGCAGACGGCAGATCCCCGTAAAAAATCCGCAACCCGACATCCCATTCCAGCATGCTGCGCAGGTGGATGACAGGCTGGTCGCCAAGCCCCATCCTCCGCCGCTCTTGAATGGCTACCCCCTCGCCCAATTCGGCAGGATCGATGCGAGGATTGAGCGAAATCTCGGGCGGATAATTGAACCGCAACGGGGCTCCCGTCATCCGCTCCAAATCGCGATAATCCTCCGCCAACCGCTGCAACTCGTCGATCGCCGAGCCCAGGGCGACTTCGTCGGCCCCCCTTGTTCTTTCCGCGACGGCTCGCAAGAGAAGCCGGAGATCAATCACGGGTTCCGTGGGACGAACCAACTCGCTGACCTGACGTCCCAAGAAACCAGCCAGCCTGACGAGCTCGTCGGACTTGGCCTGCCGCTCACCGTTTTCGATCGCAATGAACGTTGGACGGCTGCAGCCAAGGAACCCGGCAACGTCCTCCTGCGTCTTGCCGCGCGCTTTGCGAGCTTCGGCAATGCGTAGCCCCAGAATGCGCGGATCAATGCCCTCAGGCTGATGCATGCGCTACACCTTCCCTCTGGCAATTTCCTCTGCCAGCGCTGAATTC
>CAIYOB010000628.1 GCA_903927685.1 uncultured Planctomycetaceae bacterium
AGGCAGACGATGGCGACGAGGTGAGGCATAGGGCTACGATTGGGCGTGAGAGGTGAACATCAGACGAAAGAACGGATGACCTCGACGGCGGCAGAACGCAGCATTGCCGGGCCAGATAGCCAATGCCGCCGCACCAAAAAAAGAGACCCCGCTGAACCCGAGGGTTCAGCGGGATCTTCGTTGCTTTCAACACACCAGACCAACTCGCGCTAGTTGATCTTCACGGTCTGGCCGTCGTCGCGGATGGCGATCCGCAACAGCACTGCCAAGTCGGTTGTGCTGGAGATGAACTGGACCGAGCCATCGACGAACGCCACCAGCAGACCGCCCGGATGAGCAGCTTGCAGCGGGTTGTTCAAGCCCATGATTTCCGCACAACCAGGAGCCGCACCGGCGCCCAGGACTTCCTTGACATACGGCTTGTAGCGAACCGTGGTCACGTTGAAAATCCGGGCTCCAGCCACGGCACCGTTCGTGGACGCACTCCAAGCGGGAGTACCAGCCACGTCCGTGGTCGTCCAAATCTGATCCGGAATCTGCGGAACGCAGTTGGTTCCGGTCAACCAGCCACCGCCGCCATCCGTGCCTGTGGCGCCCGTGCCGGCCCAACCCGGATCGCCGTGGTACTTGGTCGAGACCGTGCGGTTAACATCACGCAGCCAGTCCGACTGTTCGCCGACGATCATCGTATTCGACGTACCGTCGGTGCAACCTTGCATCCCAACATGCTGGGCGATCGGCAGCATACCGCTGCTGGTGATCACACAGTTCTGACCGCCGCTGGTGAAGCTCATCGTCACGCCAGCCCGGTTGTTGTAGGTCCGGGTGCTGGAATACGGAGCGCCCAGCAGATTCGGGTTGGGATACAGCGTGGTGTTGGCCGAGGCGTTGGTCAGAATGTCCGTACCGCCAGCGATGCCCACATAGGTCGACAAGCAGATGGTGCCGGTCTGGGCTTCCATCACCGGCAGCGGGCTCGACGGGCACCGCATGTAATCCGGGATCAGCTTGTCCAGCGGACGGCCGGCAACGTTCGCGTTGACTCCCACCGCCGCGAATGCCTGCAGCGGGATACCCGTTCCCGTCGCTCCGGACCGGGTCAGGTTCGCGATCTTGTCATAGATATTCCGCTGTTCCATGAACGGCAGAACCCCGTACTGCCACGACGGGCCTTGATAGGTCGTCCCACCGCGGAGACCGCCGTGCATGGCGCCCATCGGGAACGTCTTGTACGTGTCGTGGTAGTTCTGCAGACCCAACGAGATGTTCTTCAGGTTGTTGTTGCACTGCGTGCGGCGAGCCGCTTCGCGTGCTGCCTGGATGGCAGGCAATAGCAAGGCAACCAGAATTCCGATGATGGCGATAACCACCAACAATTCCACGAGTGTGAACCCGCGACCACCAAACCGTCTTCTCATGAGACACTCCTTCCAAAAAGGGAAAACCAAAATAACGTGAAACGATTCCGGCTGGATAAAGCGGACGGGAGAGAGAGCGCAGAAATTGCGCTACGCCGCCGCCGCTGCTATAATATGAACAACTTTGACCTAACGTGTCAACAAGTTCGGCGCGGAATCGCGAATTTTTCACAATCTGCAACGCACGACGGGTTTCGCCGCGTCATTTCCCCTGCTCGACCACCCAGACATTCCGATATCGAAGCGGGCAGCCGTGGTTCTGCAAGAAAACAGGACCGCTTTCCGGCCCCGGGCCGACCGGCGCGGCGGTGGTCGAGCGGTCACCGGGCAATTCAATGCCATTGTGCACAATCACGCCATTATGCCGGACCGTCATCCGTGGATTGGCCGCCAGTTTTCCCTGCTGGTCATATCGCGCGGCCTTGAAGTCGATGTCGTAGGTCTGCCATGACAACGGCGGATAGCACATGTTGACGTCGGGCGCCTTGACGGAGTAGATCCCGCCGCACTCGTTGTCCTTGCCCTCCAAGCCGAACGAGTCCAGGATTTGTACTTCGTAGCGGCCCTGCAAGTAGATCCCGCTATTGCTGCGTCCCTGCCCGCGCTGCTCAGGCTGGTAGGCCAACCGGAACTCGAAATGGATCGAATGATCGCCGAACTTCTGCTGACTGACCGTCCCTTCCATCAGGAAACCGGCATCGGTGATCCGGCCTCCCTCCCAGTTTTTCAAGCTGTCCGAGGTTCCGTCAAACAACACAACGGCACCGGCAGGCGGCTTCTTTCCCAGCGTTGGGCTCTGCCGAACGACCTTCTCGAGCTTGCCGACTTCGTTGCCATCCGCGTCGCGTGCAACGATCCCTTCCTTGCTCAGGGTGGCCAGGCCCTGGTCCGCGCGAAACTGGACCAATCCATCCGTGAGTCCACCTTGGGCACGCAGGGGTTTCTCCCGATTCCAGCCATCGCCGGGCAGTCCGCCGAAGTAGCCGACCGCCTCAAACCGACCCTTTCCGAGCGCGATCACCTGCACGCCCAGTCTCTGGCGATCCTCCGGGCTGCCCACCGTCCCGGAATACTCGCCCTGCAAGGCGAAATCGGCGTCAACTTGAAGCGGATCAGGATATTGGGTCTCCTCCGCAGCCGAGCAGCGGATCACCAGGGCCAAGGTCACGGACAAACACAACGCCAACACGAGTCGCCCAAGCCTCATTTCAGTGTCCTTTCGTTCGCAATACCGAGGAATTGATGGAGATGACGAAACCGGTCGGACGAAGCATTCTTATCCTGGGAAGTCAGGATCGCAAGCCGTCTGGGGGCCCCGCGGGCGGGCAAAAACCGCGCAGATTGCTGCCGAGCAACCCTTGATCGCCAAGCGGTATGCCGTTACACTACGCGATTCTGTAACAGGTTGGGTAAGCCTTTGGGTGGAACGGGCTGGGCGGTAATGGCCTTGCCCTGGAGGTGATGACAGTTGACTGGCACAAAATCGTACATGGCGAAACCGGGCGAGGTGGAGCAAAAGTGGTGGCTGGTGGATGCCAACGACAAAGTCGTCGGGCGGCTGGCCAGTGATATTGCCATGATTTTGATGGGCAAGCATCGCCCCACGTACACGCCTCATGTGGATACCGGCGATTATGTCGTCGTGATCAATGCCGACAAGGTCGTGTTCACCGGCAACAAGTGGAACGACAAGACGTACTCGTGGTACACCGGGTATCCGGGATTGCACGTCGAGACGGCTGCGGAACGGCTGAAACGCCATCCGGATCGGATCTTGCGTGAAGCGGTGCGGCGGATGCTGCCCAAGAACGCGTTGGCTCGCAAGATGCTCGCCAAGCTGAAAATCTATGCGGGCACGGAGCATGGCCACCAGGCCCAGCAGCCCGAACCCCGGGAATTGGCGATCAAGTAGTAGAAACTTGGAAACATTGGCAGGAAAGTTATGGTAGCGGTCAAGACAGACAAAATCACCGGCGACGCGCTGGGGACGGGACGTCGCAAGACGGCGGTAGCTCGCGTGCGAGTTCGGGCTGGCAGCGGCAAGATCACGGTTAACGGCCGTGCGATGGAAGACTTTTTCCACGTCGATGGCGAGCGGCGGGCAATCCTCGAGGTTCTACAGGCGGTCGACAAGATGGATAGCGTCGACGTCCTGATTCGGGTCACTGGCGGCGGGCCTGTCGGCCAGGCGGGTGCGTGCCGAATGGGCATTGCCCGAGCCCTGATCAGCTATGACGCCGGGCTGTTCAATGCACTGCGTGATGGCCGGTTCCTGACGCGAGACTCGCGAATGAAGGAGCGGAAGAAGTACGGTCTGCGCGGTGCCCGTCGAGGCGTTCAGTTCTCGAAACGGTAACGTCACCAGACGCCTTCCAGCCCCACGCGCAGCCCTTGCGCCCAGTAGTCCGTATCGTGCCATTGGAATTGCGGGCGAGCTGCGCCCGCGAATTCCTGTTCGGGAGGCAGCAGGTCCGGATTTACGTCCAGGTCGATGTGTTCCGCCGGCCGGACGACACGGCTCCAGTACAACAGGCTGTAGCCGACCCTGGCAGACAGGTTGGGTGTCAACTGGTATCCCAAGTTGACGCCCAGTTCCGGGAGCATTGCGAAGGCG
>CAIYOB010000629.1 GCA_903927685.1 uncultured Planctomycetaceae bacterium
CGTGTGGTCCCGGAACTGGCCCAGTGCCCCATGATCCGCTGGGACGAGCAGAACGCGCAGAGGTGCTTCAGCGTGCTCATGCGGGAGGTGGTGTTGGGACTGCGCGACGTGCGCGTCGCCGAGCAGGTGGCCAAGGAAGAAAATCGTCCGTCCCGTGCGATCTTCGTCAACCGGCTGCCCGGGCCAGTGGCGATCGAGAAGCTCCTGAGCAAGAAGTCGCGCACCAACGGCACCAAGCGGCAGCTTCAGGTAATTCGCTATCCGGGCTACGGAATGTCACTGATCGAGTTGCGGCTCTTGCGGAACACTTTCAGGAACGGGTGCTTTCGCGCATTTCGGGACGTTGTGCCGCTCGGGGTAGTGCAGGCTGACGGCCACGCCGTGGATTTGAAACCCCTGCGGCAGCGACTCCTGTCACTTGAAGCAAGCGACGGTGAGAGGCTGCCGTTGCGCGGCAAGGTGCTCGCCATCTCGACAGCGCACTGCGCGGAGGATTTGGCGGCGATCGGCGCGCTGCCGCAGCATCAGGACGAAGCGTTGATCCACCTCTTACGACCGTTGATACGTCTGGGAGTGGACCTGTACTACGGCGGGCTGCCACCCAAGGAGGCGGCAAACGCGCCGTCCGCGACCCGCAATATCACCGCCGCGTTGCTGCGGTTGGTGTCGGAAGAACGCCGGGAAGAGCCCGAGGACGGGGCAAAGCGGGTACAGCGACCGCGCGGCTCGTTGCTTTTCAACGTATGCGCGTGGCCGCGTTACCAGGAGATCACGGCGGAGGAGGAGGCGTCGTGGATCAGCAGCTATCGCATCCGGCGGTTCGACCCGAAAGAAACTGAACTGGGCAAATGGCCTCGTCGTTTGCCAGCGGAAACGGAGGAGCCTCCGTTTGGCTATTTGCGCCACGTGGCCTTGACGATTAGCGCGGTTCGCCAACGCCTTGGCGAGGGCTTCGAGTTCGACTTGCCAGAGCAGCCAGGGTGCATCGTCAAGCCGGACGCCTACATATTCATGGGAGGCAAGACTTCTGATTTCTCCGGCATCATGCCAGGGATCATGGAAGAGTTCCTGCACGCGGTGAAGACGTGCCGTCCGATCTATCTCTTTGGTGGCCTGGGCGGGGCGGCGGGCGTAATCGCCGGTGCGCTTTGCGCCCGGAAAGGCGCTGCCCGCCCCGAGGAACTCAAAGTGGAGTATTACCGCAAGCAACCCGTCAAACGGGCGCATAACAACTTTGCCGCGCTAATCGAGGAACTGAAACGGGGCGACCCGCAGCCTGATCAACTCTTCGCCGAACTCTGGAGTCTAATCAAGAAGCACCGCAAGACGGGCTTGGAGGGGATTTTCAACAACGGGCTCTCGGCTTCCGAGAACCAGACGCTCATAACGACGCACAACACCCTCGCAGCCGTCCAGTTGGCCTGGAAAGGGATGTGTGCCAAGCTGCTCTGAGCCCGAACTCCGAAATGAAATGGGGAGCACGCCTGCCCCAGGCGCTGTTTTCCGCGCCCTCGCCGAAAACCCGGGACACGCGCAGGTCTCCAG
>CAIYOB010000630.1 GCA_903927685.1 uncultured Planctomycetaceae bacterium
CGCCTACCTTTCCGGACGGAACGCGGGCCCAACTGTCCCCCGGCCAAGATCCGCGGCAGGTCTTTGCCGACTGGCTGATCACGGCCGAGAATCCGTGGTTTGCCCGCAACATCGCCAACCGCGTCTGGTCCTGGCTGCTGGGACGCGGCATCGTCCATGAACCGGACGACATCCGCCCCGACAACCCGCCCAGCAATCCCGAACTGCTGGCCTACCTGGAACAGCAGGTGGTGGAGAAGAAGTTCGACCTGAAAGAGCTGTTCCGGCTGATCCTGAATTCGCACACGTACCAGTTGTCCTCGGTCGCCAGGAGCGACCAGCCCGAGGCCGCGGCGCTGTTCGCCCACTATCCGTTGCGGCGTCTGGAAGCCGAAGTGTTGATCGACGCTTTGAATCAGATCACGGGGACGACCGAGCAGTACTCGAGTCCCATCCCCGAACCGTTCACGTTCATTCCCGAAGGCCAACGCTCGATCGCCCTGCCCGACGGCAGCATCACCAGTCCGTTCCTGGAACAGTTCGGCCGGCCTTCGCGGGATACCGGCTTGGAGTCGGAACGGAGCAACCGGCCCACGGCCGGCCAGCGGTTGCACTTGCTGAATTCCAGCCATATTCAACGCAAGATCGAAAACAGTCCGGCACTCCAGGCCTTGTTTGCGTCTGCGGCTCCGCAGTCCGCCGGCAAGTTCAACAAGAATCGCAAGCCGACCAAGTTCAAGCCGTCGGCCGCCGCGGACGATGCGAAACAGCCTGGCGAGATTGTCAACGCCCTGTACTTGACCATCCTCTCGCGGTTCCCGACCCAGGACGAGCTGGACACGGTGGCCGCGTACGTCCAGTCCGCCGCGTCCCGCCGCGAGGCAGGCGTGGACTTGGCTTGGGCTTTGATCAACAGCGCCGAGTTTCTGTACCGGCACTAATCTCTCACGGTCTACTGTCAGAAGAAAGGGAAGCGATGAGATCGAAAAACGGTTCTCCATGGGAAGCGTGGCTCGGCGAGCGGATCTCGCGGCGCGAGGCCGTGCGGCGTGGCGTGCTGGGCGCAGGCGGTGTGCTGGCCGGCAGCTGCCTGACGCTGCCGGGCCGGATCGCCTCGGGCGCTCCGCAGGCCCGGGCCAACGCCAAGGCCAAGTCCGTGATTCAAGTCTGGCTGTGGGGCGGCGCCAGTCACATCGACACGTTCGATCCCAAGCCTCAGGCGGGGGGCGATTATACGGGACCGTTGAAGAGCACGCTCAAGACCAATGTGGCCGGGATCGAGATCGGCGAAATGCTGCCCGAGTTGGCCAAGCATGCCGACAAGTACTCGCTGATCCGCAGCATGACGCACGGCAACAGCGGCCACGAGACCGCCGCCTATATGGTCCAGACGGCGCGGGAACCGGGCGGCCAGGACGTCTATCCCTGCGCCGGTGCGGTCGTCTCGCTGTTCAAAGGCTACGACGCCGGGTACCAGGGCCTGATTCCCCCGTACATCGTCGTCACCCAGCCGCAGGGCCGCTTCTCCGAGGCCGGCTTCCTGGGCACGCGGTTCAAGCCCTTTGCCACGGGCGGCGATCCGGCCAAGACGCCGTTTGTGGTCGAAGGCGTGGTCGCCCAGGGGATCTCCGAGCAGCGGCAGAAAGACCGCCGCGAGTTCCTCGGCAAGCTGGATTCGCTGGCGCAAGTGATGCCCGGCGACGCCCAGCTGACCGCCTTGGACCAGTGTGACAAGCAGGCTTATGACCTGATCCTGGGCGATGCGGGCAAAGTGTTCGACCTGGGACAGGAGACGGCCGAGTTGCGCGACCGGTACGGCAAGACCACGTTCGGCCAGGCGTGCCTGCTGTCTCGGCGGCTGGTGGAGAAAGGCGTCCCCTATGTGACCATCAACTACAGCGGCTGGGATACGCACAAAGGCCACTTCCAGACGATGCAGCGCAAGTTGCCGGAGTTGGACAAAGGCCTGGCTACCTTGCTGCAGGACCTGGCCGATCGCGGGCTGCTGGACAGCACCATCGTCTGGTGCTGCGGCGAGTTCGGCAGAACGCCCAAGGTTCAGTGGGAACCGCCCTGGAACGGTGGCCGCAGCCATTTCGGCAAGGTCTTTTCGGTCCTGGTGGCCGGCGGCGGGTTCAAAGGCGGCCAGGTGGTGGGCTCGTCCAATGCCACGGGCGAAGAGGTTCAAGACCGGCCCGTGTATCCGGTGGACTTGATCGGCAGCATGTACGAGTTGCTGGGCATCGACGCCGAAGCCCCCTTGCCGCATCCCCAGGGCCAGCCGGCGACCGTGCTGCCGCCCGCGGCGGAAATCGCCAAATCGGGCGGACGTTTGAAAGAAATCATGTAAGGACAGGAGCCCGTTATGATTGGTTCGCGATGCTCTGCCATCTTGGGGCTGGCGGTCTTGGTCTCCGCCGCCGTGTCGACGCAGGCTCAGCAGGCCCAGCGCAGCACGCATATCGGCTACGTCTATCCCGCGGGCGGGCAACAGGGAGCCACGTTCGAGGCCGTGATCGGCGGCCAGTACCTGACCGGGGTCAATTCGGTGGACGTTTCCGGCGGGGGTATCGAAGCGCGAATCGTCGAGCTGATCCAGCCGATTGCGGGCAAGGAACTGAACGAACTGCGGATCAAGATCGACGAACTGCTCGCTCGACGGGCCGTGGTCAAGAACGACTTTCGCGCCTTGGAGGCCTTTCGCAGCTTCAAGAACGCCAAGAGCGTCAAGACCGACAAGGCAGACGAGGACCAGGAACTGGCCGCACTGAAGAAGAAGTATGCCGGGGCGACCTGGACCGCGGCCGACGAGGCGCAGTTGCTCGAAATCCGCAAGAAGATGAGTTCCGCCGTCCGCCGCCCCGCCAATCCGGCGATCGGCGAATTGGCCGTCGTTCAAGTGACCATCGCGGCGGACGCCCAGCCCGGCCGGCGAGAACTGCGGATCGCCACGCCGACCGCCCTGTCCAATCCGTTGGTCTTCCATATCGGCCAGCTGCCCGAATTCTCCGCCCCGGCGTCTAAGAACCTCTCGGAACAAAAGAGTTCCATCGCGAAAACCGCGGTGGCGCCCAAGAACCGCGGTCAGGCCGCCGAACTGAAAGTCACACTGCCCGCCGTGATCAACGGCCAGATCTTGCCCGGCAAGCTGGACCGGTATCGCTTCACTGCCAGCCGAGGCCAAAAGCTGGTGGTCGCCGCCCAAGCGCGGGAACTAATCCCCTACATTGCCGACGCGGTGCCGGGCTGGTTCCAGGCCACGCTGGCCGTGTACGACGACCAGGGCAAGGAACTGGCGTACACGGACGACTACCAGTTCCATCCCGACCCGGTGCTGTACGCCGAAATCCCCGCCGACGGCGAGTATGTCGTCGAGATCAAGGATGCGATCTACCGCGGCCGCGAGGATTTCGTCTATCGCATCACCATCGGCGAATTGCCGTTTGTTACCGGCGTATTTCCGTTGGGCGGACCGGCCGGCCAGCAGGCCACCGTGGAACTGACCGGCTGGAACCTGCCCCAGACGAAGCTGACGGTGGACAACGCGGCTCGCGCGCCCGGTCTGTATGCACTCGGCGAGCCGGCGGCGGGCTGGCTGTCGGGCGTTCTGCCCTTTGCCGTAGACGCTTTGCCGGAATGCCTGGAAGCGGAACCCAACAGCCAGCAGGCCCAAGCCCAACCGGTTGCGGCTCCGCTGATCCTCAATGGCCGCATCCAGCCAGCGGATGACGTCGACGTGTTCTGTTTCGAGGCCCATGCCGGCGACGAGATCGTGGCCGAGGTCCAGGCCCGCCGGCTGAACTCGCCGCTGGATTCGGTGCTCAAACTGACCGACGCCTCCGGCCAGCAGTTGGCCATGAACGACGACCACGAGGACAAGGCGGCCGGCTTGACCACCCATCACGCGGATTCGCGGCTGTCCCTGAAACTGCCAGCGGACGGCAAGTACTATCTGCAACTGAGCGACATGCAGCACCAAGGGGGGCCGGAGTACGGATATCGCTTGCGGATCAGTCCTCCGCAACCCGACTTCGAGTTGCGGGTCGTGCCGGCCAGCATCAGCGCCCGCGCTGGAGCCTCCGTGCCGCTGACCGTCTACGCCCTGCGGAAAGACGGCTTTGCCGGCGAAATAACCCTCGCGCTCCAGGACGCGCCGGCGGGGTTCTCGCTGAGCGGCAACCGCCTGGCGGGAGACCTGGAGATGGTCCCGGTCACGCTCTCGGTGCCGTCGTCGTCCACCAGCGGGCCTGTCAGCCTGACGCTTGAAGGTCGGGCGACGGTCGCAGGCCGGGAAGTGGCTCGCCCCGTGGTTCCCGCCGAGGACATGATGCAGGCGTTCGCCTACCGCCACCTGGTCCCGGCCCAGGCGTTGCGAGTGGCCGTGTCGGGGCGAGATTCCGCCCGCAGTGCGGTCAAGATCCTGGGCCAACTGCCCGCCCGGATTCCCGCCGGCGGCAGCGGTCGCGTTCTGCTTGGGATTCCTCCCAATGTCCCGCTGGACCGGATCGCGGTGACGCTTCGCGATCCGCCGGAAGGGATCCGGATCGAAAGCGTGGCGAGGTCGGACCAGGGAGTGGCCGTCAGGATCCAGAGCGACGCCGCCAAGGTCCAACCCGGCCAGAAGGGAAACCTGATCCTGATGGCCTCGGGCAAGACGGCTGGGGCCAGCAAGGCCAAGTCCGGCAAGGCGAAGTTCCCGCCAACGGTCACCTTGCCGGCAGTCCCCTACGAAATCGTCGAGCCGACCGAACGATAAGCCAAGAAAAAAACTCGCCGGAGCGTCCTGCTCCGGCGAGTTCCCTTGGCGGACACACGGACTGTCGTCAACGAAGGCGAATCGTGGCATCCAATTCGCGCGCGATCCGCTGCAACTCATCCTCGTCGTAAAAGTACACGGTCGTCTCGGCGATCGTCGGGACGTGGGAGAAATCGGTCTCGACCGTGGCCCGCACCGCTCGGTCGCCGCCGGCCGTTCCGACGGCCACGAACTTCAGGGTCTTCGAGGCGCCGGCGGTCAAGGGGAAGCTGGGGAAGTTCACCTTGTTGCCCTCGGCGGTGTAGCCCTGGCCCTCGATGGCCTCCATCCCTTCGGGCAACTGGATCGTCACGCCGACGTTCTCGGCGGTCTTCGAGCCGCGATTGACCAGCGCCACCGTGAATTCTTCCGGTTGGCCGACCTGGATGGCTTCCTTGGTGTTGTTGACGGCCACGTCGACATCCGGACGCGAGATCACGTGCGTCAGATGGTCATCCTGGGCACGCAGGTTCGCCCCGGACATGGCCACCGCCAGGTGAATCTGCTGGCCGACCTTCGTCGCCTTGGTCTTCAAGTGAATGCTGTGCGAGTCGCCGGGATTCAAGGTGCTCAGGCACCAGCTGTAGATCCGGTTCTCCTTGTCGACCTCGGCAGCCTGCGACAACGTCGTGACTTCCAAACCCTGCGGGATCTGCAGCGCGACCTTGACCGCGTGCAAGGCGATATCGCCGGGGTTCCAGGTACGGAGTTCAAACTCGCCGTCCGACTGCAGGAAGTTCACCCGCGTGCCATCGACATCGACCCGCAGTTCCGGGCGCAGGACCTTGACGCGGTGGCTGCACTGGACCTCGCGGTTGTCCTGGGCCGAGACGACGAAGGTTCCTTCCAAGATGCCCGGCTGAGCCGCTCGCACCACGAACTTGAACTCCTGCGAGCCGCCGGCCGACAGGGTGGCGATCTTGGCGGCCCGCGGCACTTGGGATTCAATGTAGCTGCTCTCCGGCAGTTTCGGCGTCAATTCCACGTTCTGCGCCGGACCATCGCCGATGTTCTCGACGACCACGCGAAACGTCACGTTCTCGCCCAAGACGGCCGTTTCCGGCCCGTGGCAGCTGAGCGTGACCTCGGACTGCCGGACTTGCAGGGCCGACTGCGTCGTCGCCGAGAAGAATGCCTTGGTCTGCAGGTCGACAGCCCCGGTGCGTTCGGGGATCAGTTCGAGGGTAAACCGCCGCACGGTGCCGGGGGCCAGGTCGCCGACCTCGAACTGGATCAGCCGCTCGTTGGCCAGACTGGGCTCCGGGTTAGCTTGCACGAACTTGACGGCGGGCGGCAGGGTGGTCTGGATTGAAACCCCTTCCGCGACGGATTTCCCCGCATTCTTTACGGCGATCACGAACTGGGCCGAAGCGCCGATATTGATCTCGCCCGTCACGGCGGTTTCGATCGAGATCTGCGGAACCGCCGAGGAAACGTTCATCCCGGCGCGCTCTTGGCCTTGTCCGGTTGCGGACACGGATGCAAGCAGCGCAAGGGTTAGTCCGGCAAAGACTGCTTGGCGAAACATCTTACCCCTCATTGGGTTAGCGAATCGCGGAATCCCTGGCGGCATCGACAGCTCGAGCGCACGCCGCGATTCTGGTTACAGTGTCAGGCGGGTGGGTAGGTTTGGCAGGTTGGCGGGAGTCTGACGGCAACGATCTCCGCGTACCGGTTTCAACGTTGTTATCGGCCTGCCCGTCCGCATTGCTTAGTCGGGACGTGCGATCCTGCATTGTCGTGCTGACCGTTCCGGTCGTATGCCCGCTGCCGCACGCCCTCGCCGGATTGCCGCTCGGTCCGTCGCCCGACCCGGTCGCCCGACATGGTCGCCCGTTCCGTTCCGCCCGTTCCGTACCCTTGCATTAACCATCGAGGCGGACCAAAATGGACATCTTTGTTCCCGGCTCCGCTGCGGTAGGTGGAGCGTGAACATTACGAGTGGAGAAAACGGTGTCCACAGATCCGATTTCCGAAACAACAGTGCCCCAGGCGATCCCTTTTCTGGACCGTTGGCGGCAAGGACTTCAGGCAACAAACGGGTGCGAAATGGCAGACAAAGCTCCTTGGATTACCTACCGGCCCCAGTTGAAAGTATTGGACTGCACCGTCCGCGACGGCGGGCTGATCAACAAGCACCAATTCACGGACCAGTTCGTGCGGGCCGTCTACGAGACGTGCCTGGCCGCCGGCATCGACTACATGGAAGTCGGCTACAAGAACTCGCCCCGCCTGTTTGCCAAGAGCGAATTCGGCCCCTGGCGGCATTGCGACGAGGAAGACCTGAACCGCGTCTTGGGCGGGCACGACGACAAGAAGACGGGGCTCAAGCTGGCCGCGATGGCCGACGCGACCAAGAGCGACTGGCGCGAGCAACTGGTCCCGCGCGACCAGAGCGTGCTGGACCTGATCCGGGTCGCCTTCTACGCGCATCAGGTGTCCGAGGCGGTCGAGATGATCCAATACGCCCACGACTTGGGTTACGAGACCAGCGCCAACCTGATGGCCGTGTCGAATATCAGCGAAGTCGAGATCGACACGGTCCTGGAAGCCATCGCCCCGACGCCGGCCCAGGTGATGGTGATCGTCGACAGTTTCGGGCACCTGTACCGCGAACAGGTCGACATGCTGTACAAGAAGTACTCGCAAGCCGTCAGCGACACCGGCAAGGAGATCGGGATCCACGCCCATAACAACCTGCAATTGGCGTTCGCCAACACGATCGAGGCGATCATCATGGGCGCCAACCGCGTCGATGCGACGATGGGCGGCCTGGGACGCGGCGCCGGCAACTGTCCGATGGAGCTGCTGCTGGGCTTTCTGCGCAACCCGAAGTTCAAGCTGCGGCCGGTGATCAAGTGCCTGCAGGACCAGATCGAGCCGATGCGGGAGACGCTGCTGTGGGGGCCGCTGGTGCCCTACAACATCACCGGGCACATGAACCGGCATCCCAACCAGGCGATCAAGTTCCTGGATACGGAAGGCAATCGGAACTTCCTCAAGTTCTTTGACGAAATCGTCACGGACGTTTGACGAAGATGAGCCCCAAGTTCCGCCGTCACGCACTGGGAATCGTCGCGTTGGTGCTGCTGACGGCGGCCGGGGGATTGCTGTTGGGTCTCCTGCCCGGCCTGGAGCCGAATCTGGCCGACATGTACGGCAGCATGTGCCTGCGGATCGGGATGACCTTGGGAGCCGCCTGGCTGGCCTTCCCTCAGATCATGGCCTTGACGGCCTGGTGTTCGCCCCGGCTCCTGCTGACGCTGGCGATTGGGCTGGTCGTGGTCGTCGTCCGGCCCAAGGCGTTCCTCCTGATCGCCGCCCTGGTCGCGTTCGTAGGCGTCCTCGAGGCACTGGGCTGGATACTCAGGCCGCTGCGTTCGGCTGGCAGACCGCCGAAGCGGTAAGCCGGTGTGTGGTGCAGGCCTGTAGCAACGCTCACGAAATAACCTCCTCGTTTCGGCTCAGTGCGTTCAACGCCGAGCCGGCAGGCGACGGCCGATCAGCGGGATGCGGCCACCCCAGCCGTCGCCTGCTGGCGTGGCGTTGAACGTGGACGGTGAGTCGGACTCCGCCGATTTCCGAGCCGTCGCCGTTGCAATTCTCCACGGAACAGCAATACTCACCCTGACCGGAGGATTTAGGGGCGTCGCGGGGGACAAACCTCTGTCGTCGCCCGCCCTGGCGAGCAGAGCGAAAACAGCCGGCAGCTAGCCAGCGACAGGCAGGAGGCAGTGCATGCCGTTGGTCCGAGTTCCCGAAAAACAGCATTGAAATTCAGTTAATATATTTAGTTGCGTATGCAAACGTTTTCTGTAATTGCAGCAACTTTGCAGAAAAAATTCTACAATTGCTCCCCAAGAACAGAATTCTTTCTGTTTTTGGGGGTGGTACCTGAGAATTTTTTCTACATACAATAATGTTACGATCCGCGACACCGGCGCTGCAACAACGGGAACCCTGGCAAGTGGTGGCCGACTCAGACGGGATGGATGGCCATGAAGAAGACGGACTATAATACGGCTGCCGATCTGGTCAAGCGGCACTACTACGGTGTCCTTGACGAAATGGCAGAAAAAATCCTGAGGACCCAGGAAGACACCGCTGGCGTCTTTGAGGGAGCTGTTTCCCACGACGACGGGATCGACGACATTGCCCAATCGTACGCCCAAGAGTTATGGGCGATCTCGGCGTGTATTGAGTACCTTCGATGTGCGGGAGCGCCACAGCGTCAGCAAACTTCACGAGTTACCAAGATCGAATGTTCTACTGATGACGTCGCGCGCGTTCTCTCCGACTGGTTCGTCAAGAACGTAGGTGTGTCAATTGTCAACATCTCGTTTCTCGGACAAACGGAAAAACTAACGTGCGTCATCACGTACCAACCGGCATGCTGAGCGGTCGGCCATCCAATCCTCGCTCCGAGCTGCGGCCGGGGCACGAGGGCAGGATCGTAACAATGCGATGAACCCAAGCGGAAACGGCGGTTGGGTTCTTGACTGATGGAGACGTTCCCGGCGCCGTTTCCGCTGGGTTATCGCGGTCGTTCGGCCAGCCTGATGGACTGACACGAAGGCTCAACGATGCATCCATACTCCGTAAGCGACGCGAACAACGCTGACCAGCGTGTGGGGGTATACTACAGGATTGTCGCTGTTTCTGCGGTAGTCGGGCTCGCCATCAGCGCACTGCTCGTTTGGCTGGCGAACTGGGGCGTAGCGATTGGCTCGAGTGCGCCGTCAACCATCGTCATCTACGGGGTGTTGGTCAGTATGCTTGAGCGAAAGCTATGGCGATTGGATCTCGTTCGCTGCATACTCGGAATCGAAACTCCAGATTTGAACGGTTCGTGGCCGGGCGTGGTACATGGAACAAACGAGGACGGCACACCGTTCGAGAACAAGACCGGTTTGCTCACCGTCGAGCAGACATGGAGAAAAATTGCCATACGATTCCAGACGGACCTTTCCGAGTCGCAATCCGAAGCCGTCATGATCGTAGTGCGAGGCCGGTCGGTCGACGTCTTTCATCAATACAAATCGCGCAGGAGGCGGCCGGCTAGGGACGATTTTCGAGACCACGACGGTGCTGGCGTTCTTTGCGTGGATTTCGACTGTCCCGATTACAGAGAAATCGAGTACTACACCAATGACCGAGAGGTGGGTACCATCGAGCTTTCCCGCTCACTGAATAATTAGTTGGCCCGTTAGCCGAACAAACGGGTGCACGCGAGGCGGCGTTCGCGTCCGGGATGATGATTGGGTCACTCGCGCCGCCCGCGTGACCCGTAACGTTATTTGCAGAACGCGAGGGGCACCATATTCCATTTGGACCACGTAGCGGCAATGACTAGCGGTTCATCGAAGCGACACAAGCCAAGCTTCAGTCTATTCTCGCTCGTGATACTGCCATGCTTCCTCGCTCCAGCGTTTATGGCGCCGATCTACTACCGCCTCTCGCACGGCCCTCTTACCCACGGACCCTATTTCGCAATTCTCGCTCAGCTCGGCCCTCCAGCATTGTACGCGGGTCTCTTTTCCTTGATCGCGTCGATTCGTATCCAGAAGCACGGCCCCCAAGGACATCGGTCCGTCGTATTCCCAGCGATTCGCACCGGGGCAGTCTTCGGTCTGTTGTTCTCCGCGATGGCTCATGGGCCGATGTGGGTTTTCATGGCATGCGAGTCACTAAATTCGACGCCTGCAAGTCTTTTTCGATCGACAAGTTCGCAGGAATTCGTTACGATATGCGTCGTCGCATGTGGTGGGGCTGTTGGCTATGCTTTCATTGGGGCTGCGGCCGGAAGCCTGATTGGAATACTCGCGGATCTTATGCACCGAGACTCATTCGAGCGGCCCGACGAACGC
>CAIYOB010000631.1 GCA_903927685.1 uncultured Planctomycetaceae bacterium
CGCCTTGACGGAGAACAGGTATTCCGCGTTCGGGGTCAGGGCGGCGACGCGGAACGAGGGCGTCCGGCAACTTCCCACGGCCAGCGAACCGGAATAGACGTCGTAGCCCGCCGCGCCGACGTTGTCGCTGGCCGGGTCCCATTCCAGGAGCACGCTGCTGTGTTCGAGCTGTGCGGCGCGGAGGTTCTGCGGGATCGACGGTGGCTCGCTGTCGGACGTACCGCCTTTGGCGACCACGTGAGCGTCGGCCCAGGCGACCAGCGGAGCGCCGCCGCCTGGCTCGACCTCTCGCACGCCGAGCACCAGGTAATCGCAATCGCCCACATCAACGCTGATGCGGCGGAGCACCGCGGCGTCGCCGCTGATGGGACCGCTGCGATACCGCAGTCGGCTGGTGTTTCCGCCACCGTAGATGACGAACTCGACAGTCCCTTGCTGCGGAGTCGGACCGAGGAAGCCGACATCGGCCAGGAACCGCGAGTAGTTTCGCCCCAGGTCATACCGCACGGCGGACAGCCCGCGCACGGCGAGGCCCTTGGCGTACTCCAATCCGCCCAGTTCCAGCGTCCTGCCGTCCGGGGCCGCGTTCTGCTGGAAGGCATCCCCCGCACGGGCCGAAGCGTACCGCCACTGCATGTCGCTGAGAAAGTACTTGCCGGGCTGGGGCTTGGGCATGGTCTCGGGCGTGAGTCTCGGGGACGGAGGCGGCGGCAGGTCGGGGCCGGAGTCGCCGAGCGTCCGCACGGTGGCGGATGTCCCCGCGGCCATCGTCACCGTCACGCCGGAGACCGTGCGGCCGTTCAAGGTCGTGACACTTGCCGGCCGGGCCGCGCCATCGACCTCCAGGCTGGCGAAGTTGCCGGGGAATTGGGCGAGCCACGTGACATCCGGCCCGCGGCGGTTTTCCAGCGTCGATTGGCTTGTGCCGTCGTGGCGAATCCGCAATGCGTTGCCGCCGACGGCCACGTGATCGGCCTCGATCCAGGCGACCTCGCCGGTGAGGCGGGGCAAGGTGGCGACGGCTTGGACGGGGGCGTCGGGACGCACGCCCAGCAGCCCCGACACGAGACTGCTCACGCACGTGAACGACACTTCGGGATAGTCGTGCCGCGATTGCAGCAGCTGCTTCAGGTACTTCCACGCCGTCTCGTTGCGCCCATGCTTGTAAAAGAGCTCCGGCAGATAGGTCTGGGCCTCGATGTTCAACGGGTCCTGCTGGATACTCGCCTCGATGAAATCGAGATACGCCGCGGTGCGCGGGCCTTGGTCGGTGATCAATGTCAGGGGCATGAAGTAGCTGTTCTCGCGTCCCCAGTCGGAGCGAAAATCGGTAAAGCGGTCGAAGCCGCGGATGTAGCGGCCCGCCGCTTCGTCGTACCAATGGGTTTCGAATCGCGCCCGCAGATGCTCGGCCTTGGTGCGGAAGGTCCGCGCGGCGTCGGCGTCGCGGCGGTGTTCGAGGATCTTGGCGTAGGCCAGCAGCGCCTGGTATTGGCAACCGATGGCGTCGCCGGCTTCGATCAACTGCTCGCCAGCGTTGGGGAATTCGAAGTAGGACGCCAACTGGATCAGCTCGTCGGCGACTTCGCCGTCCGCCCACCGCTGATGGTCCATGAACGTCGTGTGCAGGTTGGTGTGATAGCGGACCATCTCGGGATCGTCGATCCACTTGGCGTCACCGGTCCACAGATACTGCTCGTAGGACCGCCAGGCCATGTCGAACGGAGCGGGCAACGTACGCCATTGGCAACTGCGGTCCTCGGCCACCTTGCCCGTGTACGGATAGTGCCAGCGCGGCCAGCAATCGTCCTGGCCGACGCGGCGATTGGCGCCGCGGGCGAAGAGCGAGATCATGGACCAATTCTCGGCGTCCAGGCCCAACAGGTGGGCGCCTTCGAGCTGATGACTGGTGTCGCGGACGCAGAACTCGCTGTCCGACATCGCGGCGAAATAGCACGGGATGTAGTCCGGCTGCTTGCCCGTTCGGACGCAACTGAGCGCCTTGGCCTTGGCCCACGCGAACGACTCGTCGAGCATCGCGTTCGACGAGCGGACACTCAACCTCGCCGTCGGTTCGGCCGAGACGGCGGTCGCAGCAAACGCCGCGGCGCAAAGGACAACTCCGCATCCCCGGCGGAAGAGCGGCCAGCCGGCTGCCAGCTGTTTCATTTTCACCTGAACCATACACGCTGTTCCACGGCGGCCTTCAGCCGGCGAGCGTTTGCAGGAATCCTCGTTGTCTTGCACGTTTGGTCGGTCCTTTGGGCCTGAGCACAGTTCGTTCTCGGTTGGGCGGGGATTTCGTCGCCCGGGCGTGCTGCCCAACCGCGCCCGGTTTCTGCCCGGATCCGCCCGGGCGACGCAGCCGCAGTCAGCGCTATTCCGCGGCCGCGACCGGCACGTGCCGGGGGTATTCCCAGCGGCCGACGTGATCGCGAACCCACTCGTAATAGAACCGCACGCCGCGGTCGTCGGAGCCGGTGCCGTAGCCGCCCATCTCCGCGTGCGGGGCGCTGCCGCTGAGGTTGGTGATGCCTTGGATGTACACGCCCAGCAGGTTGATCCCGTGGGCTACCATGTTATCCAAGTTGCCGATGTGCCGTTCGGTGACCGCCTCGCTGTACAAGGCGTTGCCGCACCGCAGGCCCCACAAGTCAACGTCGTGCCCCCCCAGGTACGCCCGGTCGTTGCGGATCTCGAACTCGTGCGTCGCGGCCGGTTCGTCCCCGGCCCGGAGGGCCCCGGGACCAGCCAGAGCGGACAAGAGGAACAGCGAGGCAAGGTGTCGCGGCGTTAGTGTCATGAGGGACTCTCCCAGAGCGTAGGAAGGAAACCGGAGGGACGCTCCGCTAGCGGCCGCGATCCGTGGGGGTGACCCGAACCTGAACTTCGTCGCCAACCACGCGGACTTCGTAGCTCTCGGTCTTGATGCGCGGGTTGTCGCACCACGTGCCGTCCTGGACACGGTACCGCCAGCCGTGCCAGGGACAGGCCACGACGCCATCCTCCAATTGCCCATCGGCCAGCGAGGCGCCCATGTGCGGACAGAAGTCATTGATCGCGCTGTACACGCCGTTGTCGTTGAACACGCCGATCACTTTCTCGCCGACGACGCACGAGAGGCCCTGGCCGTTGGGGATCTGCCCGACTCGAGCCACGGTGACGAATTCGGAATCCGACATGAATCTGTCCTGGGGACAAGTGGAAACGGCGGCGTCTGCGTCCAGTCCTCACGATTATAGCACGGCCGGGCTGGGGCGGGCAGGCCGGGGACATCCGTCGGGAAACTCGCACGGCTCGAAGAGCCATGCTACGGGGTCGCAGCTGTTGGCTCCGCCTGTCGGCGGAATTCGGCGTCCAGGACTTTCCAGCGAGTTTCTATCTCGCGAACCCGATCCGGATGCGCGGCCGCCAGGTTCTTCTGCTCAGCGCGATCGGTCCGCAGGTCGAACAACTCCCACACGTCCTGGTCCTCGCGGACGGACACCAGTTTCCAGTCGCCCAGCCGCAGGGCCCGGTTGCCCTCGTGATGGAAGTACAGCCACGGGCGAACGACCGAGCCGTCGCGGGCCAGCGTGGGGACCAGGCTGAGGCCCGGCAGCGGCGGGACGGCCAGCCCGCGGGGCAGCTCCGGGGCGCGCCCGCCGGCCAGTTCCAGGATCGTCGGGACCAAGTCGATCACGTGCCCCACGTCGTGCCGCAGTTCGCCGCGCGCGGGAATCCCCGCCGGCCAATGGACGATCAGCGGCGTCGAGATGCCGCCTTCGTTGACCCACACCTTGTGTCGGCGAAACGGCGAGTTGCAGGCGCTGGCCCAACCCGGCCCCAAGCACAAAAAGGACCTCCACGAGCCCGGCTCGGCAGCCGGATCGTGCCCCTCGCCGCGGACCAGCAGCGTCGCGTCCGCGCCGTTGTCGGACAGGAAGAGGATCAAGGTGTCGTCCAGCGCGTGCATGGCCCGCAGTTGGTCCACCACGCGGCCGATCTCGCGATCCATCCGGTCGACCATCGCCGCGTGGATCGCCATCTTGGTGGCCTGAAACCGCTGCTGTTGGGCGGTCAATTCCTCCCACGCGACCGCATGCTCGATTTCGCCCGGGCCCAGTTGGTCGAGCACCTCCGGCTTGAAGTAGCGCGGACGCAGCTTGTCATCCCGCGCCGCCAGTTCACCATCGACGATCCCCAACCCACGCAGCCGCTGCCAACGCTGTTCCCGGATCGCGTCCCAGCCGACCAGGTACCGGTCGCGATAGCGGGCGATGTCCTCCGGCAACGCATGCAGCGGGAAGTGCGGCGAGATGAACGCCAAGTACAGGAAGAACGGCTGCGGCGAATGCTGTTGGGCATGATCCTGCAAAAAGCCGATCGCGCGGTCCGCGAACGCCGTCGTCGCGTAGTAACCGGAGCCGGGCGGCACCGGCGGCAACTGAACGTCGTCCCCGAAGTGCGCGGCCGGCGAGAAATAGCGGTCCCAGTCCTGGAACCAGTACGAGCGATTGAAGCCGCCGTCGGCGACCGGCTTGGGGGCGCCGGTCACATGCCACTTGCCCACGTGGTAGCAGCGATAGCCCAGCGGCCGCAGGTGGTGCGGAAACAGGCTCGCCCATCCC
>CAIYOB010000632.1 GCA_903927685.1 uncultured Planctomycetaceae bacterium
GATGGCATGGCCGTCGCCCAGGAAATCGGCCCCCTGCCGCTCGACACGCCCGAGAACCGCCGCCGGTATCCGGTGTGCTTCCCCGGCCTGGATTACCGCTGGTCCCGTCCGACCGGCTGGAAGGACACGGCCCGCCTGTTCCGGGTCACCCGCGCGGCAAAGGCCCAGGGCGTCGAGATGATCGCCAGCGCCCTGCTGAAACGCCGCACGGGCATCGTCGGCCGGTCCAGGCACTGCGTGCCGTATGTGTACCTGGATTTCGCCGGGAACAGCCCCGTGGCCGCCTATGCGAACAGCTGGTCGGCGGACTGGGGCGACGCCGGCTTTGGTTACGACTCGGAACGAGTCTTCGGCTCGTTGGTCATGTACGTGATTCTCGAAGTCGCCCCGCGGCCGGACCTGGGACTGCCCCAGCTGGCCGCGTAGCGACCGCAGTCAACCGAAAGGAGCGTTCTCATGTCGGGAGTTTTGGAGACCTTCGCCGGCGCCGTCGCGGCCCGCACGCAGAAAGCCGGCTGGATCGAGGTGGTCTTGCCCGTGGTCCTGCCGGCCGTCGTCGAGCTGATCACCAAGTGCTTCGACAAGTCGAGCGAACTGAAGGCGTTTGCCGAGGGCGAACGGTCCGCCCTGCAGCTGGCCGGGTTGCGGATCCGCTGCAACAGAGCGGCACGGGAAGCCGGCATCGATGGGTTCCGCCGCGTGCAGAAGGCCGGCACGGCGCTGATGCAAGCCGTTCTCGACGAGTTGGACGATCGGGCCGAGATCCTGGCCGGCTCGGAATCGAGCGCCTACGCCGAAGCGATGGCCGAGGCGCTCGCCGTGGCCTGAATCAACGCCGCGGGCCGTGCCCCGCCTCCCCGCCTGAGCGCCAAGTCCGCCTACTCCTTGGCGCTCGGCGGGGACTCTTGAAACACCGCCCTGTTTTTCACTTTCCACCCAAGGAGCCCCGTACCATGCGACCGATCCTGTTCTTCCTCGCCCTGTTCGGCTTGGCGATGATGGCGTTTTCCTGCGCCAGCCATGCCGCCGCCCCGCCCGCCGCGCCCGCGGCGAAAGCCTGGACCCTCGACGCCCCCGCCCCCGCGCCGACGGCCGCGACCATTCCCGTCGCGGCCTGTACGTCCCGCAGTTGCGCCGCGCCGCAGGCCGCCGCCAGGCTCACCTCCACCCGGCTGAAGGCCGGCCAGCCCCTGCGCAACGCAGGCCGTGTGGCCACCGCACCGATCCGAGCCGTCCGGGCCGCCCAGCCGCTCCGCCGGGCTGCCCGAGCGGTCGGGTGGCTGTTCTGCCGTTAGTCGCTCGTCGCAAGTCCCCTCCTGACCGGCCGCAACGCCACGTTGCGGCCGGTCCTCTCCATCACGCCGTCGCTCACCCCGATCACCCTGCCCGCCCGCCAGCTGTAGGAGCGAATCCCCTTGGCCAAGCTAATCCACTTTTTCGTCGTCGGTTCGTTCGCCTCGCTCTCGACCGTGCTGCTCGCGGCCGAGGCCGAGACCGGTACGTTCAGCAGCATGGCCGAACGCTGGGGCCTGTGGGCCGCCCTGACGCTGGTCCTGATCGGCGCGATGATGTGGGCGCTCTACAAGATCGTCAACTTCGTGCTCACCACGCTGGTCCAGCTGATCGAGCGGGTCGAGCGAACCCTGGCGCGGGTCTCGGACTCGATCCAGGACGCACCCTGCGGCGAAGGCTGGCGCGAGTGGGCGGAACGGGAAGCCGCCAGATTCAACCAGCACGCGGACAAGAAACCCGATGCGTAGCGGGGGGCAGCATGGCGAAGGTCACCGCCGCGGACATCGCTCACCTGATCGATTTCCAGCTGCAGCATCAAGCCATCCGGCCGGCCTATCGTCCATTTCTACTGGCCTACCTTGCGTCAGGATACGACCAGGACGGAAACAGGATTCCCAGGGCAGAAGCGATGGA
>CAIYOB010000633.1 GCA_903927685.1 uncultured Planctomycetaceae bacterium
CCGAACCCCGGCAACACGAAGATCTCGACGGCCAGAAACGCGGCTCCGGTCAGGAACAGCACGACCTCCAACACTTCGGCCGTACCGCCCAGGAAGCGGCTCCAGAAGAACAAGGCAAAGCACAGCAGCGACACCAGGCCGCCCAGTCCCAGGCCCGGGGTGCTGACTTCGACATACAGCGCGACCAGCCCGATCACAAACAGCAGGCCCGTGATCCAGGGCCAGTTCAGCACGTATACGGCCGTGTCCACGCCCGACGGCTCGATGACCCGCGGCGGCTCTGCGAGTCCCAGCACCTGCTGCAGCTCCTGCCGGCTGCCGGCGTTCCCTTCGGCCAACGTCAACTCGACCGCGCGCCGCCCGTTCACTTCCAGAAAACTGCCTTCGCGCGACTCCAGCACCGGCGGGCCCTTGTCCCATTGCTCCGGATTGGGTGCAGCGTCGATGTCATGCTGCGACAGGAACTTCTTCGCCCCGGACTGGCGATCGGTGACTTCGTACACCACGCAGTTCATGTCCACCATCGCCTCGGCCAGGGCCGGGGGCCGGTTCCGCGTCTCCGCCAGATCGCGAATCTTGCTCGCCAAGTCGCTGCGGACTTTCTCCGGCGCGTGGCGAAACAGGAAATCCTCGCCCAACACAATCGGACCTGCGTCTCCCAGCATGGCGTTGGGGCCCATGATGATCTGTTCGCAGCCCAAAGCGACAATGGCGGCCCCGCTGAGCGCCTCGCGCGGCACGTAGGCCACGGTCGCCGCCCAATCCAAGTCCCGCAGCCGATGCGCGACATTGAAACTGGATTCGACCAGCCCGCCCGGACTGTCGATTTCCACGATCACCAGATCGGCGCCGTCCGCTTGGGCGTCGTCCAGCTTGCGGTACAGGAACTGTTCCAGCAGCGGCGTGATCGTGCCCTCGAAGCGGATCAGCACGGCGTGCTGGTACTTGGGCGCAGGCGGTTCCGCGGCCGCCAGCGTTCCGCCCAGCCCGAGCGTGAGTGCCGGAAAGAGGCCGAGGATTGCGAAGTAGATTCGTTGTGCCATCATCGTGCGATGCCTTGTTGCCTATGGATACCGCAGTCTCAACACCCACGCCTTCCACGCCTGTTCGAAATTCGCCATTCCCGCTTCATCCTTGACCTCCAGGACGGATTTTAGAGTTTCATATCCCGTCGGGTCGTTTCGCACATTGCGGCGGAACTGGCGGAAGTAATCTCGCAACAGCCCCTGCTGCTGGAGGTAGTAACACAGGTACCGAGCCTGGGCATAGTTGCTGCCGGGATCCTCGTTGTAAAACTCGTAAGTCGTGGTGCCGCAAAGGGTCCGGAACGACGGCAACGGTTTCGGCCGCTTGGGTTCCACGGGCGGCTCGGCGGCCACCGGCTCGGCCAGCCCGTCCGCTTCGGTGCCCGGTTTGGCGTCGGGTTTGGCGTCGGGTTTGGCGTCCGCTTCCGCCCGGGGCGGCTGGTCCGGCTTGGGCTTGGGTTTGGGGGCAATCACTTCCTGCAGTCCGGCCAGCCGCCAGTTGGTACGGCCCGAAATGCGGCCGCGGTACTCGCCGGACTGTTCGTACAGCGAGGCCAAGCCTTCGTTGAACCAGGCAGGGCATTCGGGAAAGTTCGCGGCCATGAAAGGATGCACGATCTCGTGCACCAGGGTCCCGCCGCCCGTGTCGATGTTCATGATCAACGCCTGGTGCTGGTGCGAGAAGTAACCAAACGGGGTGTCCGGCGTGTCGCCAAAGATCTCCCGGGTGTGCTTGTTGTAGCTGGCCTCGTCCTGGAACAACCAGATGTCCAGGATCGCATCGGGGTCCTTCTCAAAGTACTCGTCCTTCAGCCGCTCGACGGCCCATTGAATCGTCCCCGCGGCCCA
>CAIYOB010000634.1 GCA_903927685.1 uncultured Planctomycetaceae bacterium
GGGGACGGTTCACGAGCAGCTGTCTTTTGCGGCCGACACGCACTTCATGGCGGGCGGTGCAGCCGGGGCGAATGCGCTGCTGGGCAACGAAGTGCTGCGGAACCTGGTTCTGCCCGCCTATCGCTGCCCTTCGACGGTGCTCGACACGGTCGGTGGTCTGAACAATGTCGACGCCATGAATGTCACGTACGTGGGCAACCAAGGCGCCGCTCGGCCGATCCCCGGGCTGGATCCCAACCTGGGCACGCAGGACTGCGGTCATGGCTGGTCGTGTAACAACGGCGTGCTGGTGGCCAACCAGGTCTTCGGGATGCAAGACGTCAGCGATGGGACCGCCAACACCATCATGGTCGCCGAGCAATCCGGGCGCGTCGTCCTGGTCAATCGCACCTCCAATTACTACGGTGGCTGGTACGGCAGCCGGCATCCTCGCTGGGTCGGCCATCCCTCCGGTTGCGGAGACCTTTGGCAGACCGGCACCAGCTGCGTTCGCTTTGCACCCAATTCGCAGATCGTGCAGACCGGCGCGACGGAGGCCATGTATCGCAATAACACGCACTGGAATTCCGAGCACCCCGGCGGGATCAACGTCGTGCTAGTCGATGGCGCGATCCGCTTCATCAGCAATGACATCGACTTTACCAACCTCAAGCGACTGGCGTGCCGCTACGACGGTGAGCCGCTTGGGAACTTCTAGATTCACTCCGTTTGCCTGAAAGGTTTTCTCATGCCTCAATCGATGACTTCCGCCCGGAAGTGGCTTGGTCAAGGTGTCTTGCTGCTGTCCGGCCTCGCCATCGCCGTTAGCTTGGGATGTGGTTCCTCGAAACCGACGGGGACGGTCAAGGGCACCGTCACGCTGAACGGCGCTCCGTATGCGGACGCGGGCCTGGTGTTCCTCAGCATGGAAACGGGCCAAGGCGGTGCGGTCGATATTCAAGCCGGCGGCACGTTCGAGTTGGCGGAGCCGCTCCCGACCGGCACCTATACCGTGTACTTGTCGCCGAAAGCCGCGGAAGCGGGGGACCAGCCGAAGCCGGTTAGCATCGA
Source organism: uncultured Planctomycetaceae bacterium (assembly GCA_903927685.1). Next base: position 1,051 of record CAIYOB010000634.1, read on the forward strand.
CCGGGCGGTGCCCGACAAGTACTGGAACGAGGCGTCCAGCGACCTCAAGATCGAAGTCAAGGAAGGCGAAAACACCATCCCGCTCGACTTGAAGAAGTAGCGCCGAACGCTCACGCACCGTCTGCGGCCAGGGCCAATGGCGCGCTCTCCGGCACCCGCGGCGCGTGGCCCTACCAAGCCACCTCCAGGCTGGTCACGATCCGTGCGCCGGCGTCCTGCATTTCCTGCAGCGCCCGGGCCGAATCGCCGGGGTGCAGGTCGACGCCGCGGCAGGCATCCGCGATGACGCGGACGCGGAAGCCGAGTTGGATCGCATCCAGGACGGAGAATTTGACGCAGTAGTCGGTCGCGAGGCCGGCGATGGCAATTTCAGTTGCTCCGCGTTCCCGCAGGAATTCGCCCAGCCCGGTCGAGCGGAGGCGACGGTTGTCGAAGAACCCGCTGTAGCTGTCAAGTTCGCGTTCCAGTCCCTTGTGGAAGATGCGTTGGACCCGTTCGACGGCAAAGCCAGGAGCGAATGCCGCGCCCGTCGTCCCCTGGACACAATGGTCGGGCCAGAGGATTTGCGGGATGCCGTTCAGGTCCACGACGTCCCCCGCGTGCCGTCCGGGATGCTGGCTGGCGAAGCTGCCGTGATTCGCCGGATGCCAGTCCTGCGTCGCGGCGATCAAGGGGAAGCAGTCCAGCAGACGATTGGCTACCGGAATCACTTCGTCCCCCGCGGGGACCGCCAGTGCGCCGCCCGGCAGGAAGTCGTTCTGGATGTCGACCAGGATCAGGGCTTGCATGGCGTCGGCCTCCGCTCACTGCTGCAATGCGTACATCACGATATTCACGACCAGGCGTGCGGCGTCCGCGGGCAGGTATCCCTTGCAGTCCAGCGACGCGGCGTTTTCCATGGCACAGCTGATGTCGTAGGGCGAGAACACCACGACGAGCCGGCCGTCCAGTTCGACGCCTTCCAGCAGCGGCTTGATCCGCATCTGGCGCGCGTTCAGCGGATCGTTGGCCACGCGGACTTGCGGATCCCGCAGCGTGACCGTCGACACGTCATAGCCGCGGAATTGCGTGCTGAACAGCGGATGATTCTCCGGCAACCGGACGAACTCGGCTTCCGGCAAGGCGGCCTTGATCTCCCGCCGCAGGGCTGCGGCGAATTGTGCATTGGCACAGATCGCATCGCCGAACAGGAACCCGCCGCGGCGGAGGTAGGTCGCCAATGCCTTGCGCTGCTTGTCGCTGAACCGGAAATCCCGCCGCCCGTGGATAAAGGCCAGCGGCTGGTCGAGCAGTTGGGGATCGTCTGGCGAGACCAGCAGCGGATCGGTGCTGACGCGCAGACCGACTTCGGTCCGCAGCACGCCCAGCAACCGCGGCAAGGCGTTGGCCGCCTCGTCGCTGCCCCCGCCGTGCACCAGCTTGGGAATCGCCAGCACGCCCCGCGACAGGTTCTCGTTCGGGTCGCCGTGGGTCGTGATCCGCGGCCGTTCCAGTTTGTCTTTCAGCTGCCGGTTCGTCGCGTAGGCCAGCACGTTGGCCCCGATCGCCAAGCCGGCCCGGATCTCGTCCCGGACCGCTTGTGGATACCCTGTCTCCCGCTCGCCGCGGCTCAACTCCCACAGGCACGACAGGTCCTTGGGGCAGTAGACCACGCTGGTCCGGCAGCAGGCGTCGATGCCGTACAGCGGCCGCATGTGCTCGGGAGCGACTCGCTCCTGGGCGAACCAGATGACGTGCTCCGGGGGCAGCAGTCGCAAGGTGCTGTCGGGAAACAGCTCTTTCATGAGTTGCCGAAACGCCTGGTCGAATTGCTCGCCGCCGCAGCACGCCTCGGCGAAAATGAATCCGCCCTGGCTGACGTACTGTTTCAGGTTCTGTTTTTGTTCGGGCGTCAAGTCCAGGGCTTCGCGGCCGCTGAGGAACAGGACCGGCGACTCCAGCAGATCTTCGACGCTGGCCGCGCGGGCATCGATCGTCTGCCACGTCAGTTTCTGCCGCCACAGCGGCTCCACATGCCGGATCAGGTTGTGCACGCCGCCGCGGTGCAGATCCCAGTCGGTGGTATAGCCGTGCTGTAGTTTGGAGATCGCCACGGGCCGGCGGCCCTTGGCCAGGAACAGCAGGGCGAACGAGGTGGCGACCAGGGGATTGTCCTCGCCGCTGCCGTCGCCTCGCCAGAACCCGGACAGCTTGTCCTGCTGCTGGACCAGCATCTCGGCGCCCTGCCGGTACCAATCGTGCTTGCCCAGGAAACGGCGGCCCGTCAAGCGGCCGACGCGTTCCACGCCGTACAGGTAGTAGAACAGCCCCGAGCGGCCCAAGTTGACCCCGCCGAAGCCGGCCGGGCTGGGGTTGGCGTTGACCGTGAACTTGGCGCCCAGCCACTCCAAGGCCCGCTGCAGTTCGGCGTTGTCCGTTTGTTCACAGCAACAGCGGATCGCGCCCTCGACGACGCGGGCGTCCCCTTCGCTGAGCCGGCCTTGGGAGATCACCAACGCCCCGATGCCGGCGCAGGTCATGCTGCCCGTCGGGGCCGCCTCCGGTTCGCCCGTCCGCGCCTTATAGTAACTCCACGCCCCGTCCGCACGCTGGCAGCTGAGCCAGTAGTCGAGGGCCAGTTGCCAGACGGTGTCGTCGACCCGGACGCCCACCTGTTCCGCCTCGTGCAAGCCCAGCAAGGCGAATTGCGAGTTCGAGTTGTCGCCGCGGGCTTGGGCGTCCGCGACGGCGAAATAGGTCCACGCGCCCGCTCGTTCGCCGGCGGTGATCTGGGCCCGAGCCAGCCAGTCGGCGTTCCGCTGGATCAGCAGCAGGTCCTTCTTGGGCTCGGCCGCACAGAAGACCATCGTCTGCAGCGACGTGACGTAGACAGCTTGGGGATCGCCCAGCTGCCGCAAATAGGCCAACGCCTTGTCGAGCGCCGGCGAATTGAGCGGTTCGCCGCATTCCAGCAGTGCCAGCGTGCACAGGGCCGTCACGCCGCCTGCATACCCGACTCGATCCGGCCAATTCCCCCGCTCCTTGCCCTGCTGGCTCTTCAGATACCGCACCCCGGCCGCGATCGCGTCCCGCACGTCGTCCGGCGTCACCTCGGCCCGCAGGCCCGGGCTCGACACGCAGCCCAAGACAACGATCGCCAGACAGCAGATGGGAACTCGGATCATGCGGGCATTATTGCCGTCCGCGGACGGCAGGGCAATCCAGAAACTCGCCTTAGCCCGGCCAAAGCACCCAGGCCTGCCAGCAGCAGCCAGGCGGCCGATATCTCGATCGGCTTGTCACGCCTTCCGCACGCGGACCGGCCGGCGACGGCGGGGGAAGCAGGTGCGGCAGATTTCGCAGACGGTGCCGTCACAGCCGCGGGCGGTGCAGTGTTCGCGGCCGTAGAAGATGATCCGCAGGTGCAGGCCGTTCCAGTGCTCCGGTGGGAACAGGCGTTTCAAGTCGCGTTCGGTCTGGGCCACGCTGCGGCCGGAACTGAGCCCCCACCGTTGGGCCAGACGGTGGATGTGCGTGTCGACCGGAAACGCCGGGTGCCCGAAAGCCTGGCTCATCACGACACTGGCCGTCTTGTGCCCGACGCCGGGCAACGCTTCCAACTGGTCGAAACTGTCCGGCACGCGGCCGTCGTGCCGGGCGACCAGGATCTGGGAGAGTCCCGAGAGGGCCTTCGCCTTTTGCGGCGCCAAGCCCAGCGGCTGGATGACGGCTTGGATCTGTTCCAGCGGCAAGCGGGCCAGGGCCGCCGGCGTGTCGGCCAGGGCGAACAGCTGCGGCGTCACCTGGTTGACCTTCTTGTCCGTACACTGGGCGCTCAGCACGACGGCGACCAGCAGCGTGAACGGGTCGCGATGGTCCAGCGGGATCGCCGGCGCCGGATACAACTGCTCCAAGCGCCCGCGGATGTAAGCGGCTCGTTCGCGTCGATTCATCGCTGGGATCCTGGCCTTGACGGTACGATCAGCGCCTGGGCGGCGATGCGGCCAAGTTTGCCACAGGAAGACGATTGGGAAAAGGGGGAGGGCCGCGGCCTGCCACCCGGCACCGCCCCTTTGCAGGCGGGGGCGAACGCTCTAAAATCAACGCTTTGCCCGGGTACCTTATTCCTCTCCTTTTCTCTCAGGTTGCGCAACCTGGGGCACGAGGGTAAATGATGGTCGACGAACCCGACAACGTCTGGACGTTGAATGATGCCAGTGAACTGTACAGTGTCCCCCGCTGGGGCAACGGCTATTTCTCCGTCCAGTCTGACGGCCATCTGCACGTCCACCCGGACAAGGATCCCAAGCGGTCGATCGACTTGAAAAAACTGGTCGATCGCCTGCAAATGCGCGGGCTGAACCTGCCCA
>CAIYOB010000635.1 GCA_903927685.1 uncultured Planctomycetaceae bacterium
TGGGGAAGCTATTTCGTGAGTGTTGCAAGCCGTCCTCATCGAGGACAATCCCGTCCGGACGCCGTCTCCTCCCGCGATTTGGACGTCTCTGTGATGAGTCGAGCCGAACGATTCCAGGTGCAGTAATTCCAGCCCCACTGCAGCAGGACTAGCAGCCGGTTCTCGAACTCAACGAGGTACATGAGGTGAATGAACAACCAAGCCAGCCAAGCCGGAAAACCGTGCAGCCGCAGTCTGCCGATCTGGGCCACCGCCGCCGACCGGCCGATCACCGCCATGCTGCCACGATCGTGGTACCGAAACGGCGGCGTGGGCTGACCGCGGAGCCGGCCCTTGATCAGCCGCGCCACGTAGGCCCCTTGCTGCATGGCGACAGGGGCGACACCCGGCAGCGGCCGACCGTCCGGCTGCCGCGCGTGAGCGAGATCCCCGAGGACGAAAACCGCGGTATGGCCGGGGACGCTCAGGTCGGGTTCGACGATCACACGGCCCTGGCGATCCAGTTCCGCGCCGGTCGCCACCGCCACCGCCTTTCCCAGCGGCGAGGCTTGGACGCCCGCCGCCCAGAGCACTGTCCGCGCCGAGATCGTATCCGAGCGCCCGTCCCTGCGAATGGTCACGCGGTCCGATTCGATGTCCGTCACGACCGAATTCATGCCGACCGTGACACCGAGGCGTTGGAGCGATTTGACAGCAGCCCGCGACGACCGCTCGTCGTACGTAGGCAGGATGCGCTCCGCGCCTTCGATCAAGTACACCCGGGTTTGCCTCGTATCGATCTGGCGGAAGTCCTTGGGCAGGGTGTGATGGGCGAGTTCGCCAATCGCGCCTGCCAGCTCGACACCCGTGGGGCCGCCGCCCACCACGGCAAACGTCATCCATTCCTGCCGCCGCGCCGCATCGGATTCCCGCTCGGCCCGCTCGAACGCCTCGAACACGCGGCGCCGGATCTCCGTGGCATCCTCGATCGACTTCAAACCCGGAGCCAGCGGCTCCCAGTCTGCGTGGCCGAAATAGTGATGACTCGCGCCCGTGGCAACGATGAGTGTGTCGTACTCGAGGTGCGAGTCGCCGAGCAGCAGACGCCGGTTGGCAGCGTCGATGCCGCTCACTTCGCCCTGCAGCACGCAGACGTTCCGCTGACTCCGCAGCACGGACCGCAACGGCGACGCAATGTCCGCCGGGGACAACCCGCCGGTGGCTACCTGGTACAGCAGCGGCTGAAACAGGTGGAAGTTCCGCCGATCGATCAGCGTGACCCTGACCGGTGCGCGCCGCAGGGACTGGGCGGCATACAACCCCGCGAACCCGCCGCCGACGATCACGACATGGTGGTTTGACGCTCCGTACATCGTTTCCTCGCAAAGCTCAGGAATGCCTTCAGGTCGATGACGCCGCTATCGCGGACCCGACGCAGGGCTTGGGCGTATTCGACCAGCACGCGCAACGAGTAGGTGATCCGTCCGCGGAGGGCGGCATCGTGCTCGTCCCCAGGTTGGTCGCCCTGCAGCATCTGCCCGACGTTCCGCACGATCACGTGGTCCGGAA
>CAIYOB010000636.1 GCA_903927685.1 uncultured Planctomycetaceae bacterium
CGGGGTGTTGTACTTGATTCCCGTCGAGGTGAGGTTGGCGCCGCCGTTGTAGGCCCCTTCGACAGTCCCGAAGTAGATGGCCTTGGCGTCCGAGGCGGTCCCGCCGGTATCGTCATCCACCGCAATCAACTCGCCGCACTCCGTGCCCGTGATAATCAGCGCCAAGCTGCCGGCGACGTCCACGTTGACGGCATTCAGCACGACGAATGTTCCCGCTCCGCCGGAACCGCTGATCGTCACCGCGAACTGCGTGCCCGGAGGCGTTGGGTGGGCTCCCGCGTGCAGGTAGTCATTGGCCCCGATCAGGATGTCCACACGCTGCCCCGCCGCGTCGGCTCGACTGGCGACGCTGGTCGCCCCGGCCAATACGCCGCCGGCCCCGTCGTAGGCATCGAACGCTCCGCCCCCGACGCGTGTGACGCTGAACGTGCCCTGCGAGTTCGGTTCGCTCGGCATGGGCGGCGGATCGGTGAGCACCAGGGTCAGGATCCCGTCTCGCTGGGAAGTCACCACCCGCGGCCCGTCCGCAACGAACAACGTGCCCGTGCAGGACGCGTTGCCAAAGTCCACATTGGCGATCGTCGAGCCGGCATAGTTGAATGTGAAGAAGTTCGGGCCGCTCGTCTGCTGCCAACCGGAACGAATCACCTCCCGGATGAAGTAGCGACCGTTGGGAAGCGACAGCGGGGCCAGGGCATAATTGCCATTGGCGTCCGTCACGGTCGTGTACACCGGATCGCCATCGTCCCCAGGCACACCAAACGGTCCGTTGGGCTCAAATTGGCCGTCGCTGTCGACATCGCGATAAAGTTCGATGGTCCAGCCCGGTAAACCGACCTCATCGTCGGAGTTTCCCAGCACATTGTCCGCTCCATCAGCATCTCGAACACCGTCGGTTACCAGGTCGTAGAACTTCGTGCCCGTAAACGCCGGCGTGACCGTGTTGGTGAACCTGACGTTAATCGTCTCGCCGGGATCCAAGTCGATGGTCGCCGTTCGCGTCGCCAAGTTCAGGCTACTGCCCCCGTCAGGATCATTGATCACCAAGTTGGTCAATGTCCAGCCGACCAGCGCCGTCTCGGTGATCACGTACGTGCCCGGGACCTGATTGGCAAACAACTGGCTGTTGGGCAGGGTCGGATCGCCGTCGTCATCTAAGCTAAACGCGCCTAACCCGCCCGTAAAGCTGAAATCCTGCGCGTCGTCGGGCACGGCGTCTTTGACCACCGTGATCGAGCCGCGTTTGGTGTTGGTGAACGTCACCGTGATGCTTTCACCCGGATCCAGGTCAATCGTCGCGGTGCGGGTCGCCAGATCCACGGAACTGCCTGCGTCGGGATCGCTGACCACCAGACTCGTCAGGTCCCACCCCCCTAACGCCGCTTCAGAGACGACATAGGTGCCCGGAACGAGACTGGCAAAGAGTTGGTTGTTTGCGAGGGTCGGATCGCTGTCATCATCCAGGCTGAACACCCCGAGACCGCCCGCAAAGCTGAAGTCCTGCGGATCGTTCGGAACCGCATCCTTGACCACCGTAATCGAGCCGCGTTTGGTATTCGTGAACGTCACCGTGAGCACTTCACCTGGATCCACGTCAAGGGTCGCGGTGCGGGTCGCAAGGTCCACGCTACTGCCGCTGTCCGGATCGCTAATCACCAGATTCGTCAGATCCCAGCCCGCCAAGGCTGCTTCGGTGATCACATAGGTCCCCGGCAGCAGGCTATTGAACGCGAGGCTGCTCGGAAGCGTGCCGTCCGCGTCATCATCCAATTGGAAACTGCCAAGGGGTGTCGTGCCAGTGAAGCTGAAGTCGGCGCTGTCGTCCGGGACCGCGTTCTTGATCACGTTGATCGTACCCAGCTTCGTATTCGTGTAACGGACGACCACATTCTCGCCCGCGGCGAGATTCACGGTCGTCGTGCTGCCGGACGTGCTGTAGCTCGCCGCGCCGGTGACCCCGATGCTCGACAGCGTCCACCCGGACACCGCGCCTTCCGTGATCGTGAAGGTCCCCGGGGCCAAATCCACGAACAACTGCGAGTTCGTCGGACTGACGCTACCCGGGTCATCATCCAGCGTGAACGGGCTCAATCC
>CAIYOB010000637.1 GCA_903927685.1 uncultured Planctomycetaceae bacterium
CGGTCAAATTGGAGAAGGGGCCGCTGAGCAATTGCATCTGCACCGAACGGCCTTCGATGTGGGTGTTGCGGGTGGTAAAGCTTTGCTTGACGCCGCCCAGGCCAATGCCGATTTCGGATGTTTCGTTGTGAGGTACAAGCAGTGGTACAAGCAAGGATATGGCTCGTTGCAAGTCGTTGTCGGGAATCGGCTTAGAATTCGTCGCTTGCAGCTTTGGGAGCAGGAGGTCGAGAGTTCGAATCTCTCCGCCCCGACTGTTTGAAAGTTGTGGCTGAGTCGCAACTTGCAACTGCCCGCCGGACCGGCAGCGCAGCGTGAGACGTGGTTGACTACCTCGCTTTTACCACAAGGGGAGACGCTGCCATTCCGGTCAAACGAAAACCCGCCTATCTGCTGCACAAGGCCACGGGCTAGGCCCGGGTGCGTTTTCACAAACGCGACATCTACTTGGGCAAGTACGGTTCCCGGAATCCCGGGACGGCTACGAAGAGGTCCTGGCGGAGTGGTTCGCCGAGAACGACGGTCAATCCCTGACCTTGAGCATCGACGAATTGTGCATCCGGTTCATGAAGCACGCCGAAGTGTGCTGGCTTGCCGGAAGGCTGGGGAAATCCAGCTCGAACCATGGCCCGTCGTCGCCGTAGCGGTTGTTCTTGCCCGGCAGCGTGTCGCGGAACACGCGGGCGTAGGATGCCTCGCTGATGTCGTCGAACATCTTGATGGTGCCGTTCCTTGTTCGGTCCAATCAGGCCGATCACGCTAGGGCGAGATACCTCAATCCAATGGCCGCAGAAGCTGGCCGTCATTCCGGATTGCCACCCGGAGCAACATTGTCAAGTCCGTCGTCCCGGAAATGAACGGCACGGACCCATCCACGAAGGCGACCAGCAGGCCGCCGGGGTGTGGTGACTGCAGCGGGTTGTTGATCCCGTGGTTCTCGCTGCAGCCTGGCAGCGGCTTGGCCCCCATCACCCGCTTGAAGTTCGGCGGATAGCGGACAGTCGTGATATTCCAGCAGTCGGCACCCCATGCCGCGGGCGGGCCGCCCGGCGTGCTCAGCTTCGGCACTGGATCAACCCGCGTTGTCCCGGACAGCCAGCCGCCTCCCGGCCCCGTGCCGCCGACGGTCCAGCCGGGATCGCCGTGGTACTTCTGGGACTTGGATCGGTTCTGGTCCAACAGCCAATCCGCCTGCTCGCCAACGATGATTGTGTACGAGGTGCCGTCCACGCAATCCGCCATACGCACATGCTCGCACGGAGGCAGCATGCCGCTGGACGTGACGATGCCGCCAGCCGCGGCCCCCGTGCCTTTCGCCGCGTTTTGGTACGGACGGCCCGTCGTCGGTGCGACAAGTCCAGGCTGGTAATCTTGCGACTTGGGGTCGATGTCGCAGCCGCCCGTGATGCCGACGTACGTGGGCAAGCAGATCGGTCCCGTCGGAGTCTCCATGACGGGGAGCGGAGTTGAGGGACAACGCAGAAAGTCCGGCACGAAACTATCGAGGGAAAACGTCAAATTCTTCATTCCCTGGTTTCGATTGATGAACACAGGAGCCAGATCGCTCGCACAGAATTGGTGTCTGGTCGGAACGCCGGGAACCTGGGTTGAGAGCACGAGGTCGTACACATTTCGCTGCTCACTGTACGGCATGATTCCGAACCACCAGGATGGCCCCAACGCAGCGTCGATCGGCGGATTTCCACCGGGATTGTGGCCGGAGTGCATGACGCCCATCGGAAACACCTTGTACGTATCGTGGTAGTTCAGCAGCCCAAGAGTGATGTTCTTGAGTCTGTAAACGCACGAGGAACGGCCGGATTCTTGGCGAGACGCTTGGATCAGCAGCACCAGCAGGGCCAGCAGAACGCAAATGATCGTGACGACGGCGAACAATTCCCGGAGGGTGAAACCACGTCGCAATGGTCGTTTTCGCATGGTCCGTTCCCTTACTCCTCCCCCACCCACTCCGCGCACAACGCCTCCGCCTGTTCCAGCACCAACTTCGTCGCCTCCGCCTGGAGGTCGGGCGGGTAAACGTAATTGCGATTCAGCGAAGCCTGTGCGCTGCCCGAATTGAATCGTCTGAGGTCCAGATGTTGGAGGAAATAGTAGGCAAACCTCTCACTGTTTCCACGAAAATCGGTGACGTAAAGCACGGTGTTGTGCGCCCAGTAGTCCACGGGCGAGTACGACACCACTCCCATTGATCCAACGCCGCTCCGTCCGACAGTGACCCCAGGCCCTCGTGCCAGGGCCGAGTCATGAAAGCCCGTGATTCCAGCGGACCCCATCACCGGGACCGTTCCAGAACGACGATCGGATGTCGTGAGATCATGGTCACGCTGAAGCGAGAGGAAGTCGCCCAGCGTGATTTCTCGCCACCCATCACCCGCCATACCTCAAGCCCTCCAGGTTTGAGCGAATGGCCTTCTCCTTCCGCGACTCCGGAACGTGACCTTGGATCGCGACGGCGGGGTGATTTGCCCCACAGGGGCTCCGGCCTTCAGCCCAGGGTTGGCCCGTAGGGCCTACCCTGGGGAATCGGCCCCGAACCAGACGCCAAACCCCAACGGGGTTTTGGCCATGCCGCTCGGCGCCACTCATCGTCCGGGCGCAACGACCGTCCGCGTCCGGCGCTCGCGATCCCCCATTCCCGGCCGCAACCCCGTTGGGGTTCATGGGAACGGATGGCGAACGGCGGTCCCGGGGTAGCCGCTCCGCGGCAACCCCGGGCTGGAGGCCGCAATCGCGTTGCGATTGAAATTTGGCTGCTCCTTCGCGGCTGCGCGGTGGCGAAAAAGTCGCTGGTATCGTCATGCTCGCTCGTTGCTCAATCCCACACGTATCGTTCGTCAAATTCCACTTCGTGTTTGCGGAACAATCCCCGAAGTTCGTCTTGAAACGTCATGCGCCGGTGATGTTGCTCCTGGCCGTCAATATACTCGATGACGCGATCGCGATTGGAGTGGCTCACGGAAAATACTCCGTAACCGTTTTGCCAATGAAACTGGCGATATGCGTTACCCCGTTCGTGAACCCAGATGGAGGAAACTCGCTTGACCTCTTTCACCCAGTCGGCGATGGTCAAGGTGCGCCCGAATCGCGCCAGCAGGTGAACATGATCCTCAACACCACCAACACGAAGCGGGGCACATTCCAACGTCTTGGACACACCACCGAGATACTCGTGCAAGGCGTCGCGGAGGGCCTCGTCCTGCAGCAACGGGGCGCGGTCCCTGGTCGAGAAAACCAGGTGTAAGTACACGGCGGCCAGAGACTGTGGCATGTAAGCTTCCTCATGGATCGGCACGCAAAGGGCAGCGTCAGTCAAAGAAAACAACGGTCCGCTTGACCGAGAGTTCAGCAGGCATGACGCAGTTCTCCCACGAACTTAGCCGCGTCAAGCCGTGGATTGTCCCGCTCGATGGCCACCATCGCATCGTCGATCAGCTTGCCGATGGTGGGCTGCTTGGCGTGGCCCTGCAGGTACGTCCAGCGGGCATCCTTGGGCACCCAAAACACGTTGGCGGCCAAATACTCGTCCCGGTCCTCCAGCACGGCATACCGCTGCTTGGCGTCCTTGACGTACCACTCGCTGTGCGGGTCGGCCGTGCCCGTTTCCAACTGCTGGTGATGTTCGTCGAACGCATCCGAGATGTACTTCAGGAAGATCAGCCCCAGCACGACGTGCTTGTACTCGGCCGCGTCCATGTTGTTGCGCAGCTTGACCGCCGCCTGCCACAGCTTGGCCTCAAACCCCAAGTTCGCGCCGGTGTCGTTTGTCTTCTTTGCTTTCGCCATCGGTCCCGTCGTTTCCTACGTCAAGGGCGATGTCGCCGCGCCCAGTCGCGCAATCCCGTCGAAGTGTTGGCCACGCATGGCCCAACCGGATACGCCGCAGCCTACCAAGTCGCTCGGCACTCAAAGGCCACAGCCTATCCGCTCCAAGTTCGGGTTTCAATCCTCTGCCCCCGGAAGTCTCGACGGCGTCGTCAAGGCGGGCCTGGCAGGGACCTCCGGCACATCGAAGATCAAGAAACAGTCGCAGTTGGATTCGAAGACTGACTACGGCCGCTGGCCGGTTCGATACTGGCAGTTCGGTTCTCACTTTCCAGTTCAGCGTTCTTTCTTCTGACCGCTTCTCGATGCTGACGTTCCGCCTCTTCTTTCGTCGGTGGCCGAACGCCAGAAACTCCGGATGCCCACAGAATGCAGAACGGAAGATATGCGAGCAAGCACGTAATCCGAACTACTTCGCTGATCACGAAGTATTGTTCGCCAGTCAGCAGATCGAGCGGCCGAAGCGGTAGAGAGAAAACACCGAGGAGGAAAACGAAGAACGCAAAGTAAAGGCTGGGTTTGTACGGAGACTCCGTTCTCGTCGTCGCTTGGCCCACTTGCGGGCGTCCAGGCACAAGCTGGGAGACTACCGGATTCGCGACTCGCACTACCGAAAGGACTCGCAAGAATGGGCGTCTGCAAGAAGCCTGTCGTGCAAGAAACCGCTTGCAAAGCCGAAACGAGCGGGTAAAATCGCGGAAAACCCCGGGAGAAACGGGCTTCTCGGCGTAACGCCAGAATCGCTTTGGGAGCAGGATGTCGAGAGTTCGAATCCGCTTGATGGCACGGAGGTACATCATGTCAGCCTGTGATCGGGACGAACTGCGTAAACGTCTGAAGAAACGCCGCCTCCAACTGGAGCGGGGCGAGCGACTGCCGCTGGTCAAAGTCAATCCGGCGTCGATTCGTACCATGGAACGGATTGCCGGGCGCCATGTCGATTTGCTGCAGAACATCGAAGCGGCGATCCTGGACTGTTATCGGCGCGACCCGGACAACGCGATCGACGACGCGAGCGTGCTCAAGGCGCTCCGGCAGTTTCTGTTGGGCAGGAAGCTCGATGATTCGCCGCAAGGGCTCCTTGTCGAAGCGTTGAATGCGGTTCGCGAGTTCCGGAGCGAGGTGCCGGACGAACTGTTCCGCGATGCGGTCCGGGTCGTTATGGCTTCGGTTGAGACGCATTCAACACTGTCGCGGGGCGAGACCTCGTATCTCGAATTCATCCAGGGATTCCTGTCCTGATCGATTTCCGGTCTTCACCTTGCCCTGCTCCGCACCTGCCCATTCCGCACACAATGCCTCCGCCTGATTCGTGCGATCCGTGTCATTCGCGGTTTCGTTCAGTCCCGGGCGCGGGGCGTACGCTGGATGCGCTGCAGCTCTTGCTTCAGCCGGGCGACCAACTCGGGTTTGTCCGCCGCCAGGTTGTGGGTTTCACCCAGGTCGTCGGACAGATGGTAAAGCTGGCCGGGCGGTTCGTTCGCCGCCGGTAGCGTGCGGCTGCCGGGACGCCCGAAGAACTCCGGCTCGCGGCCGTCGATCCACTTCCACGAGCCGTAGCGGACGGACCGGCCAACGACCAGGGATTCCCGCACCGGCTGGTCCGCCGGCTGCGTGCCAAGCAGGACGGGGAGAAAACTGAAACTGTCGGGACCGGCTAGGTCGGGAAGTTCGGCTTGGATCACGTCCGCGAAGGTCGCCAGAACGTCGGTGAAACAAATCAACTGGTGGCTGACCGTTCCCGGTCGCACCTGGCCGGGCCAGCGCACGAGAAACGGCACGCGATGGCCGCCTTCCCAATTCGTGCCTTTCATGCCCCGCAAGCCACCGACGCAGTCGTGGCCGGTGCGTTGCACGTCCTCGGGATACCAGACCGGGCCGTTGTCCGAGGTGCAGATCACGAGCGTGTTGTCGGCCAGCCCGGTTTCGTCGAGCGCCCCGAGGACGCGTCCCAGCATCGAGTCGGTCATGGTCGCAAAGTCGCCATACAGGTCCGCGGGACTGCGGCCTGCGAACTCGGCCGAAGGGAGCCAGGGCGTGTGGGGCGCGGTGAGCGCACAGTACAGCAACAGCGGCTGGGCCGACGCGGTACCGGCATGCTCGCGGATCACCGCCACGGCTTCGTCGGTAAGACGCGGCAGCACATCCTGCAACTCGAGCCCCGGAGCGATACCGCCGCTCCGCCAGAACTCGCCTTGGATCGGCGACCAATCGGCCGACGCGTGGGCTTCGATCGGACTCGTGGGGGGCGCCACGGCTCGGTCGCCCCGGATGTAGAAATAGGGCGGGATGTCCGTCGAAGCGCGGAGCCCGAAGAAACGCTCGAACCCGCGATCCGTCGGGCCGCCTGAGAGCCGCTGATCGTAGCCGCGCTCGGCAAAGCCCAGATGCCACTTGCCGACCATCGCGGTGCGATACCCGTGCGCTCGCAGCAGCGAGGCGATGGTGACTTGGCCATCTTCGATCAGGGGTTGGGTGGGCCAAACCGAGACGTCCGTGCGAAAGGGATACCGGCCCGTCAGCAGGCCGTAGCGCGAGGGGTGGCACAACGAGCCCGCGGCATGCGCGTCCGTGAACCGCATGCCTTCGCGGGCCAGGCGATCCATGTGCGGGGTCGCGATCTTGGACTGCGGGTTGTAGCAGCCCGGATCGCCGTAGCCCAGGTCGTCGGCCAGGACGAGCACGATGTTCGGCTGTGGGGTCGAAGGTTGGGCCGTCGCAGCCAGAGCCGAGGCCGAACTTGCCAGGAAACTCAGCCCCAACATCCCAAGCGTTCCCAAGGTTCGTGGCAGAGTCATCGGCAGGGTCTCCTGGGTGTTGCTCGACGCGTCATCGATGGACCGCGCGGGCGTCCAAACTTGGTATTGTACCGCAGCGACGCTCACGAAATAACTTCCCCAATTCGGCTCAGTTCGTTTAACGCCGAGCCGGCAGGCGACGGCGGATCAGCGGGATGCCGCCACC
>CAIYOB010000638.1 GCA_903927685.1 uncultured Planctomycetaceae bacterium
CAATCGAACCAGATCCCATCCGCGGCGATGTTGTACGCCGCCTCGCAGTTGCGGATCGTGCAGCGGACGTTGCCGGGAATGCACTTCATGCCGCCCGCATGCCAGCCGGAATGGAACCGGCGATAGTTGTTGAACGTCAACGTACAGTCCTCGATCGTGCAGTCCCGGCACTCGCCCATGCCCAACCCCGTATTGCCGTTGTACGACAGGTCGCACCGGCGGACGCTGCAGTCCCGCGAGCGCCCTAGTCCCAGGCCACAGAAATCACTCCCGTAGATCCGGCAGTCCTCGACGACGACACGCTCGCATTGGCCCACGGACACCATCGACCATTGGCCACCCGGCTGCCGGTTGTGGCGAAACTCCAGTCCGCGGATCACAACGTCGTGGATGTTCTCCGCCGTGAGCGCAAAACCACGCACGCCGACTTCGATGGCAAACCAAGCCGGCTCGCCGGCGATCTTGATCGTCAAGCTCTGATCGGACGGATCGAAGAAGAACGAGTCCTCGATCATGTCGTCCAGTCCGCGGCCGACCGTGGCCAGCTTGAGGTATTCGACGTTCTTGTAGAGCGGATCGGAGCCGATCCGCTGCAGCGGCTTGTTGTCGTTGAGGAACACCTGCGAAACCCAGCGGCGCGCCTTGTCGTCGTAGCCGCCCGGGAACCTCGCATCCGTGAAGAATTCGTCGCCCAGCACGATCCGCCACATGCCGGTCCAGGCGTTGGGATAAGGCTCCCGGCGATCGGGCTGCTCCGCCAACTTCTCCCACCGCCCGCGCACCAACTCCGAGCCCTTCACGACGACACGCGCCCCCGGCTCGGCCGCAAAGGTGATCGGCCGCTCGGGCTGGCCAGACACTCGGAACTCCACGTGCTCGCGATACACGCCCGAGTGGATCACCACCGTATCGCCGGGCTGCAGTTCCTCGGCCGACGCCGCACGGGAGATGGTCTTCCAGGGGGCCGCTCCGGTTCCGGGATTGGCGTCGGCTGCGGACTCGACGGCCGGGTTGACGTGATACGTAGCCGCTACGAGCATTCGCGGTGACAACGCGGCGGATGTCACGATGGCGAGAAAGCCCAACAAGTTGGCCGGGTGCCGGCAACAGCGATGCAAGTCCATGATCAACCCCTCCAATTCGCAATTGTACCGGACGACGGGCCTGGCGACACAGGTTGCATCCAATTCACCGCCGATCTCCCGAAGGCGACCGCCTGCCTTCGGATCCTGGTATCGGCTATCCAAGCAACGCCAATACTACGGAGCGGGGTTCAACCAATCGATCGCCAGTTGGCTCAGGGTGCGAACGCCCACGGTCAACGCAGCTTCGTCCAGCGTGAATTGCGGCGTATGCAGGGGATGGACGGCCCCGATGGCTTCATTCCGCACGCCCAGGAACAGGAACATCCCGGGGATTTCCTGCTGGTAGTGGGCGAAATCCTCGCCGACCATCACCGGCGGCGATTCAACCACGTTTGCCGCGCCGACCACGCGGGCCAAGGTGGGCTGCATGCGAGCCACCAACGCCGGGTCGTTCCAGACCGGCGGGCCGTAGTCGGAGAATTCGATCTCGGCCTGCGTCTCGTGGGCCGCCGCCGTCTGCGTGACCACCGTCCGGAACAAGTCCGCGACCCGGTCGCGGACCGCCTTGTCGTGCGTCCGAATCGTTCCCTCCAGGACCACTTGCTCGGGGATGATGTTCCACGCCTGCCCGCCTTGGACGATGCCGATCGAGACGACCACCGGCTGGCGGGCGTCGATCTTGCGGCTGGCAATCGTCTGGAGGGCCGTGATCACGTGCGCGGCGGCGACGATCGGATCGGCGCCCAGCCACGGCATGGCCGCGTGCGACTGCTTGCCGCGCACGATGACTCGGAACCGGTCCACGCTGGCCAGCATTCCGCCCGCGCGGTAAGCGACCTGGCCGGTCGGCAAGTCCGGGGCGACGTGCAGGCCGAAGATCGCGCCGACCGCCGGGTCGCGGAGCGCCCCCTCCTTGATCATCAGTGCCGCACCGCCCTCCTCATCCGGCGGATGGCCTTCCTCCGCCGGCTGGAAGACCAGCTTGACGCTGCCCGGCAGCGACTCGCGGAGTTGGAACAGGACTCGCGCGGCGCCCAACAACATGGCCGTATGCCCGTCATGCCCGCAGGCGTGCATAACGCCCGAGTTCTGCGAGGCGAACGGCAGGCCGGTTGCTTCCTGAACGGGCAGCGCATCCAGATCGGCGCGCAGGGCGACGACAGGCGTCGCGCGGTTGCCGCGAATCAGCGCCACAACACCGTGCTGGGCGACGCCCGTCTGGATCTCGGTGAGGCCGATCTCACGGAGGATCCCAGCCACCGTTTGCGCTGTCCGTTGTTCGCGATTGGACAACTCGGGGTGCGCGTGCAGGTCTCGCCGCCAAGCCACCACCTGCGGAGCGGCCTGCTCGGCGAGGCGTGTTACCGAAACGGGCTCTGGCTGCTCGGCTCGCGATTCTGACGTCAGGCCGAGGAGGAAAAGCACGAGTAGCCAGCACCGAGTTTGATCTCGCACGGTATTCGCTCCAGGTTCGGGTGTCTGCGCACGCACGAAAAAGTGAGGGCCAACTCGCGTAGGACGGATTGGCAATCCGTCCCACGTCGGGAAATTGTGTAGTGCGTTGTCCAGGCTAGGTACTGGGGTGCCTGGGGTCGAGTGCAGCGAGCCCCCAGCGGAAAGAACTGGGGGCTCGCCACTCGTACCTCGTGGCTCGA
>CAIYOB010000639.1 GCA_903927685.1 uncultured Planctomycetaceae bacterium
CCGAACGGCAGCGGCAAATCAACGGCGGCGCCGTCCTTGCTCCGCGACTACCTGGGCATCATGGAGTTTGTCAACGCGGACACGATTGCAGAAGGTCTGTCGAGTTTCCGATCCGACGCCGTTGCACTACAAGCTGGACGCATCATGCTCCACAGGCTTCGCGAACTGGCCGCACAGCGGGTCGATTTTGCCTTTGAGACGACGTTGGCCTCCCGGTCTTTCGCGCCATGGGTAAACGAACTGCGGCAAAGCGGCTATCGCGCTCACCTGCTCTTTCTCTGGCTGCCGTCGCCAGACATGGCCGTGGCACGGGTCGCTGCACGTGTTCAGCAGGGCGGCCACAACGTCCCGGAGATGACGGTTCGTCGGCGATATGAAAGCGGACTTCGCAACTTCTTTCAGGTCTACACGCCAGTCGTGGATACTTGGTTGCTGTTCGACAACTCATCCCCCGGCGGGCACAAGTTGATCGCTCGACAGATGGCCGGCGAAGACCTGTTCGTGGCAAACGCACAAGTGTGGAAGACCATACGGGAGCACTACGCATGACCGAAGAAACCAAAAGCGATCGGGTTACCGTGGCGGAACGGCTGAAGGACGTGGCCGGGGTCGAGCAAGCGCTGACTCGGGCCGAGAAGCAGGCAGTCGCAGAGCACGCCCGAGCCGGGCATAAGATCCCCATCTGGCGTGACAACAAGGTCGTTTGGGAGACGCCGGAAGTGCCTCAGACCGCCGCCACTACAAAGGGCAACTGACGACGGACAACGGACCAATGACCAATCCCACCTTCAGCCAGATCAAGGCCCAAGTCGCGGCCATCCGCCAAAAGGTGCCCCAGGCCCGCGTGATCGGCATCCGCGCCCTGGGCCGCTGGACCGGCGACACCGAGCGGCGCGACGGCGACCAGGCGTACCTGATCCAACAGTGCGATTCGCCGCTGGCGATGCGTCTGGCCCTGCGCCAACCTGCCGACCCAAACGCCACCAAGATCCTGATCACGCCCCTGGAAGAGAAGGACCTGAGCGAGGACATCCTGCTGCGTCTCGCCAAGCGGCGGCTGTTCGCCGTCGATTCGTGGCAGATCGTGCGTTCGCTGTTTGCGGCTCATGCCGTTGATCCACGGCTAACCAAGTCCGCTTGGATTGCCGACATGCTCTTGGACCTGGTGCCTGCCGAGGGCTATCCGGCAGCTCGCGGCGGTTTCCTGGATGCGGACACAGCCTGGCCGCTGCTGCTGCGCCACACGATTGGCTTGGCATCGGAAACGCCGGACCTTACGGCGCTCTTGAAGTGGTCCCTGGACGGCGAAGCGACCGCGAGGTTCCGACTGTCGGCCAAGGCGTTTCAGTTGGGGGCCACACAATGGCTGGCGGAGAAAGCCGGGCCGGTGGCCGAAGCCGTGCTCGGTTGCGTGGCCCGGTTGGATCGCCCAGACGCCGTGCCGTTGGGGCTGGCCGCAGGCGTCGTGTGCCATCCGGCAGCGGCCGGGAAACTGGAGAAGGCGACGGGCAAGCTGGAAGAACGATTCCTGGGCGGGAAGTCGCCCGACGCCAGTTTGATGCAGCGCTGGAGCACGGCGGCAACCGAGGTGGTGCGAGCGCTGCGGTTTACCGATCCCAAAGCTCATCGCCAGACGCTCCAGCGGACCGACGAGATCCTCAGCGAGGTGCAGGGGGATGGGTTTGCCTACCTAAGTGACGTGTCCCCGATCGGGTTCGACCAGCGTCTAACACGGTTCGGCCAACGGCTGAGCAGCGTGCTGGAGATGAAATCTTGGAACGACCTCGACGCCCTGAAGGAAGCCCGGCAGTCGGTCCGAGACCACGACCAGTCGGCTCGCGAGACGCGGCGTCTGGAGCGTGCGGACATGGCCGTGCGGCTCGTCCGCTGGCTGGGCGAGCAGAGCCGCGGCACGCGATCGGAGCCGAAGTCGCTGGCGGAGGCCGCGGCTGACCACCTTCGTGATGGCGGTTTCGTGGATTGGGCCCGACTTTGCCTGCGATCCGGCGATCCGGTCCAGGGGCTTTCGGAAACCTACGCTCGGTTGTTTGACGCTGTCACCAAGCTCCGGGAACAGCAATCGAAGCAGTTCGCCCAGCTCTTGGCCGATTGGACGGCGGCCGGCTCACAGTCGGACGAAGTCATCCCCATCGAGCGTGTCCTGGAGCAGGTTGTCGGGCCTCTGGCCGCCGAGAGTCCCGTGCTGGTCATCGTGGTCGACGGCATGAGCGTGGCGGTGTGTCGCGAACTGCTTTTCGACCTCACCCGCCACGAATGGATGGCGATCTGCGAACCGGGCAGGAATTTCAACCGTCCCGCGGTCGCGACCGTACCTTCGGTGACCGAGTTTTCCCGCACCAGTCTGCTGTGTGGTCGCCTACAGGGCGGGGCTGCCAACGACGAACGGGCCGGATTCGCTGAGCATCCGGCGATGTTGGCCCGATGCCGCGCTGGCTCTCCACCGCTGCTGTTCCACCGGGCGACACTCCAGGAGGCTGAGGATGCCCTGCTGTCCGCGGATGTCCGGCATGAGATCGGCTCGGCCCATCGCAAGATCGTCGGTGTGATCGTCAACGCGGTGGATGACCACCTGCTCAAAGGCGGGCAGATCGACACGCGATGGTCGCGCGACGAGATCAAGGTGCTGCCGGCACTGTTGCACGAGGCCCGGACGGCTCGGCGGCTGGTGGTTCTGCTGGCGGACCACGGACACGTGCTCGACTGCCAGACCCAGGCCCGGCCGTGCGATGGCGGAGAGCGGTGGCGGGCGGCATCCGGCGAGCCGGCCGCGGACGAGCTTCTGGTGCAGGGGCAGCGTGTGCTGGTGGAAGGGCACCGGCTGATCGCCCCCTGGAGCGAACGCGTCCGGTACGGGACTATAAAGAACGGCTACCACGGCGGGCTCTCGCCCCAGGAGATGGTCGTGCCGATCGCCGTGCTGTCGAGCATCGACAGTCTGCCGGCCGGCTGGCACGAGCAGCCGGTGGACACGCCCGCGTGGTGGGACGAGCCGGCAGGTGTCGTCGCGGCCCCGCAGCAGCCGGGCCCCGTTCTGAAGCCCAAGCAGCTACCGCCCGGCGCGCTCTTCGATCTCCAAGGCGACGAGCCGGCGCCGACGGCCGCAAAAGCGGAAGAGGCACCGCCGGAGTGGGTCGCGCGGTTGACCACGTCGCCCATCTTCGAGGAGCAGAAACGGCTGGGCGGCCGGGGCCTCCCGGCCGACGACGTGTTCGCCAAACTGCTGGGAACGCTGGACCGCCGCGGCGGCAAGCTGACTTCCGTGGCCTTGGCCCGTGCCCTGGAGTTCCCGTCGCTGCGGCTATCGGGACTGCTGGCCAAGGCCCAGCGGGTCCTGAACATCGACGGTTACGCCGTGCTCAGCCGGGACGATGCGTCGGATACCGTGGAACTGAACCGAGAACTGCTGTTGAAGCAGTTCGATCTTGTGGAGTAGGTAGATAGCGACGCACTTTGGCAAACGGAGGAGATCGCCTTGGCTGAGTCAAAGAAGATACCCGTGTGGAAAATGGTGCGGGAAGCTGTTGACGCTTTGGGTGGGAAAACATCCAACGTCGAGGTTCGTGATTGGATCTTGGAACACTACCCCGGCACAAACACCAACACGATTCAATGCCAAATTATCGTTTGCACGGTGAACCACAGCTCGAGGATTCACTACCCCGAGAATACAAAG
>CAIYOB010000640.1 GCA_903927685.1 uncultured Planctomycetaceae bacterium
CCCGCGCGTTCCTGCTGGGCGAATCCGGCGGGGAGAAATCAAGTGCGCTCGCGGGACAGCGGGGCCGCCAGCGCGCCATCCTCCGAGAAGGCGTGTATGCCATCAACCTGGCGCTGTTCGTGGTCATCACAGACGACCGGGCGTACAGCCTGACGCTGGGAGGAACGCAGGAATCGGCGACGTTTGCCCAGTGGCACCGTGAGCTGGCGGAGGTGCGGGGCTTCGAGCCCGTCGTCGTCGGTTCGCGCGCCCCCGAGGTCCGCGCGGATGAATCCGGCGCCGAGGTCGACGTCTCCGACAATATCGGGGTCGTCACCGTCCACGACGGTCCGGCCGTCGATCCGGGGGAAGTGATCGCTCCGCCGGTCGGCGTCGATCTGACCGATCCGAACTACCACAATAACTACCAGGACATCGAGGCGTTCTTGCGGTCCGGCGGCCGCCGCGGCCGGCAGTTCGTGCCGTTGACCGACGGCACGTACTTCATCAACCGCTGGTTCGCCACCGTCGAACTGACGCCGAAAACGATCGTGCCGATTGGCCACGTCGGGGTGGTGGTCAGCTACTACGGCAAGGTCGGCGAGGATTTGTCGGGCATCACGTTCCGGCACGGCGAGCGGGTGGCAGAGGGTTCGCGCGGCGTCCAGACCAAGACCTTGTGTCCGGGCAAGTATGCGTTCAACACCTACGCCGGCCACGTGCACCTGGTGCCGACCACCAACTTTGTGCTGCACTGGATCACGGGCCGCAGCGAAGCGCACCGGTACGACGAGAGCCTGAAGTCGATCGACCTGGTCACCGCCGACGCCTACGAGCCGGTGCTGCCGCTGTCCGTGGTTGTCCACTTGGACTACGAAAAGGCCCCCAGCGTCGTCCAGCGGTTCGGGGACATCAAGAAGCTGATTACCCAGACGCTGGACCCCATGCTCAGCGCGTACTTTCGCGATATCGCACACAAGAAGACAATGCTCGAGCTGCTGCACGATCGCGATCTGATCCAGCAGGAGGCCCGCGCCGAACTGCGGCGGCGGTTCCAGGAGTTCGACATCGAGCTGGTCGACGTGCTGATCGGCAAACCGGAAACGAGCGAGAAGAGCGGCAAGATCGAAGGCTTGCTCGAACAGTTGCGGCTGCGGCAACTGTCGCGCGAACAGATTCAGACCTATCAGGAACAATCCGCCGCGGCGGAAAAACTGCGTTCGCTGAAGCTGGCGCAAGCGCAGGCAGAGAAGCAGACCGAGCTGACCAATTCGCACGTCGAAATCCAGATCGCAGAGAACCGCGGCGAGGCGGAATTGGCGCAAGCCCGCAAGCGGGCCGAGCAGACCGTGGTCACGGCCCAGGCGGAGAATCGCCGCCAGTTGCTGCTGGCCGAGGCTGAGGGCAAATCCAAGGCGCTGGTCGGTGAGGGCCAGAGCACACGCATCCGGCTCGAAGGCGACGCCGAGGCCGAAGTGTTGCGGCAGAAGGTGGCTTCGTACGGCGATCCGCGACTGTATGCGTTGTCTTTGGTCGCCCACCATCTGTCCCAAAGTCAACAGCCGCTGGTGCCCGAACGCCTGTTCGTCCACGGGGAATCGGGCGCTGGCCGGGCGTCGCCCCTGGCCCAGGGCCTGCTCGGGACGCTGCTGGACCTGCTGGTCGCCGAACGAGCGGGCTTGGCACCCGACGCCGAGTCGACGGCGGCCGAGAAGCCGCCCGCAGCACACGCGAAATGAGGTTTCTCGAACGAGGCCAAGCACCGTTCGAGAAGACTGTCCGATGTCCCGTGAGCGGCACGGCGCTAGCCGCCGGTATGGCGTCCGATCCGGAACCGGTGGCTAGCGCGTTGTCCAGGCCAATGTTGGGGTGCCTGGGGGCGAGTGCAGCGAGCCCCCAGTGGCAAAAACTGGGGGCTCGCCGCTCGTACCTCGTGGCTCGA
>CAIYOB010000641.1 GCA_903927685.1 uncultured Planctomycetaceae bacterium
AGAACACCATGACCAGGGCCGCCCCGGCGAGCGCGGGTACCGTCCTGGTCCGTACGAACTGACTGATGAACGGTTCGGGCAGCAGTCGCAAATAGATGTACTTGACGCCCGAAGACGCATTTCGGAAGTCCATTGCTCTGGACACCTTTCAGGCCGCGTTCGAGGAGCTCCGAGCGATCTGGGCACGCAAAGGGCAGGCGGAGAAATTTCGGCATCTGCAGGATTACCTCGTGGAAGAGTGCCGGGGCAGCAAAGCCCGGACTCTGGGAGAATTGCTCGGGGTCAGCGACATCCGGGCACGCGTCACCGTGTCGGAGCTCAGGGCGGAATTTGGACGCATTCTCCGGCAGAGGATCGCCGACCTCTTGGCCAATCCGACCGAGTACGAGATTGAATGCGAACTGGATTGGCTGTGGCAATCCCTCTGTTTGTAAGCCGGAGCCATGACAGTGGGGTCGAACGTTTCCGGCCTTTTATCGAAGACAGCAGATGAGATCGAACTGACCGGAGAGCCCTCAATGAAGACGTCCACGTGCAGCCGGTGCGCAAGTCCCTACGTCGGGCCGATTTGTCCTCGCTGTGCGGTCGAAAACGCCCGCCACCAGACACCGCGGAGTTCAGGCACATCCTGCGACCCGATCGTCCCCTTTCAGGGCGACATCCGGGCAGACACTTTGGAGCCGAACACCATGCTCGGCCACTTCCTGATCGTCAAGTGTCTTGGCGAGGGAGGAATGAGCCGCGTTTACGAGGCGATCGACACGAGGCTGGACCGCAAGGTTGCGATTAAGATCCCCAAAGCGGAGGTGCTCGCCAATCCGGAAGCCTGTGACTGGTTTACTCAGGAGGGCCAGTCCATTGCCCGGATGAAAGACCCGCACGTCGTGCGCGTGTATCACTCGGAGGAGTTCGATGGCCTGCCCTGCCACGTGATGGAGTTCATCCCGGGAGAGACGTTGGCACGACGCATCCAGCGGGACCCGAAACTCGCCCCCGAAACTGCCGTTGCGATCGCCAGGGATGTGGCCCTCGGGTTGCTGGAAATCCACGTTCATGGGCGCATTCACGGCGACATCAAGCCGGCGAACATCATGGTCGGCCTTCGTCACGCCACGATCGTCGATTTTGGGCTCTCTCGGCCGCTGTCCTCCGGCGGCCGAGACGGCCGAGCGGCGGCGGGAACGCCGGCGTATATGGCGCCGGAACGCGTTCGCGGGGAATCCAGCGGCGTGAGCGAAGACATTTACAGCTTGGGGTGCACACTCCTGGAAACGCTGTCCGGCAAGCGCGTCGAGATGACTGACGACGGTCAGCCTGTGCTGCCGCAAGTCGCCGAGTTGGCTGGTGTGTCGGCGGACTTGCTCGACATCGTGCAGAGCTTGATCGCCGAGGATCCGATCGACCGTCCTGCGTCGGCCAAAGAGTCGGCCCAGTTGCTCGAAGGTTGGCTGTCGCGCAGAAAACGGGTTCGCCGCAATCGCTGGTTGGCGGCCGTCGCCGCTCCGCTTCTGCTGGCAGCCGGAGCGTTCGGCTGGACGCTCTACCCGCGGGGCCAGATCGCCATTTGTACGCCCGGCGGAAGTGTCCGCCGTCTCTGCGTCTCGCTCGCAGACGCCGTTTCCGCGGTCCAGGAAGGCGAGACGCTGGAGTTGCGTTCCGAAGGCCCGTTCCTCTGTGACTCGGCCATCGTATCCCCAAAACCCTTGAGTATTCGCGCCGCAGCGCAGGTGGTGCCTCGGGTCGAACTCGACGGCTCGACCGACCGGCCCGGCGGGCTCCGATGCACCGGGCCTCTGGCCCTCGAAGGGATCCTGGTGCGTTGCCGGTCGGACTGGAATCCGCAGGACGACGCAATGGTCTGTTGCGAAGGGGACTCGCTGCGAATCGTGAACTGCCGGTTTGAACTCCCCGAGCACGCGGAGGGAATGACGTGCCTGACGGCGGTCGGAACGGCGACCGTGGACGTCAAGAACAGCGTGTTTGTTGGACGGGGCGGGACGGCGATCGGTTGGGAGCCCCCCGACAAAGCTCAAATGACCGTGCTGAACTGCCTGACTCTGGGAACCACTGCCGTCGAATACCGGGCCGCGAGTGCCCCGGACCCGCACAGGCACTTGTGCCTGGAACGTTGCACCTTGATCGGCAGCCACGTTCTGTCCGTCGTGCCCCCGCCGCAGAGCCGTCTGGCGTCGGATCCGGGACGTCCCGTCTCGGTGGAGGCCCGGGCGAATGTGTTTCGTACCGGCGTGTCGCTGGTTCAGTTCAGGGACTGGCCCCCGGATCGAGTGGCGGCCAAAACCATGGCGGCCCAGGTGGATTGGCGAGATCAAAGCAACCTGCACGCGAGCGACCTCGATCGGACCGTGATCTGGAAGGCCGCGCAGCTACCGTTGCGCGCGCTTCGGACGGACGCCTTGGGAGCATGGACGCCGCACTGGGAGATGACGATCGAGGACGTGGACGCGGTCTTTGTTCTGGGGGGCAACGTCGAGAGTTTCTGCGGCCATACGCCCCACGCCCGTGTCGCCCAACGTTGGCTGCAGCAGGCCGCCATCGCCGGGAAGGTGCTCTGTGCGGTGGGAGACGGCCCGGCGGTGCTGTCGGCCGCCGGGCT
>CAIYOB010000642.1 GCA_903927685.1 uncultured Planctomycetaceae bacterium
AGCGACCAGCGGCATCTGCCGGCGGTCGAAGCGTTCCAGCGCGAGATCGCCCGGGCCGGCTGCGAAGCGTCGTACGGGCACCCGACGCTGTTCCACGTCCGCGACAATCTGATCCTGGTCATGATCAACCACGAGTACGGGGTCCTGCCGTTCGATGCCGCCCGGATGACCGCGGCGACGCTCCGGGCCCGCGCCGAGGTCCACCGGATCGTCCAGGTTTTGGCCCAGCTGGGCGGGCCCTGGGCGGGCATGCAGGTGGTGGCCAGCGCCGAGCAGATCGGCGTCCGCGACGGGCGGCGGATCCGCGGCCGGTACACCGTGACCCGCGACGACCTGGTTCAGGGCGCGCGGCATCCCGACGCGGTCGCGCGCGTGACGTTCAACGTGGACATCCACGCACCCACGCGGGAACAGAACCGCCAGGAAACGATCTCGCACGGCAACCTGAAGATGAAACCGTACGACATCCCGCTGCGGGCCCTGCTGGCCCGCGACGTGGACGGACTGCTGCTGGCAGGCCGCTGCATCAGCGGCGACTTCCTTGCCCACGCCAGCTACCGCGTGACCGGCGACGCCGTGGCGATGGGCGAAGCGGCCGGCAAGGTCGCCGCACTGGCCGCCCGGACCAATCGTCTGCCCCATGAGGTGGATTGGTCCGAAGTCGGCAGCCCGCGCGACGCGGGCTCCACCTAGCGCAACTGCTCGCGGTACTCATCGCACCGAGCGCGCAGCTTGGCCAGGGTCTCCGCCTGCGCCGCGTCGCCGGCCAGGTTCTGCAGCTCCCGGGGATCGGCCGCCAGATCGAACAGCTGTTCATACGGCGGCGTCGTATCGGTGTAGCGGGTGTACTTCCACTGCTTCGTCCGCACGCCCTCGGTCTTGGGAATCTTGTGCACCGGTGGATTGGCATAGGTGTGCTCGTAATACCAGTCATCGCGCCAGGCGACGTCGTCGCCGCGCAGCAGCGGCCCCAAGTCGCGGCCTTGCATGGTCGCGGGGATGGGCACGCCGGCCAAGCCCAGCATCGTGGGCGCCAGATCGATGCTCAGCGCCATCGCTTCACAGCGGCCTCCGCGCGTCGCCGGCGACAGCCGCGGGTCGCGGACGATCAACGGCACGCGAATGGACTCTTCGTACATCAGCCACTTGCCGGTCAGCCCATGCGCGCCCTGGAATTCGCCGTTGTCCGAGGTGAAGATTACGACGGTGTTCCGGTCCAAGCCGCTCTGCCGCAGGGCATCCATGATCTTGCCGACGGCCAGGTCGGCCCGCGTGATCAGCCGGTAATCGGTGCGGATCCACTTTTGGTACTCGTCCGGATCCCGCAGCCAGCGACGGCCGGTCCCGCCGTTCAGCGAGTTCTGGATAAACTCGGGCAGGGCGTCGAACGCCTCTTGAGTAAACGTGGGCGGCGGCGGAATCGTCACCTTCGCATACTCGTCTGGCACGTCCGGGTCGAAGTAGTTCCACGGGCCGTGCGGCTCCTTCAACGCGACGGTCAGGCAGAACGGCCGGCCCGCCGGTTGCTGCTGGAGGAACTCCGTCGCCTTCTCGGTCATCACCGTGGTCAAGTACCGCACTTGGCCGTTCTCGGTCTGCCGAAAGTCGATCGTCTGGGGGAAGCCGTACCAGAAATCGAATTTGTCGGCGGGCAGCGACAAGTGCCGGATGTCGGCGTTCGGCCAGCCGATCGCGAACTTGCCCAGATAGCCCGTGCGATATCCGGCTTGACGCAGCAGCATCGGATAGGTCAGCGCGAAGGCCTCGGCCGACAGCGGCTTGTGAAAATCCCCGATCCCGTGGCGGCGCAGGGTCTGGCCGGTCAGGATGCTGGCTCGATTGCAGGCACAGATGGACGTGGTCACGAAGGCGTTGGTGAACAGGATGCCCTCGGCCGCCAGCGCGTCCATATTGGGCGTGCGGATGTGCGGATTGCCCAGGCACCCCAGGCCGACCTGCGGCTGGTCGTCGGTCAGAAAGAACAGGATGTTCGGGCGCGATTGGCCCGGCGCCGCCTCGGCCCCGCGGGCCGTCGGAGCCAGTGCACCGCACACCGTCAGCGCCACCGTTGCCAGAATAACAGATGTCATGCGTGTCATGGTTTCCTCCCACTCACGGCTGCCACACTTGGAAACTCAACGTCCCCGGGGCCGGGTTCTCGAACGGGCCCGCCGTAGGCTTTGCGGCGTGGCGGGGTTGGCCGAAATAGTCCGTATCGATCTGAATGGCCGAGCCGTCGGGATTCTCGTAGCCGACCGCCGGAATCTTGGCCTTGCCCAGCAACTCGGTCGTCACCAGTCTGGTCGACGCGTTGGCAAACGCCTGGTCCCAAGTCAGCTGCAGGACGACCGCCTCGCCGTCGACGACGAGTTGGACGCCGGGGTCCACGTCGGCACAGACGGCTGGTTTGGCTTCCCGGGCCGCAGGCCGTGCGCCACGGCAGTAGACATTGCCGCCCGTCTGCAGCGGGAACTCGCGGTTGTCGTACGCCCACAGCCCGAAGCCGGCATCGGGTTGCCGTTTCTTCGCCGCAGCTCCGGCCACAGCGGCTCCGTCGCCGACGAACAAATTGTTGTAGAACCGGTTGTCGCCCCCCCGGATGTTCACCAGCCCGGCGACCGTGGTCGAGTGTGCGGGATGGTAGGGCGTGTCGCGGTTCAGTTCCGGCCGGCTGATGATCC
>CAIYOB010000643.1 GCA_903927685.1 uncultured Planctomycetaceae bacterium
GCAGGGGTTGGGAATGGGGCTGCCCATCAGCCGGACGATCATCGAGTCGCACGGCGGCCAGATCCGCGCGGAGAACGGCGTCCGGGGAGGCGCCGTGTTTTGTTTCACGCTTCCGGTGCAAGGATGATTCGGCGCCCGCGCTGCGTGCGCGCTGGCCGCAGCAGCCCTCAGAACCCGTAGCTGCAAGGAGAACCACATGGCCGACGAAGAACCCACCGTCTTCGTCGTCGACGACGACGAACAGGCGCGGAAATCGGTGTGCGCATTGGTGCGTTCGATGGGGTTTCCGGTCGAGTCCTTTGCGTCGGGCGAAGAGTTTCTGGCGGCCTACATCGCGCCTCGCCCCGGGTGCCTGGTCACGGACTTTCGCATGCGGGGCATCAATGGCCTGGAACTGCGCGAGGAACTGGTCCGCCGGCAATTGCCGCTGCCCTTCATCGTGCTGACCGCCCATGCCCGCACGCCGCTGACCGTTCGCGCGATGCAATTGGGGGCGGTGACACTGCTGGACAAGCCGTACGCGGACGACGATCTGTGGGACGCCATCCGCAAGGCACTGGCCGACGATGCCGCGGGAAGGGACCACCAGCTGCGCCGGCGCGAGGCTCGCGACCGCCTGGGCGTCCTGACCAGCGGCGAACGCCAAGTCCTGGAAATGCTGACGGACGGCAGGCCGAACAAGCAGATCGCCAGCGAACTGGGGGTGAGCATGAGAACGGTGGAAAGCCGCCGCCGCGAGATCTTTACCAAGCTGGGCACCGCGAGCCTGTCCGAATTGTTCCGGTTGGTCGCCGACGCCAGGGGCCAGGACTAGCGCGGCGCGGGACGCTCGCGGATCTGCTCCCGCAGGAACCGCCGGGCGATAAGTTCCAGTTGCTTGCCCGTGACCGGCTTGCCCAGGCAATCGTCGCAGCCGGCTTCCAGACAGCTTTCCCGGTCCCCCTCGAGGGCGTGCGCAGTGAGCGCGACCACCGGCCCCTGCCAGCCTGCCCGGCGCAATTCCCGGGTGGCCTGGACGCCGTTCATCACCGGCATGATCAGATCCATCAGGATCAGACCATAAGGGCGTCCTTCGGCCCGCGACTGCAAGGCCATTTCGTAGCCGGACTTGCCGTCACCGGCCTCGTCGACCTCCACCCCCAGACGCTTCAAATGCTCGCCGTTCACCGACCGCACACTGGCGACGTCGTCGACCAGCAGGACGCGCGCCGGCCGCGGTTCACGAGCCGGCGGCTGGCGCGCGTCGGCCGCCTGGTGCCTATCCCCGGATTTGTCCTCTGCGGTCTGCGGCGGTGCCGAAGGGGTGCTCACGGCTCCGCCCTTGTCGAGCGCCGGCGGCCCGCCCTCGATCCCCCCCTCGTCGCGGATAAAGGCCACAATCCCGTTCAGCAACTCCGTCAGTCCCAAGCCGTTGGCTTGAAGGACGCTCAGGGAACGGTCGGCGTCGCAGGCATTGCCGCCGCCACTCATCAACCGCCCGAAGGCATCCAGCAGCAAGTCCAACGACCGGCACAAATGCTCGCCCAGCGTGGCCAGCAGCGAGTGGTCCGCTCGGCTGACGGCCTCCGCGGCCTGTCGCGCCTGGGAGAGCTGCAGCAGGGCCTGCTTCTGCGAAGTGATGTCGCGGACCGAGCCGACCAACCGCAACGCCTCTTGCGGCCCGCAGCGGTGCGATTGGCCCTGAATGGCGATCCAACGAATCTTGCCGTCCCGACACTGGACGCGGCACTCGGTCCACCATCCCGCACCCTCCTCGACGGCGCGCTCAAACGCCTGGTGGACCGCCGGTCGGTCCACGGCCAAGATGTGGTCCAGAAAGGTGGCCAGAGTCCACTTGGGCAGGTGCTGACTGGCCCCGAGGATCCGATCGCAGTGCGCCGACCGCCAGAACGCTCCGCTGGCGACCTCGAAGTCCCAGAAACCCACTCCCAAGGCGTCGATGATGTACTCCAAACGCTCCGGCATCGCCGCCCAGTCCGACCCCGGCGGGCTGGACGTGCGGCAGGCGTCGGAACTGTCCCGCGGCGCGGCGTTTTCAAGCAGGGCTGGGGCGGGCGTTTGCATTCCACGAACCGATTCTGGCGGGAGGGAGCAGACCAAAACCGTGAATCCGAAGGCAACGGCCAAGCATAGGCGGCCGAGTTCTTTGCCGTGAGTATACTAGGCGGTGCACGACATGCCAGAGGGCAGCGGCGATTTAGGCTGGATCGTCTCGAACCACCGCCGGTCGTGGTCACACCGCGAGAGCCGGCCTTGTCCGTGCCCGCCCAGCGGTCAAACGCCTCCCAGCAGCACGGCGGCGTGAGCTTGATGGCACGCTTCGACCACCCGTTGCCGGATCCCGTCGGCTTCCTCGTTGGTCAACGTCCGCTCGCGGGAACGTAGCGTGAGCGAGAACAGCAACCGTTTCTTGCCGGCTCCATCTTTCTTCGGATCGCGGTACGTTTCCTGGTAGCGGAGGCTTTCCAGGCACTCGCCCGCCGATTGCTGGACGGTCCCGGCCAGCGCGGCCCAGCGGACGGATTCGTCGACGATCAAGTTCAGGTCGCGATCGATCGCCGGATAGGGGCTCTGCTCGGCGTGCTTGGGAATCAGGTCGGCCAAGCCCACCAGGACGGACAGCCGGATCTCGGCGATCGTGGCCCCGGCCCGCAAGCCGGTTTGTTTCCCAGCCTCGGCGGACAGTTCGCCCAGGTAGCCCAGGCACTGGCCCTGCACGCGGAGTTCGGAGGACTTGACCGGGTCCAGCAGCGGCTGCCTGGTATCGACGGCTTCCAACTGCGTGCCGGGACGCAGCACCGCCAGCAGGGCCTCGACGACGCCTTTGACCCGGTGGTAATCGCCGCCCGAGACGATAGCCAGCGTCCGCTGTTCCTGCGGCAGGCCGTCGCCCGCGGGCAGGTAGACCCGCGCCGTCTCGAACAGCTCGATCACCGGATTGCCGAGGGATTCGTTGACCCGACGGGCCTCCAGCAGACTGGGGATCACACTCCGCCGCAGCCGGTCGGCGCCCTTGAGCATCGGCGTGCTGGTCTGCAGCGCGGGAGCGTCCGTCCAAGGGCTGAAGACGCCGACCCAGTCCTCGGGCACCACGCTGGTTGTGATCGCTTCATCGAACCCCGCGCACAGCAGGACCTGCCGGACTTTGCCCAGCACGCGGTCCTCGTCGCTGCGGTGCGACGGCGCCATCGGCACGCCCACGTCTTCCGGAATCCGGTCGTAGCCGTACACGCGGGCGACTTCTTCGATCAGGTCGATCTCGCGCGTCAAATCGCGGCGCCAGCTGGGCGGAACGACCGTCAGCGAACGGTCGTCGCGGGCTGTGTCGGGGCAGCCCAGGGCCGCCAGGATCCGCCGCACTTCGTCGGCGGGAATCTCGATCCCGATGATCCGCGGCAGTTGCGCCAGCCGCAACGTAATCGGCTCGCGAACGGGGATCTCCTGGCCTACCGAGATCACGCCCTCGGCAAGCCGCCCGCCGGCCAGCTGCAGGATCAACTCGCAGCAGCGGCGGCTGGCCCAGTCGATTCCGCGCGGATCGACGCCGCGCTCGAACCGATACGACGACGGACTGTGCAGGGTCAGCCGGCGCGCCGTGGTGCGGATGGACAGTGGAGCAAAGTCGGCCGCCTCGATCAGCACGTCCGTGGTGGACGCAGAGACCTCGGTCTGAGCACCGCCCATCACGCCGCCCAAGGCCACCGCCCGCTGGGCGTCGGCGATCACGCACATCCCCCGCTCCAGCGGATACGACTTGTGATTGATCGCCTCGAACAACTCGCCGGGCCGCGCCTCGCGGACGATGATCTCCGGACCGGCCAGCTTGGCGAAATCGAACGCATGCAGCGGCTGGCCGCATTCCATCAGCACATAGTTCGTGACGTCCACGACGTTGTTGATCGCCGGGATGCCGAGCGTCGCCAGCCGTTCGACCAGCCACTGCGGACTGGGCCCGATCTGCACGCCCTGGATCACACGCGCCGTGTACCGCGAGCACAGGTCGGGGCACTCGATGGCCACCTTGGTCAACTCCGTCACCGGCGGCCCCCCCGCGGCGGGCTGCGGCACCGGCAGGCACAAGCCGGTCTGCCACAACACCGAGACTTCACGCGCGACGCCGATGTGCCCCAGGCAGTCAGGCCGATTGCTGGTGACTTCCAGGTCGATCTGCAGATCGTCCCCCAGCGGCCGAGTCTCCTCGTGGTTCAACCCGGCCATCGCCAGCCGCTCGACCAATTCGCCGGGCGACATCTTCAAGGCAACGTAATCTTGCAGCCATTTCCAAGAGACTAACATGGTGCACCCGCAGGGGACAGGTTTCTGAACAAGGCCAGCGTCGGGAGGCTAGAACTGGTGCAAGAACCGCACGTCGTTCTTGTAGAACTCGCGAATGTCCGTGATGCCGTGCCGCCGCATGCACAGGCGTTCGATGCCCAGGCCGAACGCAAAGCCGACGACCTTTTCCGGGTCGTACCCGACAGCCCGCAACACGTTCGGATCGACCATCCCGGCGCCGCCGAACTCGATCCATTGCCCGTCCCAGTGGAAATCCGCCTCGACGCTGGGCTCGGTGAACGGAAAGAACGACGGGCGGAAGCGGATGTGCACGTCGCGGCCCAGATAGCTGGTGGCAAACAGCCGCAGGACGCTCTTCAAGTCGGCCATCGTCACGCGGGTATCGATCAGCAAGCCTTCCATCTGATGGAACATCGGATAATGAGTCGCATCCGCCGTATCCGGGCGGTAGACGCGACCGAGGCAGATGATGCGGATCGGCGGCGGCGTCTGCTCCATGACGCGGATCTGCACCGTGCTGGTCTGGCTGCGCAACAAGGCCGTGCCGGATCCGATCGCCTTGCCGGCGGCGGCCAGGTAAAAATTATCCAGCGGATCGCGGGCCGGGTGCTCGCGCGGGATGTTCAGGGCCTCGAAGTTGTGCCACTCGTCCTCGACCTCCGGCCCATCGGCCACCGAGAACCCCAAGCGGCCCATGATATCCTTCAGTTCCTCGATCGTCTGGGTGATCGGATGCAGGCGGCCCAGCCGGAATGCCGTGCCCGGGACGGTCGGATCGAACAGGGGCTCGCACTTCTTGGCGGCGGCCGGTGCCGCCGCCCGCTCCGTCGCGGCCTTGAACGCGGCCTCGATCTGTTCCTTGGCCTCGTTAAAGCGTTTGCCGGCCGCAGGGCGATCCGCCTTGTCGATCTCCCCCATACCCTTTTGGGCCGCCTTGAGTCGGCCCTGCTTTGCGCCCAAGAACTCGACGCGCGCCGCTTCGAGCGCCTCCGCGTTGGCCGCGGAACCGAAAGCCTGCACCGCCTGTGCGGCCAAGTCGTCCAACTGCTGCAAGAAATCCGCGAGTGCCATAGTCGTGCCGTCCGGGGAACTGCCGGGGAAACAAAAAAAGAGATAGGCCTGGTGTCCAAGACCTATCTCTTCAGAAGTCGATACCGAGCGAACGGGTCTTAGGCCGCCAGGGCCTGCTTCGCCTTTTCCACAACCTGGTCAAATGCGGGCGGATCATGGATCGCCATCTCGGACAACGCCTTGCGATCCAGCTCGATGCCCGCCTTCTTCAACCCGCACATGAACTCGCTGTACCGCAAGCCGCGCTCGCGAACCGCCCCGTTGATGCGGATGATCCACAGACTGCGGAAGTTGCGCTTGTTGACGCGCCGATCGCGGAACGCATACACACCCGCTCGCAGCAGCGTTTCCTTGACGGTCCGCAACAGCTTGCGGCGGCCGCCGACGTACCCTTTGGCACGTTTGAAATACCTTTTCTTGGCCCGATTGCTGGCCCATCCATTCTTCGTTCGCATTGCGACTCATCCCATCAAATAACGACGTAAGGCCCCACCTGGCCCAGCAGGCGGTGTTCATTGCCCACGGCGCGTGATTGCTTGGCTTGGATCTGACTCCTGGGGAGTGTCCACCGCTCGCGTCAGAACCGATCTTCTCAGAAAACGGCTCGAAAATGCCGGTCCAACACCGGTTCAGTTGCTGTTTCCGGCCAACGCCCGACGGATATTGGCTTCCATCGACTTGTGTGCCACCGTGGTGCCGCGGAGCTTCTGACGTCGCTTTTTGGAGATGCGCGTCTGCAAGTGGCTTGTGCCAGCGTGACGATGCTTCGCATGCCCCTTGGCGGTCAAACGGAAACGCTTCTTCGTACCTTTGTGTGTTTTTTGCTTGGGCATAGCCTTGCGAGCCTTCGCGGAGATTGGACAGCTTTATTGGAAGCCCCAGAGTTTAATTGTTGTCGTCCGCGTGTGAAAGGGGGATTAGTCAAAATGACTGGACTTAGGCACGGCGGATGCCCGGCCTCCTACGGCGACTCGACAGGCTCCGTGCGGCGATAGGCTCCCAGGATCTCCAGCCGCTTGGTTTTCCGCCGCAGTGACTCCAAAGCGCGTTTCAACTTGGTGTCCTCGTGATGACCCTCCAACTCGACAAAGAACAGGTATTCTTTCTCGGTGTTGGGCATGGGAAACGATTCGATCCAGGTCAAATTGAGCCGATTGCGTTTGAAGATCGCCATCGTATCGGCCAATGACCCGGGGACATGGGCGATCTCGAACATCAGGGCCGTCTTGTCCTGACCAGTCCGCCTCCCGTCGTGGTCGCTGATGACGGCAAAGCGGGTGATATTGTTCTTGTTGTCTTCAATCTTCTCGGCGATGGCGTTCAAGCCGTAGTTCGTTGCCGCCTGCAGGCTGGCGATGGCCGCAGCTCCCGGCTTTTCCGCGGCCAATTGGGCGGCGGCGGCGGTGCTGGTCATCTCGACCAACCTGGCCAGTGGCATGTGCTTGGCCAGCCACTCGCGGCATTGGGAGAGCGCTTGGGGCTTGCTGTAGATCTCTTTGACTTCGCCGCGTTCGCAGCGGCCCAGTAAATAGTGGTGGATCCGCAGTTGGACTTCCCCGCAGATTCGGGCCGGCAGGCGGGCGAACATGCCGAGCGTATCCACGATGCGGCCGTCGGTCGAATTCTCGATCGGGACCACGCCATAGTCGACGTGCTTGCGGCTCAGTTCCTCGAACACGGCGGCGATCGTGGCCACGGGCACCAATTCCGCGCCGGTCCCAAATCGCTCGATGGACGCCAGATGGCTGTAGCTGTAGGTCGGCCCGAGGTACGCGACCCGCAGCGGCTTGACCAGCGCCCGAACGCCGCTGTGCAATTCCCGCAGGATGGCTCGCACAGTCCGATCCGGCAGGGGGCCTTTCTTCGCTTCGACCGCCCTCCCA
Source organism: uncultured Planctomycetaceae bacterium (assembly GCA_903927685.1). Next base: position 7,251 of record CAIYOB010000643.1, read on the forward strand.
ATGGCGGCTTGTTCCGTCTCCAGATCGTACAGCGGCCCGCCTTCCTGCTGCCGCAGCCGACTCAGCCGCTCGCTGCAGTGGGCGAACTCGTGCACCAACTTGACCAAATCCCGTTGCAATGCGTCTGCCTTTCGGTTCAAGTTGCTGGCCGTGGCGGCGGAATCCGCCTTCTTTTCGGGTCGGCTTTTCTGCATGGTCGTCAGCCCTTCGTCGGATCAGAGGATGGGGGGGCACTCGGCAACGCCTTGGCCAGACCCCCTAAGCCCGCGAAATCATAACGACCGACCGCAGCC
>CAIYOB010000644.1 GCA_903927685.1 uncultured Planctomycetaceae bacterium
AGGCAAGAACTGGGGGCTCGCCACTCGTACCTCGTGGCTCGACCCCAGGCACCAACCCCCCCAGCTCTTGCCTTGGACAACGCGATCCTAACTGGCTGCGCGGTCTGGGTGCCAAGCGTCCGGGGCGGTTTTCGTTTGCTGCTTGGCACGCTTGATCCATTTGCTCCTCTGAGGGACAATGCGCGCAGTCGGCCGGAAGGGGCGTTGTTGCCGAGTCCGCGCCGCGGCCCCATGCGAGGAAGTGAGGCGGAGCCATGATCGACAAGCCGGTTGCTTTGGTTACCGGGGCGTCCCGGGGGATCGGGCGCGGCATCGCGCGGCTGCTGGGACAACACGGTTACGCGGTGGGAGTCAACTATCTCCGCAGCTCGGAAGCGGCGGCGGAAGTGGTGACCGAGATCGAAACGCAGGGCGGCCAGGCGATTGCGCTGCGTGGCGACGTCGGCCTGAGCGCCGATCGGACGGCCTTGATCGAACAGCTGTGGGAGCGGTTTGGACGCTTGGACGTGCTGGTCAACAATGCCGGCATCACCTCGCAGGGCCGCCGCGACTTGTTGGAGGCCACCGAAGAGAGCTGGGATCTGGTGTTCGACACCAACCTGAAGGGCCCGTTCTTCCTGGCCCAATTGGCCGCCCGGCGGATGATCGAGGCCCTCGACGCCGGACGCATCCCGCAGGGTTGGATTATCAACGTCTCGTCGATTTCCGCGTACGCGGTGACCACGAACCGGGCCGACTATTGCATGGCCAAGGCGGCTATGCAGATGATGACCTGGCTGCTGGCCAGCCGGCTGGCTGAACACCGGATTCGCGTGTTCGAGGTCTGCCCGGGCGTGATCGAAAGCGACATGACGGCCCCCGTGCGGGAGAAGTACGACAAGCTGATCGCCGAGGGCTTGGCCCCGATCCGCCGCTGGGGCACTCCCGAGGACGTGGCTCGGGCCGTGCTCGCGCTGATCAGCGACGGGTTCCCCTTCAGCACCGGCGATCGCATCAACGTCGACGGCGGCTTTCACATGCGGCGGCTGTGAACTTGGACGCCGGCGGCGGACGGCTTCTCTTTACCAACCCGGTCGCGACAAACTATAGTTGGCATTAGGGAGGATGCCGTTATGCCGCAAGCCATTGTCGATCCGGAAGAATTGCGGGACTTTGCCCGGAACCTGAAAAAGTTCAACAACGACCTGCGCGAGCACAGCCGCGCGCTGGCGAACCAGTTGGCGGGATTGTCCCTCACCTGGCGGGACCAGGAGCACAAGAAGTTCGCGCTGCAGTTCGAGGAAGGCATGAAGATGATCGCCCGCTTCCTGGAAAACAACGAGCGGCACGTGCCGTACCTGCTGCGCAAGGCGGAACACGTCGACGAGTACCTGCAATCATGAGCGCCCCGGCCCAAATCACCTCGACCGACGCGGTCCGGCAGTTCAAGCTGGCCTTGGAAGAGTTCCAGGGCGAGGCTCGCGAAGCCGTCACGCAGCTGTTGCTGGAAATGCGGCGGGCGGTCGACTGGGTCGAGCACGACCGGGCCCGGTACTGGCCCCGCGAGTATCAGCGGGCCTCGGATGCCGTGCTCCAGGCCCGCAACGATCTGGAACGTTGCGAGATGGCGTTCCGGGCCGAGGACAAGCGGTCGTGCTACGAACAGAAGCTCGCCCTGGAAAAGGCCCGGCGGCGGTTGCGGCTGACGGAGGAAAAAGTCCACGCCGTCCGCCGCTGGCGGGTGACCGTGCATCGCGAAGCGGACGATTTCCACGGCCGGCTGGCCAAGCTGGCCAACTGCCTGGACATGGACCTGCCCCGCGCCCTGGCGGCGCTGGAACGGATGGCGGTGGCTTTGGATCGCTATACCGAGCGGGCGGCGCCCGTGGAGAGCAGCGGGGGCATTGACCCCACCGGCCCGAGCGTTCCCGACGCGCCCGGTCCCGCTCCGGCTGGCCCGAGTCAACCGGCAGGAGGCGGCGGATGAGGCACTGCGATTTGGTCAGCGGCCTGGGGCGGCTGAAACATGCGGCGGCGGAACTGAAAGAGCATTGGCTGGCCGCCAAGGAGGTTTGGACGGACCAGGTCAGTCGCGATTTTGAGAAAGACCACCTGCAACAGTTGCCCGCGCAGGTCACTTTGGTGGTGGCGGCCGTCCAGGAACTGGCCGACGTGC
>CAIYOB010000645.1 GCA_903927685.1 uncultured Planctomycetaceae bacterium
ATTCCAAAGCCCGGGGTCGCGCAGCGCACCCCGGGACTGGGGCGGCGAACGGGAGAGCGATCACGCACCCTGAAAGGGTGCAACCCTATCGAAAGGACCGGCCAACATGTCGCAATCGCTCGTTCAGATCTACGTGCATTTGGTTTTTTCGACCCAATATCGGCGTCCGTTTTTCCCGGACAAGGCACTCCGTGAACGTGTTCACGCGTATTTGCTCGGCATTTGCCGGAATCTGGATTGTCCGACACTGCGGGTCGGCGGGGTCGAGGATCACGTCCATGTCCTGTGCCGGTTCGGCAAGAGCATCGAATTGAAGGATCTGATGCGCGACCTGAAACGCGATTCATCGAGTTGGATCAAGACGCAAGATCCGAAGCTGGCCGATTTCCATTGGCAGGCGGGATATGGTGCGTTCTCGGTGAGTCCGTCGCATGTGGACGCGCTGGTGCGGTACATCGAAAACCAGGAAGAGCATCACCGCCGCGAGACGTTTCAGGACGAGTTCCGGCGATTGTGCAAGCTATACGGAGTCGAGATGGATGAGCGATACGTGTGGGAGTAAGAGTGGCACCCTTTCAGGGTGCGTGGAGCGTGGGGCGGGATGGCACCCGGGGTGCGCTCCGCTACCCCGGGCTTTAGAGTTGCACCCTTTCAGGGTGCGGGGGCGATTAACGGGAGACGGTTCGATGGACTTTCGTAACGAGTTGGCGTTGTTGTTTCGGGCCCGGGTGGCGGTGGTGAATGTGGTCAGCTACGAGGAGCGGCGGGTGATCCGCGAGTTGCAGGGGCTCAAGTGGCCGGAGCAACACGGGCTGTACACGTGGGATATCGGGGACCAGTTCGTGGCCCTGAAGGAAAGCCAGCCGCGGTTTGATGCCGCTCGCCAAGCGACCCCCGACAACGTGCTGGATATGATCGACCAGTGCCCGGCTCCGGCGACGTTTGTCCTGAAGGACTTTCACCAGGTCTGGGAAGCCAAACGCAGCAACATCCGCAAACTGCGGAACCTGGCCCAGCGGTTTCCGGAATCGCAACCGGCCCGGCGAGTTGTGATCGTCACGCCCGAACCATGCCTGCCCACCGAACTCAAAGAAGATGTTCCGATCGTCGAACTCGGCAAACCGACGCTCGAAGAAATGGACGGGATCTTGGCGACCAGCGTCGAGGCGATCGTCGGCTCGAAGGACGCGGTCCGCAAGCTGCGTGCGGAACTGCGGCAGCGGATCGTCGAAGCGGCCCTGGGACTGTCCAGCAGCCAGGCCCAGCGGGTGTTTCACAAGGCCGTGGTCAGCGGCGATCCGCAGTCCCCCAGCCCGCTGGACGAAAAGTGCATCGACCTGATTGTCGAGGAAAAGCGGGCCATCATCCGCGAGAGCGGCGCGCTGGAGTACTATGCGTCCAGCGAAGGAATCGAGCAGGTGGGCGGGCTGGCACAGCTGAAGAAATGGCTTGAACGACGCCGCGAAGCGTTTTCGGACGAGGCCCGCGAGTATGGACTGGACCAACCGCGGGGCCTGGCCCTGATCGGCATCCCCGGGACCGGCAAGAGTCTGTGCGCCAAGGTGACCGCCGGGCTCTGGAAACTGCCTCTGCTGCGACTGGACATGGGCGCCGTGTTCGGCGGCATCCTCGGTTCGTCGGAACGCAACATCCGCGAGGCGATTCAGATCTCGGAGATCATCGCCCCCTGTGTCCTGTGGGTAGACGAGATCGAAAAGGCTTTCGCCGGCTCGGGGGCCGATTCCGGCACGGCCAGCCGCGTCCTGGGTACGTTCCTGACTTGGATGCAGGAGAAGCAGGCCCCCGTGTTCGTGTTTGCCACGGCCAACAACGTCG
>CAIYOB010000646.1 GCA_903927685.1 uncultured Planctomycetaceae bacterium
GAGTTGCCGGATCGCCGGCTCGCGATTCCGCCCTTACGCGAGTTCGACGCCCGAAGGGGATAGAGAACAGGACCGGCGTTTCGGCCTATTATGCTTCGGAGCGTGCCCGATCGCAAACCTCAGTCCCGACTCTGTCGGCGAGGGATACGGCGTGAACGTGCGTCGGACAGGGGGCATCGGCGGCGGCGGGATTGCCGCGGCAGGCGGTCGAGAGGTTTCAGGGGGCTCCGCGGAGCCAGCGGGCGGCGAGTCGGCGTCCGCGGATCGAGCCAGCGTCCTTCCGCCCGCTGGCCACGTGAGGGTCGGGTTGGAAAGCCGGCGGCGGAGCACAAATCAGCGCGGCCCGGCCGAGCAAGGTCTGCTCCGCCGGGCCGCGTGAGTTTGCGATGAGCCTGGACTAGCCTAATTGCCGCCTCGCAGCAACTCGGCGATGCCATAGGTGAAGAAGGTTCCCAGGCCGAAGTTCGCCAGTTCTTCGCTCGGCTTGTACTGCAGGACCAACGTGTCATCCGCCTTGACGAGCGGTCGAGCCCCGGGGTTGCGAGTCGCTTGGGCCAAGTCGACGTCAATGATGATCTGATCGTTACAGGGCGTCTTACGGAGGATGAAGAGTCGCGTCGGGGGCGCCCAACCACCGCTGCCGGGACCAACGCCTCCACCGAATCCGCCAGCAAGCAAACCGCCGCCGCCGCCACCACCGCCACCATTGAATCGATTGGCCCCGGCGACGTAGGCCATCGCTTCGATCACATCCAAATCGCGGTCGCGTGGCAACTGGAACATCCCGCCGCCCAGCAACCCCGCCGTGTAAAACACCTCGGCCTCGCGGCTTTCGACCAGCAGAGTGTCTCCCTCGTGCAGAATCACGTCGTCCGGACGGAACGTTGGCACTTGCCCCGGCGGCAGCCGAAGCGGAATGCGGATGACCGCGGGATCTTCGGGCAGCGGCGGGAAGCACATGCAGGGATCGTCTGGCGGGCACGAATAGAATTGGCGGACGAATTCGTCGCGGCGCCGGGCGTCCGTCAGAGTGCCCTTGAGGATCTTGACTTCGTTCTTCGAGGTCTCCCCCGGCAGACCGCCGGTCAACGCCAAGGCGTGGAGCACATCGTTCTGGTAAGCCGGCAGTTCGACCACTTGACTCTGGGTCGCTGCGTACTCCGCGTTGCCAAACACGCCCGTTTGCTGCCCGTGTCCAATCTGCAACGTCGGCGGGGCTCCCTGCCTCATGACAACAACCTTATACCTGCGTTCCTTGATCAAGCTGACAAATATCCGGTCTTTGCCTGGCCGCAGGATCTGCTGGTCGACCGTGTACGCCCGTCGAATGACATTCTCGACTTGGATCAGAGTCAGACCGCGGACCCGCAGTGGCGCGACCAGCGGCAAAGGCAACGTGGCGTCTTCCCGTACTGGAACAGGGAACCCAATGGCGGGTGGGAGATTGCTGTCCTTGTCGGGCATATGAAATGGCGGAACCGCATCCACCTCGCCCAGTACGCCTTCGATGTAGATTCCCAATACGTCGCCTGAGTCCAACAGGTACTCGCGGGGCGGTTCTTGTCCCAGCCGCGCGATGTCGATCGGGACCAGGTTGTTTTTCGGGGCGGCCAGAAATTGAGCCGGCAGTCGCCCCGCAGGAACGCCACTGATGGGGGAAAAGATCGACTGGCACCCAGTGCTGCACACCAGCAGCAATAGACCGCATGCGACCGACAACCTCCGCCATCGCCGTGAGGCGTCCCTGGGATTCGGCGTGATTGGGGGCGTCGGGAAACGGGGATTCAGGTATCTGCAACGCATGGTAGGCTCACTTGGTCTGCCCAAAAATAGCTTCCGATCTACTCGCTCAGTACAC
>CAIYOB010000647.1 GCA_903927685.1 uncultured Planctomycetaceae bacterium
TTGTCTTCATCGCCGATTGCGCAAGTTTGGCGGCCGTTTCCGGTGCAGCAATTGGGTTCACGCTCCGACTGTTGCGGCCGATATTCCAGCCGCACTTAGTCTCCATTGCTGGCGCGGGTACGGAGGCGGCAGCTGATATAGCAAAAAATCCTTACGCACCACCGGCGTGTAGCCCTTGCAAAGCTAATCCGGTGACGGCGGAATCCGATAACCATCGATCGGGATAGGGGCCCGGATTGCTCCGGGACCCCTTCCACACCACCGAGCCTGCGGGTCCGCACTAGGCGGTTCGCCTTCCGAGCAGGCTTGGACGCGATGTCCAATAGGCTGACCAGTCCTGACTCCGCGAGGTACTCACCCCGGCAGTGCCGTCTCCGCGTGCCCACACGGTTCGCTGGCATCACGCTCTGGGTTCCAGCCGTATTTCCATCATCTCATACACCAACCACCTCCCCTCCCACCCGCCGTCCGTCGTCGACGCCAGATCCATCGTCAACCGCCCGTCGTCCCCCGCGATCAGCAACCGCCCATCCCGAACCGTCCAGTACCGTTCACAGCCGGCCCCGCCCAGGGAAAACGTCCCGTCGCCCCGAAACACCATCGGCCTGTGGTCATAGCCCACGCGGTGGTACTCGAATCGCCTGCCGTCGAGAGCCGCGATCGCGGTACGGTCCGCATCGGTGGGCAGCGTCTGAGCCGCGGGCGACCAAGCGTACCTCAGTTCCTTGATGATCCCGACGCACTCCGCTTCCCGTTCAAATCCTGGCACCTGCGAATTCGCGTATAAGGACCACTTCCGTCCATTTCGGTGCTGGAAAACACGCTTGCCGTCGAAGTCGTGCTGGCACATCGTTCCCGTCAGGGTGTGGATGCCACGCGACGGCATCGCGTATTCCTGCCCCAACTTCCGCCAGCACAAATGGAACAGTTCCTTATCGCCGTAGACGTGCTGAAAGAAGAACGCCGACCGTTCCCCACACCAGTTCGCAAACGTCAACGCCCGCCAGCAGCGGGCCTTGTCGATCATGATCTGGCCGGACTCGACTTCCGGCTCGTCGCGATACGGGACGTTGCCGAACACCCGCCACGCGGCTCGGTCACGCTGAAGCCTGTGGTAATCCGGCCAGAAGATGGCCCCGCACTGGGCGTACTGCGGTGTGTCGAATAGGAACGTCGGATCGCGGACCGGCACGTTGTCGGCGTCCAGATAGAGGACCTCGGCGAATCGCGACCATTGGATCGCGTACGGCTTGGATTCGAAGCCGTTCAGACGGGCGTGCGGATGCTGCTTTCGGACCTCGTAGGCGTCCACACAGCGGACGTCCAAGGGGGCGACCAACTCTTCCCAGGCCCGGTTGCGTTCCGCCTCGCCCAGATACCAGACTTCAATCGGCAACCTACAGCCCAATTCCCGCAGCATTCGGATCAACACGTAGGCCCCGACCGAGTATTTGGGCTTGCCGGCGTTGATGACGATGCCCCGGCCAGCGAACTGGCCGTCAGGATACCAGCACCTGGCCAGATCCCCCTCGATGAATTCCTGGACCTTCGCGGCCGCGCTGTCCACGGTCAGATCGGTTGCTTGATTGCAGCAGGCCATGTCACCCTCCCTTGCGCCACCACCAGACGTAAGAACCCGTGTCCACGTGCAGGTCCGCCCGGAAGAACCGAGCCGCCGCATCGACCGCCTGGGCCACGACCTCGTACCCGGCCCGCGGGTAGCCGTAGTCGTGCCCCGTGACCAATCCGCCCTCGCGGACCTTGGGCCCGTACCACAGGATCTGTTCCATCGTGTCCCGGTAGCTGTGGGCGGCGTCCAGGAACACGAATTTCAGCGAGCCATCGGGAATCAAGTCGGCTGCATCGCGGAAGTCGGCTTTCAGGATCCGGCAGCGATCCCCCGCGAACGCCGTGTTGCTGCGGGCCTCGCGTTCCCAGGCGGCGAACACGTCGGGGCGGTCCTTCTGGTGGGCCATCATCGAGAACTGGTTGCGGGAATCGCGAAACGGTCCAGGGTGCCAACAGTCCACGGCGTACAGCGTCAGCCCCGGAAATTCACGCAGCAAGTGGGCCGACGTTTCGCCCTTGTAGACGCCGACTTCGACGCCGACGAACGGCTGCTTGGGATCGTCCAGGTGGGCTCGCAGCAGGGCCGCCAGGTAGCGGCTATGTGGATACACACTGAGCATTGCGAATCGTCCTTTCGAAGATACGTTCATGGTCACCGCCCGGCTTGCCGCCCGCCCTGTGAACAACCACGGGGTCGGCGGGCATCTTGCAGGCCGGGTCGCAGATGGCGTTGTAGCGGCGATCAAGAAA
>CAIYOB010000648.1 GCA_903927685.1 uncultured Planctomycetaceae bacterium
AGATAAGAAGCCAAGCACGGGTGCCTGGGGTCGAGTGCAGCGAGCCCCCAGTGGCAAGAACTGGGGGCTCGCCACTCGTACCTCGTGGCTCGTCCCCAGCCACCCAACCCCAATTCTTAGGTTGGACAACGCACTAGCGCCTGCAAAATCGCAACGCATTCGAGGACCTCACTGCCGCCGTTGAAGCCGGCAAGAGTTGGGCCAGGGTCACCCGGGACGGCAACTCGTCGATGCCCCGCGGCGCGAGAGCGCGACCGACGTCGGCAAAACCCGATCGCCGCGTCCAACACGTTCCACGCTGATGCTTCGGGTTACGATGGCGCGCGTGGTTGCGGAATCCCCGGTTCAGGAATAATCTCCGCCGGCTGAGGCGGGATCGTCAGCTCGCGTCGTCGCCCCCATCGTCCTCGTCGTCCTCGCGGTCCTCGTCCATCACCTCGAAAGCCTGTGCCCCGTCACCTTCCAGGAAGTACCGCGCCGCGAGGCCGCCCATGACGAAATGGTAGCCGCCGTGACCGCAGCTGTTCTCCAGCATGCTGACGATCCAACGGCAGCGATCGGGGCCGTCGTTGGGCCCGGAGATGAATAACGGTTTGCCCTCGTTGCCGAACTCGAACTCCCGGCTCGATGCCTGCGGATCGATGTCTCCGAAGATGGGCTTCACGCGATGGTAGTCCGGATGCGGCTCGAAGCCCAAACGGCGGGCGTAAGCGATCGAGCCCTCGACCAGCTTGCGGACGTCGGCCGGTGAGTGGTCTTCCATCTCGAACTTCTCGTCCAGCTGTTTGCACAGTCGGTCATATTCCGCCCGGACCAACAGGCTCCCGAAGCAATTCTTGACCCCCAGGCAGTAACGATCGACGAGGAACACCGCGACGGCGACGCGGTCTTTCGGCAGCAGGCGGCTGATCAGGACGTGCGCCAAGCCCTCCTTTTCCAGCGTCGTCGCAATCCGGCTGTGCAGGATCGGGGCGCCGGCTGCCAGGGCCAGCAATTCGCCCAAACCGCGATTCTTCCGCCGGACCAGTTCATGCCGGCGATCCTTCCGTTTGGCCGCTCGCCGCTCCAGTTTCTTCTGCCTCTTCTTCTGATTCGCAGCCATTGCGTTGTGCCTCCTTACGCCAAGACAATCGAGGTCACTCCAGGCCAGCGTACCGCACCGTGCAGATGCCTGTTGTAGGGGATGCCCGCCGGAGCGCCAAGATGGACTTGTTCGCCCACCTTGTTCGCCTCCCTCGTTCTCCCCTAGCCCGACATCTCGACTGTCCACCTATACTTGCCTGCCGTCTTGTCAGCGGTCACAATTTGCAGCACCGTGACGCCGCCGGCGCGTTGCGGACGTGCTTGTGGTTTCACGATGGGGAGTTGATTTCATGCGTCTGATTCTGCTGGACTGTGTGACCGCTTGGCGGGAGAACTTCTATCCCCTGGCCTTCAGCCGCCCGCTCTGGGAGCTGCGCTGCGGCATGACTTCGCTGGGCGAGAAATTGGTCGCCAAGACCGGTGTCCGTGACGTGTCCGGGTTCCTGCCCGCTTACATGGCGGACGCCTATCGCGAAGGTGCTGCCTGGCCGGTCAACCAGTTGTCCAGCCTGGCCGGCGACGACTTGTTGTTGGTCGACGCCCGCGTCAAGGCGGACTCGTTCGACGTGTCGCCGACGGGGCCGAGTCAGGCCGCGTTTGATGCGGACGGCAACTGCGTCTACGCTCGGATCGCCCGCGCGGACTTGGGCCGCCTGAATGCCCAATCGCTGGAGGCGTTTCTGGCCAGCGCTCGACAAACGCTGCCGGCGGCCGCCGCCGAGATTCCCGTCTGGAAGTACACCTGGGACCTGATCCTGGCCAACCCGGAACAATTGAGCAAGGATTTCGCCGCCGCGGGACGAAACGGCTTGGAGGGGGCCGTCGAGGAACCGCTGGCGATCCGCGGCAGCCGGAACGACGTCTTTATTGGCGCCGGCGCCCGGGTGCACCCCATGGTCGTGATCGATGCCGAACACGGGCCCGTGTACATTGACGAAGGCGCCGAGATCCACCCGTTCACGCGGATCGAGGGCCCGTGCTACATCGGCAAGAAGAGTATCCTGCTGGGCGCTAAGTGCCGCGAAGGGAACTCCATCGGCCCAATGTGCCGCGTCGGCGGCGAGGTGGAAGAGTCGATCATCCAGGGCTATTCGAACAAGTATCACGACGGGTTCCTGGGGCACGCCTATGTCGGCGAGTGGGTGAACCTGGGCGCCCTGACGACCAACAGCGACCTGAAGAACGACTATACGACCGTCGCGGTCTCGCTGGACGGCAAGGATTCGATCGATACCGGCTCGACCAAAGTCGGCTCGCTGATCGGCGACCACACGAAGACCTCGATCGGCACGCTGCTGAACACCGGCGCCTACGTCGGCTCGATGGCCTTGATCGCGGCTACCGGCAAGCCGCTGCCGAAGTTCATCCCGTCGTTCGCGTGGTTCCTGGAAGGTGTCGTGACCAAGGGCTTTGGCAAGCAGAAATTGTACGAGACCGCCCGGACGGCGATGGGGCGGCGAAAGCGCGTCTGGACGCCGGCCCAGCAAGCCATGTGGGACGAGATTTTTCAGTTGACCGCGGGGCCGCGGCTCGAGGCCGTCAAGAAAGGCCGCCGCGCGCTCCGCCAGCAATCGGCTTAGCAACGTTCGAGAAACAAGTGTCGTCGTTCGCTCCGCGAAAGAACGTCCTTTCGCGGAGCGAAAGGCGACACTCTGACAGTCATTTCTCGAATGTTGCTTGGCGACTGCCGAGCCGAAACGAGCCTCCGGTCGGAAGGGTGGCCGGGGGCGGGTGCAGCGAGTTTGTCCCACGGATGGTGAGAACGCGGAGGAATTCATGACGAGCCGAACACGTTGCCGGCCGGCACGTTGGGCCGGCTGGACGCTAGTCATCCTGGTGATGGTCGCCGCCTCGGCCCAGGCAGCCGCTCCGAGGAGCAAGCCGCCAGCGGAGAGGACGGGGCCGATCCCGCCTTCGATTCACGTCCCTCCGGTGCGTACGTCGCCCCCGGCGAAGACCCGGACGATCGCGCGGCCTCTCCAGTACGATCCGGACGTCACGGCCCGCAAGCAGCAGCTCGAGTACCGGCTGGAATCGTTGCGTCTGGCGATCGAGGACTTGATCGCCACGTTTGGCGACCGCTATCCGCAAGGCGCCAAGTTTCTCGAACGGTGGGAGCAGCTTTCCGGGACGCTGGCCGCAGACGCGGCGGGCGCCGAGTCCCGCTTCGCGGCGTTGCGCGACGAGGCGCTGCTGGCCAACCCGTTGCTCGACGCGGATGCCATGCTGGTGCTGAAGCGGAAGCTGGGACAGCTCGGCCTGCCGACCAATCACCAGTGCAACTTTGCCCTCGAGCCCATCGGCTACGACAACGAATTGGCGATCGTGTCACCGGTGCGGCCGGGCGGTGCGTTGCGCACGCTGTACCGCCCGCAGGACGGCCGCTACGTCGGCGAACTCGATCTGCACTTTGACGCCGAGCGGCTCTTGTTCACCATGCCCGTGAACGGCCGCTGGCAGATCCACGAGATCGGCCTGGATGGCAAGGGCTTGCGCCAAGTCACTCGGCCGCTCGCCGACGTGGACAGTTTCGATCCGTGTTACCTGCCCGACGGACGCATCGTGTACGCCTCGACGGCGTCGTTCACCGGGGTCCCCTGTTGGCACGGCCGAGAGCGTGCCTGCTGTTTGTACCTGATGGATCCCGACGGCGGCAACGTGCGGCAGCTGTGTTTCGACCAGGATCTGGACCTGCATCCGGCCGTCCTGGCCAGCGGCCAGGTGATCTACAGCCGCTGGGACTATACGGGCCTGCTGCACGCCTACGTCCGCCCGCTGATGGTGATGAATCCGGACGGCACCGGCCAGCGGGCTGTCTACGGCAGCAACTGCTACTATCCCAATTGCTTGTTCTTCCCGCAGCAGGTGCCGGGCGAGCCCAATAAGATCGTGGCCATCCTGGCCGGCTATCACGGCCTGAACCGCATGGGTGAACTGGCCGTGCTGGATGTGTCGCAGGGTTGGAGCGGCTCGGGGGGCATTGTGCATCGCATGACGCATCGCGGCGAGCCGATCGTGGAAGTGGCGATCGATCCTCTGACGGCCAAGGCACGCCCGCAGTTCCTGCACCCGTATCCGCTGAGCGACAAGTACGTGCTCGCCGCGATGCAGGCGGCTCCGAACGATCCCTGGGGCATCTACCTGGTGGACGTCTTCGACAACATCACACCCGTTCTGGTGGACCCGGAATACGATTTCTTCGAGCCGATCCTCGTGCGGCCGCGTGCCCGGCCGCCGGTGATCCCCGACCGGATCGATCCGGCGCGCGCGGATGCGGTCGTGGTGCTCCACGACGTCTACCAAGGTCCCGGGCTGAAAGGCGTCCCGCGGGGCGCGGTCAAGCGGCTGCGGATTGCCGCGTATCACTTCGGCTATCCCGGGATGGCCGGGCCCGACAAGATCGGGCGCGCGGGCCCCTGGGAAGCGACGCGGATCCTGGGCACGGTCCCGGTCCACGAAGACGGTTCTGCCAAATTCCGGGTGCCGGCCAACACGCCGATCACGATCCAGCCGTTGGATGACCAGGGAAGGGCGGTCCAGTTGATGCGCTCGTGGTACGCGGCGATGCCCGGGGAAGTTGCGACCTGTGTCGGGTGCCACGAACAGCCCCGCCAGACGCCGGCCATCCGCAACGATTTGGCCACGTTGCGGCCCGTTTCCGAGATCGAACCCTGGCACGGTCCGGCGCGGGGGTTTGACTTTGCCCGCGAAGTCCAGCCGGTGCTCGATCTCCATTGCGTCGGCTGTCACAACGGC
>CAIYOB010000649.1 GCA_903927685.1 uncultured Planctomycetaceae bacterium
CGAGACGACGTTGATCATACTCTGCGAGATGCTCAACGCGTCGCCGTTCTTGGTCAGAATGAACGTCGTGCCGTCCGGGGCCAGCAGCGTCCAACTGCTGCCCGCGACCAGCGGCGACAGCTTCAGCCCGTCCAGCAACAGCCACTGAGCGGGATCGCTGTAGTCCTGCGCTCCCAGATTCGCTTGGTCCCGGTCCTGGCCGATGTACCGGTAGACCCGTCCTCCGCTGCCGCCGCCGCTGTAGGCCGGCGACAGCTGAACCGTGGTGCCTTCGCGCAGATCCTGGTAGCCGTCGCCTGTGGTGTACTTGGCCGCCGTGGCGACCGCATCACTGACGGCCAGCGTGTGTCCGTGAGCAGCGAAGGCCGTCCGCAACTTGCCCAGGATCACCGCGTCCGCGGCCACATCCTGATTCGCTTCGTTGACCGCCGGGGTCTCCGAACTGTCCGAATCGGTGCGGGAGGCGTCGTCCAGGTCCTCCGCCGTCAACCCCAGGGCAGCGAAGGTGGTGTCGAACACGGGCCGTCCCTCGCTCGTGGCCGATACCGTGACGTCGCCGCTGGTCGTCGCGAGCCCCGAATCGGCGTCTTGGATGTACGCAGCCGTGTCGCCGCTGATCTCGTTAAAGGCCATGGCCAGGCCGATGGACAGCGATACGCCCGCGGAGCCGCCAACGGAAGCCGCCACGGACGCTGCCCCGGCGATCGCCGAGATCGCGGCCCCGTTATCCGCCGTCACCTGCACCGAACCGGCGCGAATCCCGCTCGCGCCGTCGCCCCGGATGTACGCTTTCACGTCCGTATTGATCTTGTTCTGAGCGTACACGCCGGCCCCGCTCAGGCCGACTCCCGCGGAGCCGCCCGCCGCCAACGCCACCGACGCCGCGACCACGATCGCGTCGATGGTTTGCTCGGCTTGGGCGTCCAGCGTCAGCGCGCCGGTCACGGTCAGACTCGAGTCCTCGCTGTACGCCAGCACCTGGCCGGGCGTCGCTACCAGGCTCATCTGCTCCCACAGGCTGTCGTCCTGGAAGTTCTGGTCGGCCAGCCCGATCGGCTGGACACCGGCCTGGTTCGGATCGCCGTCGGTCAAGGTCGGGCCCAGGTACTTGTACACGTCGCCCTGCCGCGGGCCCGTGGTGATCCGCACCGTCTTGCCGGTCTGCAGCTCGCCCAGCACTTGGTCCGAGGTGTAGTCCGCGGAGTCGCCGCCGCCGCCCCAGCCGATGAAGTTCCGGGCCATGGAAAAGCCGATCGACACGCCGATCCCGGCCGAACCTCCGGCTCCGATGCCGACGGAGACCGCGGCGATCAGCGCTTCGATGGCCGAGCGGTTGCCGGCGTCGACGTCCAACTTGCCGCCGCTGACCACGGTACTGTCCTGCAGATATGCCTTGGCCCCGCCGAAGATGTAATTGCTGGCCACGGCCCCGGCGCCGCTGACCGCCACGCCGGTCGAGCCGCCGAACCCGGCCGCCAGCGACGCGGCCGCCGAGATCGCGTCGATCGCGGAGTACTCCCGGGCCTCGATCACGATGTCCCCCGTGGTCGTCACACTGTGGCCGGCATTGCGGATATAGGCGTCAACCGCCGTCTCGATCGTGTTCTTGGCCAGCGCCACGCCGATGGACACCGCCACCCCGGTCGAACCGCCGAACGCCGCGGCCACCGCCGCCGCACCGGCGATCGAGGAGATCACCGAACGGTCGTGGGCGGTGATCAGCAGCGAGCCGGCCGTTACGCCGCCTACGGACGTGCCGTCGATGCCCGCATCGACCAGGCTGTAGATGCGGTTCTCGGCCCAGACGCCCGAGCCGGAAGCGCCGATGCCGTTGCTGCCGCCCGCCGCGATGGCCATCGACGCGGACAGCACCAGCGCCTCGATCGTGCCCGCGGCCGAGGCGGTGATGGACAAATCGCCCGGTGTGTGCAGGGCGCTGTCGTGCAGGTAGGCCTGAGCCCCGGCGGTAGGTACTCCGCTGGCTTCGTCGCCGATGATGTTGCGGGCCACGGCGACGCCGATCGAGACGCCGATCCCGTTGCTGCCGCCGGCGCCCAGCGCCAGCGAAGCGGCGACCACGGTGGCATTGACGATCGCCGAGGTCGTTGCCGAGACGGCCACGTCGCCGCTGGCGGTCACCGTGCTGTCATCGACATGAGCTTGCGCCAGCGAGAGGACCGAGTTGATGGCGACAGCGCCTGCCCCGCTGATCGCCACGGCGTTCGAACCGCCCAGGGCCACGCCGATCGATGCGGCCGCGGAAATCGCGTTGATGTTCGTCCTGGCCACCGTCAATACATCCCCGCTGGCACTGGGCAAGGTCAAGGTGTAGACGGTCCCGCCGCCGGTCACCAACAGCCATTGCCGGCCCTCCTCGATGATGGAAATCTTAAGTTCCGGGGTGACCAGCTTCCAGTTCTGCGTGTTGCTGTAGTCGGCCTCGGAAAGATCGATGGCCTGCGTGCCCCCCAGGTACTCGTAGGTCCGCCCGCCGATGCCGCCGGCACGGTAACCGGTCGTCAGCTGGATTCGGTCGCCTTTCGCAACCGTCTGCAGGCCGTCGGCGCTGGAGTAGTTCGAGTCGGTGCCGACCGAATGCGTGTCGTCCAACGCTTCCCCTTGGGCGCGCAGCGCGACAGCCAGCTTGTTCAGCGTTACGACGTCCACCGCCGTGTCGACGTCCGCCTCGTTGACGCCGGTCGTGCTCGAATCGTCGCGTTCCGTACCGGCCGCATCGTCCAACTGGGCGGCCGTAATGCCCGCCGCCTGGACGCTCAGATCGCACACGTGGTGGCCCTGGGCGAGCGCTGTGACGGTGACGGGGCCCGAGATGACGACCTGGGCCGAGTCGGCTACGTAGGCATCCACGTCGACGTCGATCGCGTTGAAGGCCAGCGCCAGGCCGATGGTGACGGCCACGCTGCTCTGCCCGGCCAGCGAGGCGGCGACGGAGGCGGCGCCGGCGATGGCGTCGATCCTCGATCCGTCCACCGCCGAGACAGTCAGACTCGAGCCCGCGATGCCGGATCCCACGGCGTCGTCGATGTACGCCCGGACGTCGCTGGTGATCGTATTGTCCACGTACACACCGCCCGCGCTGACGGCGACTCCCGTCTGCCCCGTCGCGGCCACCGCCACGGCGCCGGCCAGCACGGTGGCGTCGATCTGGGCGTCCGAGTCCGCCGAGACCGTGACCGCTCCTGACGCCGCGATGCTCGAATGCAACACGTACGCCTGCGTGCCGGCCGCGCTCGAACTGAGGTTCTTCTGACGCCACAGGCTGCGATCGCCGTAGTTCTGGCTGCCCAATTGGATCTGCTCGGCATCGCTGATCGCGGCACCGACGTACTCGTAGACGTTCCCGGCCAGCGGCCCCGCGGCCACGCGGACGGTATCGCCGGGGTTCAACTGCGACGGCTGGCTGTCGCTGGTGTACATCGCCGCCAGGGAACTGGAATCCCAGCCGATGACGTTCCGCGCCACGGACAGGCCCAGTCCGACGGCCGGCGAGGATTTCCCGCCGACGGCAACCGAGACCGAGACCGACCTGACCAGGGCGTCGATGTTCGAGCTGTCCGTGGCCGTCACGCTGACGGGACCGCCGGCAGTGACGGCGCTGTCGACGATCGTCGCGGTATCCTCGCCCAGGATCGTGTTGAACGCCAGCGTGCCGCCACCGCTGACCGCCACGCCGCCCTTGGCGCTGGCCGCCACGCCGATCGCCGTGGCGGTGGTCGTGGCGTCGATGGCCGCGGCCCGCGACGCGGTCACCGTGACCGCACCCGAAGCCTGGAGCGGCACCACGCTTCCCGGAGTCGCGCTGGCGATCACGGCCTGCACTTCGTCGCGGATCCAGTTGCGGGCGGCGGTAATGGCCACCGAGATCCCGGTCGAATTCTTCATGCCGGCCCCGACGGCCAACGAGCTGGCACAGGCTTCGGAGGCGATCCGCGAATCGTCGCTGGCCGCCACGACGATGTCGCCCGCGGCGGCGCGCGTCAAGGCGTCGTTGGCAAGCCGGGCTACGACGTCCGTACTGATTTTGTTCATCGTCAGAACCGCGCCCACGGCAACCGTCGTGCTGCCGCCGGCCGGGGCCACGGAGAGGGATTTGCTGGCGCTCTCGACGCGGGCCCCGATGGCGGCGTCGGAGACGGCTTCGACACGAATCCCGCCCGCGGCTTGAATGTGCGTCCCCGCGGTAAACGCCTTGACCCGCGCCGGATCCTCGTCCCCGATCTGGGTCCCGATCAGGGCGTCCACGGCGTTGAACAGGAAGTTCTGGGACTCGAAGCCGATCGTGTTGAACGCCAACGTGACGCCGATGCTGTACCCGTTCGACTCGACAGTCGATGCCGTCTTGGCGTTGATGATCGAGGTGTTTTCGGCCTCGATGGTCACGTTGCCGCCGGCGGTGGTCACCAGGCTGCAGTCATCCGCCCAGGCTTCCGCGCCCGACAGGACCACGTTCGTGGCGATGACGGCATTCACGGCGATGGACGAGCCTTTGCCGAACATGCTGCCGCCGCTGGATGTGACCGTGCTGTTGTTCTGGGCTTTGAGTGTGGCCGTCTCCAGAGCCTGCACGAGGACGTCCCCCGCGGCCGTGACGTCGACCGCCGCCAGGTGGCTCTGCACGTCGCTGCGCACGTCGTTGCGGACCACCAAGCCGCCAAACGCGGACGAACTGGAATCCGAGATGTTCAGCTTGAGACCAGGGATGTAGTCCCGCGGGTCCAGGCTGGTCAGGTTTGCCCAGCGGGCCGCATTGCTGAAATCTTCCTGACCGAGATTGGCGTTCCCCGTCGGTCCCCGGTACTGATAGATCGAGCCGGCCTTGCCGGTCAGTTTCTTCCATTTGCTGGTGTCGCTGTAGTTCTGGCGATCTAGGTCCACCGGCCCGGCCAGCGCCGTCGCGCCGATGTACTCGTACTCGTCGCCCGCCACGCCGCCGCCCACATCGAACTCCAGTTGAATCCGATTGCCCGGCTGCACGCTATCCGGCGTATCATTGGTCGTGTAGTCGATGTCGTCCAGCAACACGAAATCGTCGTGAGCCAGGCTGCGCGTGCCGGAACGATCGGTGTAGTCCGCGCCCTGAACAATGTCGCGGACTGCTTGCAGCACCAGGCTGAGCCCGGCGTCATTGGTCGTGGAAGAGATGGCGGCCAATTTGCAGTTCGCGTTGATGGAGGCGTGGTCTTGCCCCCACACCGTCACGCCACCGCCATTGGCGATGATGTCGCGAGCCGCGCCGGTCGAAGCGATCTCGGCCTTGGCCTGGCTATTCACCAAGTTACTGGCCAGCACGGCCCCGACGGCTAAGCTAGACGTGCCGGTTAAGCCCTCCGCCTTGGACTCGGTCTCGTTGCTGATCGTCGCGCGGATCGTCGCTTCCGAGAGCGCAGTCACGGAGATCGACCCGGCGGCGGTCACCGTCGAATCCAGGATCACAGCCGTGACCGTAGCGGTCTGCGGGTCACCTAAGGCACTCGCGCCAATCAGGGTGTCGAGGGCCTGGAACAGGATATTCTGGGCCTGCCAACCGATGGTGTTGAAGGCCAGCGTCACCGTCACCCCGGTGGCGCCCGACGTCGTGGCGGCCAGGGTCTTGGCGTCAATGAACGACGTACTCACTGCCTTGACGGTCACGTCGCCCTGCGTGCTGGTCACGCTGCTGCCGGTGATCCTCGCGTCGGCGCCGGAGAGCACCAGATTGGTCGCGATGACGCCGTTCAGCGCGAGCGACTGACCTTTGCCGAAAGCGCTGCCTCCGGAAGACTCCGCCGAACTGTCGATAATTGCCTTGATGGTGGCGTTCTCCACCGCCTCCACCGCCACCGCAGCGGCCGAAACCGTCGCGTTGTGGAGGTAGCTCAGGACGTCGCTGCGCACGTCGTTCCGCACCACCAGGCCGCCAATGGCCATCGAATCGGACTTGGTCACGTTGATCCCACTGGGAATGATCTCGGTCGGAGAAACCTCCATCCAGTAACCGGTGTCGCTGTAGTCCGCCTTGCTCAGGTCAATACTGGCCGTCGTCCCCATGTACTTGTATAGGCTGCCGGCGTTTCCCCCGTTGGAGTAATTCTTCGTCAACCGCACCTCGTTCCCGAAGTCGATAGTCCGAATGCCGTCCGTGGTGTAGAAGTCTGGCGGTTGGAGGTCATCTTCCAGCGTCTTCAATGCGTTCTTCAAGACGCTCACCCCGCCGTCGTTGGTCGTCACCGACGAGGAGATCAGTTTGGCATTGGCGTAGACGCCGGCATCATCCGTCGCCTTAACCACCAGTGTCCCGCCCGCCACGACCGCACCTATACCGAGTGTGTAGTCGATGTAGGCCTTGGCGGAACTGCTGACCATGTTGCTGGTCAACACCGCACTGGCCGCCTTGCCGGTGGCGTTCCAAAGCGCCGAGGCGGCTGAGGTGACCGCATTGCTGACCGTCGCGTTCAGTTGCGCCGCGTCGTTGGCGGTGACCGTCAAGTCGCCGGAGACGTGCAACGGGGTGTTCAGCGTGTAGGCCTCGACCTTGGCCGGTTGCTCATTGCCGATATCCGTGCCGATCAACGCATCGATCGCGGCAAACAGAACGTTCTGAGCCTCCCAGCCCAGGGTGTTGAACGCTAGGGTCACGCCTACCGCCGTATTGCCTGTGGCCGTCGAAGCATTGATAGTGGCGTCGATGCCGCTGGTATTCTCCGCGTCGACCGTGAGATCTTTGCCTCCAGTCGTGGTTACATCGCTGTTGGTAATGGTCGCACTCGCGCTGCTCAGCACCAGATTCGTGGCGATAATGGCATTGACTGCCAGCGACGTGCCCTTGCCAAAGGCGCTGCCGCCGTTGGAAGTCACTAAGCCTTCGATCACGGCCCGTAGATCCGCTTGCTCCAACGCCGTGACCAGGATGTCGCCACCCGCCGTCGCGACCGTGTGGTCGATATTCGCCGTCACCGCGCTGCGCACGTCGTTACGCACCACCAACCCGCCGAATGCCTTCGAATTCGAGGCCGTCAGGTTGCCGATATCGGGGAAGTATTTGACCAGGGCATTCTCATCGTCGGCCGGAACGCGTTCCCAGGATCCCGCCGCGTAATTCTGCGTGCTCAGGTCCAGGCTTTCGCCGAGTCCCGTGTAGCGATACATGCCGCCGCCCACGCCGCCCGTACCGTACGCCGCACCTAACCGCACCAGGTCGCCCGTCACCAACGCCTGCGTCCCCGACGCCGTCGTGTACTCGTACGACGTCGGCAGCAGGTTCTTGAGCATGTCTTTCACGGCGCTCAGGTTGTTGGTGGTCACCGACGTCACCGCCAACTTGCTCTGCGCGTCGATCCCCGCCGTATCCTGGGCGGAGACCGTCAACCCGCCGCCCGCACTCAGCGTGTTCCCCGTCGGATGCGCCGTCAGGTAACCCGTCGTGAACGAGATCGTCGCCGTGGCAAGGTCGCTGACCTTGTTGCTCCCCACCAACCCGCCCGCGCTGCTGCCGCTGGAGCCGAACTTGGCCGCGATCGCCAAGTTGTTCGTGGCCGCCGAGGTCTGCTCGTTCCCCGCGGTCACCTTCAACTGGGCCGCCGACTCGGCCGTCACCGACACGGCTCCTCCCGCCGTCACCGGCGAGTCCACCAAGTACGATGTCGCCGACACCGGCTGCTCGCCACCCAACGTCACCCCCAGCGTGTCCAACGCCTGGAACGCCAGATTCGTAGCCGCCCAGCCCAGCGTGTTGAACACCGCCACGATCCCCACCGACTTGTCCGCCGTGGCCTTCGTCGTTGACGTTGCCGTCAACCCGGCCGTGTTCGTCGACGATACCGTCAGCCCGCCGCTGACGGTGATCGCGCTCGCTTGCAGATAAGCGCCGGCCGACCCCAGCCCCAGGTTCGTCACCAGCACCCCGCCTGCGCCTTCCGTCTGCGCCGACACCAGGCTGCTGTCTGTCGCCGTCAGCTTCCCGTTCTCTGTCGCTGTCACCCGCAGGCTGGCCGCCTGCACCGGCACCGCTTGCACGTACGCCGTCACGTCGCCCCGCACGTCGTTCCGCACCACCAACCCGTAGTAACTCTTGGAACTCCCGGTCTTGCTCGGCGCGAACGCCTTCACTGCCGTCTTCATCACCGACGACGGCACCGCGTTCGTCGGCACCAACGCTTTCCACAACTCGAAGTTCAGGTAGTCCTGGGTTGCCAGATCCCGCGTTTGAGCCGTCCCCATGTACTCGTACACTGTCCCCGCCGTACCCTGGCTGGACGCGTAGTCTGAGGCCACCCGCACCTTGTCCCCAAACGCCAACGCCCGCGAACCCGACTTGCTGGTGTAGTCGTAGCTATCCAAGGCCGCGCTGACCAGCTTGTTCACCAGCCCCACCGCCACGTCGTTGTCCCGCTGCGCCGCCGCGCCCAGGTTCGTCGTGGCCGTGATCGTCGGGCTGTCTGCCGCCGTCACCGCCACCGCGTCCGTGGCTGTCACCGTATGACCGGCGCCCGTATTCTTGATGTACGCCTGAGTGTCGGTGCTCACCAAGTTGCTGGCCAAGGCGCCGGAGCCGCTCAACGCCGAGGCGTTGAATAGGGCCTTCATCGCCGACGTGGCCTCGTTGCTCACCGTCACCGTCAGCGTCGCGGTCGTCGCCGCACTCACCGTCACGCCGCCTGCCGACTGGACCGTCGTATTCAACAGGTACGCGTGCGCGCTGGCCGAGTCCTTATCGCCCAACTCGCTGCCCACGATCGCGTCCAAGGTGCTAAAGAGAATATTCTGCGCGTCCCAGCCGATCGTGTTGAACGCCAGCAGCA
>CAIYOB010000650.1 GCA_903927685.1 uncultured Planctomycetaceae bacterium
CCATCGCCGCCAAAGTCTGCTCGGACGAGACGTGCGGGCTGGGCCAGGCCCAGGCGTTGCCCAGCGGCATCGAGCCGAACCCGGTTGCCCGCCGGCCGTCGCGAGTCTCGACATCGACCGCGACGTCCAGCAGTACCACGTCGACCACCACCCGGCCGCCGAACTTGATCGGCGTCCGGTAAGCGAACTGCTGCGTCGACGTGGTGACGCCCCGCAACGTGATATCCGTAGACTTTGGCATGTTCTTTCCCTGAGCCGAGACAGCCTAGACCAACTGCTTCCGCACGGCCCACACGGCAGCCTGCGTCCGGTCGGTGACCCCGATCTTGCGGAGGATGTGCTGGACATGCTCCTTGACCGTCTCGTAGCTGATGTGCAGGGCCTGGGCGATTTCCTTGTTGGTCAGGCCCAGCGCCAGCTGCTTCAGAACTTCGCTCTCGCGCTGTGTCAACGGCACTTCCACCTCGGCCGCCAAGCGCGGCGTGGCCAGAGCGCCCGTGACGCGGCGCAGTTCTTCCCGCGTCCACACGGCTTCGCCCGAGGCGGCCCCACGGATCGCTGCCAGCAACTTGTCGCGATGGCTGTCCTTGAGCACGTAGCCCGCGGCGCCCAAGGCCACGGCCCGCGCCACGTAAGTCGGGTTGTCGTACGTCGAAAGCATCAGCACCGGCAGGTCCGGGTGATCCAATTTGACTCGCCCGAGCACATTCAGGCCGTCCATGTCGGGCATCCGGACATCCAGCAGGATGACATCCAGTTTCTTCTCTTTGGCCAGCTTCAACGCTTCCTGGCCGTTGGACGCCTCCGCGACGACCTGCACATCGGTATTCTCAAACAGGCTCTTCAGACCCCGCCGAACCACCTCGTGATCATCCGCCAACATAACTCGAATCGCCATGGTGTGCTCTCTTTCTCAATAAAAAAGACCGAACAGGCCGTTGGCCGTCACGCGCCGCCGCCGCGGCGGGCGCTCGCCAACGTCCGGAAGATGACGCGATTCTTATCCTAGCCTATTCTCTGCGCGCCGCAAGGGGGGGTGATGGGTTTGTTGGAACCCCAAACGAGTGGTTCCTGGAACCGGGGCCGGTTGATCTTCTGCCCGGATGGGATATGGTTATGGGCGTCACGTAGTCCAGCTGTCGAGTGTGCCATGTCGGAAACGGAAGCTATCCCTGCCGAAATTGTGCCCGCCGAGGCCGTCGCGGCCGCGGTGGATCGGAATGCCAACGCGCCGCAGGGGGTGCCGTGCGAAGCGTGCGGTTGCCCCGTCGAGGCCGACGACCGGTTCTGCCCGGCTTGCGGCTGCCCCAATCCCCGGGCGGCCAAGGAAGCCGCCAAGCCGACCGGGACGCCGGATACGACGGAGCCGAGTGCCGCGTTTTTCCGCTGCGGGAACTGCGGCTGCGAGATGAGCGCCGATCTCCAGCAGCGGAGCTACCTCTGTCCGTTCTGCGATTCGACTTATGTCGCCGAGTTTTCCCCGTCCCAGACGGATCGGCAGCCGCCGGAGTTTGTAATCGGGTTCGCGGTCACTCCGGACCAGGCGCGGGACAAGTTCCTGCAGTGGATCCGCGAGAATTCCTGGTTTCGCCCCGGCGATCTGCGGACCGCCCAGATCGTGGACAAGCAGAAGGGCATCTACCTGCCCTTCTGGTCGTTTTCGATGCTCGCGGAAAGCCACTGGCAGGCGACGATCGGCGAGTACTGGTACCGCACCGAAACCTATACCGAACGCGATTCGAAGGGCAACCTGGTGACCAAGACGCGGCAGGTCCAGGAGACGGAATGGTGGCCGCTGCGCGGACGGCATCACCGGTACCACAGCGGCTACCTGGTCTCGGGCAGTCGCGGTTTGCAGCAGGCCGAAGCAGAGCGTCTGCTGCCATTCCAGTTGCCCGCCTTGAAACGGTACCAACCGGATTACCTGGCGGGCTGGCTGTGTGAAGAGTACTCGGTGGCGCGGGACGAGGCCTTGGCGCAGTGCCAACAGGAGTTCTCGCGCCGCGAGCAAGCCCATGTCGCGGCGTTCCTGCCGGGCAACACCCATCGCGGCTTGCAGGTCCAGACGCAGTTCTCCCGCGTGAATTCGGACCTGTGCCTGCTGCCGATTTACCTGTTGACCTACCGGTACAAGGAGCGGACGTTCCGCTTTCTGGTCAACGGCCAGACGGGCAAGGTAGCTGGGGAGAAACCACTGGCGTGGGGCAGGATCTGGCTGGCCGTGGGGTTCGGCGTCGGCCTCGTGGCCCTGGTGATCCTGGTTCTGCTGTTGCTGCAGGGGCTGTGAACGGGTGGACGGATGAGCGATACCTTGGACCGGTGTACTGTGTGTGGGGCGCTGCTGGACGAAGAGGACCTGTTCTGTCCCAACTGCGGGACGGAAGCTCCCCTTCCTCCCGGTGACCAGAAGCCGCTGCCCGTGCACATGCTGACGCACAATTTCCAGTGCCAGGGATGTGGGGCGTCGATGAGCTACGACGCCTCGGCTCAGAACTTGCGATGTCCGTTCTGCGGTTCGGAGCGGATGGACCAGCAGCGCGACGCCAAGCAGTTGTCGGCCGAACGGATCGTCCCGTTTGCGGTGGATCGCGAGGCGGCCACGGCGCTGCTCCGCAAGTGGCTGGGCACCGGCTTCTGGCGGCCGGGAGATCTGGCGGCTTCGTCCGTGGTGACCGCGATGACGCCGGTGCTTGTCCCGTACTGGGTGTTTCAAGCCCGCGCGCTGGCGTTCTGGACGGCCGACAGCAGCGAGACTCCCGTGGGCGCGCGCGGCGACTGGTTCCCGTTGTTTGGCGAGCATCGGGGCAGCTATGCCGGGTTGTTGATCGGGGCCAGCGGCGCCCTGACGCCGGCGGAGACCGAGAGCTTGTGTCCGTTTGATTTGTCCGCGGCGCAGCCCTACGACGCGATTGATACCGAGAACATGATCGTCGAGCAGTTTCGTGTGCAACGGAAGTACGCCCGACCGCTGGCGAGTCAGGGGCTGGAGAACCTGGTGCAGCGGGACTGCCAGGAATACGTCCCCGGGCGCTGCCGCAACCTGAAGGTGAACGTCAAGCTGGAGGGACTGTCCAGTACGACGGTCTTGTTGCCGGTCTGGATCATGGCGTACCGGTATCGCGACCAGTTGTACCGCTTCCTCGCCAACGGGCAAACAGGCCGCGTGACGGGGCAGGCGCCGGTCTCGTGGAAAAAGGTGTTCGCGGCAAGCGCCGTTGTCGTGCTGCTTGTTTTCCTGCTATTCTTGATCTTCCTGGCGGCGGCGGCGTAACACGG
>CAIYOB010000651.1 GCA_903927685.1 uncultured Planctomycetaceae bacterium
TGACCTGGATCAACGTCCGGCCGGGCGAAGCCAAGTCCTGTGCGGGCTGTCACGAAAGCCCGCACACGGCGCCGCTTGCTGGAGGCGCTCAAGCCGCGATTTACCGGCCGCTGAAGTTGCTGCCGGATGGCTACGAGTTCCGCTATCGTGCCAAAGCCTGGTTCAAAGGCTCGCTGCCCGGAGACCTGGAAGAACGGACGCGAACCGTCCATGCCGTGAATCTGATCGCCCGCTGAGCGCGGGTTCCGGCTGGCGGCCTGAAATCGTGCCATCAGCAGCCTGCACGCCGTCGGGGTAGGTGACGTCGTTGCGCTGGTCGATCATCAGGGCGTTGCCGAGAATCAACGTCTGAAAGGGAGACAAGGCAGTGAACATCCAAGCAATCGCAATCGCCTCGGTAACAATTCTGAGCACGCTGGCAGCCGGCGGCGCTCGGTCGGAACAGAAGCCGGACGCGGTCCGGGTGTTCTACTTTGGCAACAGTCTGACGGGCAGTGCCATGCCGGCGGTGCACGAAGAGTTGGGCAGGAGCGCGGGCCGACAGTGGGTGTGCGACGTGTTCGCCGGAGCGGGCTGGCAGTCCTGGCAGCACCGCAACGAACTGTGGCGGGCGCTGGGGCGACCGGTGGATGCCGCGACCCAAGACGCAGCCAGCCGCGGTGAACTGACGCTGGACGAAAACCTGGCCCAGTCGGCGGCCTTCAAGCCGAAGGCGTTTCTCGGCGGAAGGTGGGATGCCATCGTGATCCAGATCTTCGGCTCACGACTGCACCACGTCACCGACAGCATGTGGGGCTCGAAGTTCGACGGCCCCGTCGATGTCGGCGATGTGGCCGCGGCCAGCGACATCATCCGCATCTTCTTGCAGAAGAACCCGCAGGGCAAGGTCTTCATCTACACCGTCTGGCCCAACATGCCGGCGGGCAAGGTGCCGCCGGATGATCAATTGCCCGCGTGGGCCGTGGAAATGAAGAAGCGGTCGGGCAACATCCGCACGGCCGAGTTCCCGGACCGCGACGCGTTCGACTATGCCACCCAATGGAGCAAGCCTTACCAGGGCGATTTCGACAAACCGTGGATCGGGAACATCTGCCGGACTCGCGATTACACGAACCAGGTCTTCGACGGCATTCGGAAGCAGTTCCCGGATCTTGGGAGGCAAGGACGCCTGGTGTGCATTCCGGGCGGCGAGTTGTTCTTCGAGTTGGACCAGAAGCTGCAGGCCGGCAAGATGCCGGGTCTGACGACGATCAAGGACTTCTACACCGATGTGCAGCACGTCCGCGCGGGCTTGGCGTCCTATGCTGTCGCCGCGCTGTTCTATGCCGCGATCTTCGAGGAGAAGCCCGATGGGCTCGATTTCTCGATCTACAACGATCCGCAGAAGTACGGCCCCGATGTCCATCACGACCGCGGCGAAATCCTGCCCATTACGCCCGAGAGGGCCAAGGTGGTGCAGGAGACGGTCTGGGAAGTGCTGCACAAGGCGCCGGCTGGGGCCAAGGGGCGGAACTGGCCGTCGACGAATTCGGCTGGGTGAGTTGGGAAAGAACCCGTTTCATCCGGCCTTCCTCAAACGCTGGCAGGGCTTCGCTTGCTTCCGCTTCATGGACTGGATGGACACCCATGGTTCCCGACGACCACCGCTTCTTCCTCGCGGGCACGCGCCGTGGCCGGTCTCCGGCCGAGCCACCCCACAGGACCGCTGGTCTCGAAAGTGCCGAAACCCATGCTGCCCACGCCAGGAGATGCTGATGACGCAGAATTCTTTTCTAACGCGCCGTGATTTTCTGGCGTCCTCAGCTGCCGGAGGCGCGTGGGCGGCGGCCATTGCTCACAGTGACGGCCGTACGGCAGCCTGGGCCGCACCCCATGGGCAGGGCGAGGTGCATCTGAAGTCGTGGGAATTGGTGGAACTGCCTGGACTGACGATGCGGCCGGACAAGGAGGGCCGGAGGCTCGCGATTCGGATCACCGCGACCAATGACGCGGTGGGCGTGATGCCAGTCCGCTCGTGCAAGGGCTTTTCGGACGCCACCGCGGAGATCCTCAAGACGCACCATCTGTTCGATCACCAGCAGTTGTTCGACGTCATGACCGAGCGCCAGGTGCCGGCCGACCAGTTGAAGGCGGCGGACATCCTGTGCTGGGACTTGCACGCGCGGATGCTCAACCAGCCCTTGCACGCCCTGCTGGGTACGAAGCGGACCAAGGTGCTGCGTTATGGCGATGTCCGCGGCGGGCAGCCGGATTTCTCGCCGCAGAAATACGCGGCCAACGTCGTCGGCTATCTGAAACGCACGGGACTCCGCGCGACGAAACTGCACTTCCCCGGCAACATGGGCACGCCGGAGAGCATTTCCTTCGCGATGGTGAAAGAGACGCTGCGGGCCGTGCGTGCGGCGACGGGCCCGGAACCGATCCTGGCCTGGGACCCGTACCCCGGCTCCGCCGAGTTGGCCACACGATCGCTGGACGAGGCCAAGGAAATCCTCGCGCTGATGGATGAACTGGGCTACTCCTGGATCGAAGGCCCGCTGCCGCCGCTGCCCTTCGAGCAGCGAATTCCCCAGTACGTCGAGCTGCAAAAGACCGGGACGAAGCAGCGCATCCAGGCGGAGGGGCCGGGCTCTCCGATTGGCGATGGCACGCCGCTGGACGTGATGCGGCAATGGGCCGAGGCGGGTGCGATCAGCCAGTGCTCGACCGACGTGTACATCGACAACGGCGTGACCAACGCCTTGCGGATGATCGAGTACGCCAGGGCCCATCCACCGTTGGTGATCAATCTGCACTGGGCCTGGATGCCGCACGCGCACCTGGCGATGGCCTGCGACGAGCGGCTCATGCCGCTGGTCGAGTTCCCCATGGGCGAGGAGTTCCCCAAGTCCATCCTCGACGGCCCGCACTTGCTGGCACCTGATTGGCCAGGCATCTACCGTTGGGAGGACACGTGAACACGCGGTGTTTGGTGCCTCGCGCGACAAGGCGGCCCGGATCACCGCCGATTTCTTCAACGAGCCGGACAGAAGGAGCGTATTCATGTCGATCGATGTCGCCGTCGCCAATAAGTTTGCACGCCTCGTTGGGCGGCCTATGCTGTTGAGCATCCTCTTGCTGGGAGCGCAGCCGGCCGGCGCGTTCACGCCGATTGAGCACCCTCTCTTCGATCCCGGCGCCGGGGTGTACCCAAGCGCAGGCGCGGCGGTCAGCGACCTCATCCAGATCGGTCCGCCGGGACTCATCCGGCCGCCGGCCGATCGTCGTCAGTACGCTGCGTGGCTCGATGCCATGCAGAGCTATCGCCGATCGGTGCGTGGGCTGGACGCGGGCGACCCGCAGAAGCGCGAGATGCTCTACACGATCGACTTCCAGGGCCGCGGCGGCTGCTGGCTTCGCTTGAACGAGAGCCTGTCGCGCGCCTTGGCGCTGGCAAGCGGCGAGGAGTTGATTTGGAAGATTGACGTCCGCGCGAACAGCAACGGCAACAGGAAGTTCTACCTGGCGTTCGATATTCACAACCGCCAGGGCCAGAAGATCGGATGGAGCACGCTCGACGCCTTCCCGGTCGAGGTCCCCTGCGACGGCCGCTGGCATACGGTCATCGCCAAGGCGACGGTTCCCCCGTTCAACCCGGACGAGGCCTGGATGCGTCCGATCTTCGGCATGGATCAAGTTTGCGACCCTGCGCCCGGGAAGATCGACCTGCGCAACTTCGAACTGGCGACCGACAATCCAGGCCGCATCCGTGCGATCCGGGAAGGGGCGGCCAAGTATGCCCGGCTCGACATGAGCTTGTACGACCGTGAAGACCTGAAGTGGCTGGCGACCAGCTTCTCGTATCACCTGACCTTCATCTACGACCTGTCGTTCTACGATCCGCAGTCCGGCAAGTTCACGATCGACGAGTTCCTGGCCGACGGCCAGCGCGAGTTCGGCGGCTACGACGCGGTGCTGCTGTGGCAGGCCTATCCCCGCATCGGCTTCGACGAGCGGAACCAGTTCGACTTCTATCGCGACATGCCGGGCGGACTGGAGGGCCTGCGCCGGCTGGTGGACGCCTTCCACGAGCGCGGGCTGAAGGTCCATATCGCCTACAACCCCTGGGACCGCGCCACGCGGCGTGAAGCGGTGTCGGACACCGTGGCCCTGGCCGAGTTGGTCGCGGCCATCGATTGCGACGGCATCTTCCTCGATACGCTGTCGTCGGGCTCCTCGGATCTGCGCCTGGAGGTCGACCGGCGGCGAAAGGGGGTCGTCCTGGTTCCGGAACTCTATCCGCGCGTGGAAGACCTCTCGTTCTTGATGGGCTCGTGGTATCAGTTCGGGCAGAATTCCTTCCCCGAGCCGGGCATCTTGCATCACAAGTGGATCGAGCCGCGGCATACGGAGTATCAGATCAGCCGCTGGAAAGGCCACGGAGGCGAACGCCACCTTGCGCACGATCAGGAGATCGAGAACGCCTTCTTCAACGGCAGCGGTATGACGGTTTGGGAGAACATCTTCGGGACCTACAACCCTTGGCCCGCGAAGGATCGCAGGCTGTGGTCCCACGCGGTACGGATTCTTCGCACGTACCGACATCACTTCGTCGGAGGACAGTGGCAGCCGTTCTATCCCACCGAGAAGGACAACCTCTTCGCCAATCGATTCACCCTCGGCGATGAAACGCTCTTCACGCTCGTCAACCATGGGCCGCCGCTGGAGAACACAGGCTTGCTTTGCGTCTCGTGCGAGGCTCCCGGCGGCAAGCCCAATGCCTATGACCTCTGGAGCGGGCGGGAATTGCCCGTGGCGGACGCGGGGAACGGCCGCTGGCAGGTGATCGGGTCGATCGACCGGCTATGCGGGCTCCTGGTCACCGGCGCGACGCAACCGGACGCGAAGCTTGCCCAACTGTTGGAGACGCAACGCCGCCAGGATTGGACCGCTCGCCTGGCCGACGACGTTCGCAATCGCGAGGAGCCGGTGGTGCATCCCATTCCCGTCCAGCCGACCGTGCCGATCCCTCTGGATGCGAAGCCGGAGGGGATGGTCTTCGTTCCGCAGGCGCAGATCACCATGAAACTGTCGCACAAGACCCTCGAATGCGGCTGCTACCCCGATCCGGCGTCGGATCCCAAGGACTGGGAGTCGCAGTTCTTCAAGATGGGCCAGGTGGAACATTCGATCGGCCCGTTGACCGTCGGCCCGCTTTATATCGATGAGGCGGAAGTCAGCAACGCACAATTCAAAGAGTTCCTTGACGCCACGGGCTACGCCCCCCGGGAGCCGAGAAACTTCCTCAAGCATTGGCCCGGCGGCCGGATGCCCGAAGAACTGGCGGACCATCCGGTGGTTTACGTCGACCTGAACGACGCCCGGGCCTACGCCGCCTGGGCCGGCAAACGGCTGCCCAGGGAAGAGGAATGGCACCTGGCGGCCCAGGGCACCGACGGTCGCAAGTGGCCCTGGGGCGACGGCGATCCGACGCCCGAGCGGGCCAACACGACTGGCACGCACACCTCGCCGGTCCGCTCGTGCGAAGCGGGCCGCAGCCCGTGCGGTTGTTATCATATGTCGGGCAATGTCTACGAGTGGACCGAAAGCCAGCGATCCGACGGCCACACGCGTTTCGTCATGGTCCGCGGCGGAAGCTACTTCGATCCGCACGCCCATCCCGACACGCGCAGCATCTGGTACAACGACGGCGGCCCCCGGCCGTGCGATCATCACGCCAAGTTCATCCTCCTGTATCCCGGCCTGGACCGTTGTTCCACCATTGGCTTTCGCTGCGTGGTGGATTGTAGGCGATGAAGGTTTGCTTCAAGGACGCTTCAACGCGGGCACGCTCAGCGTGAGCGAAGGACGAACTTCTCGTGTCACGTTGGACCACCCTCCGGCTCGTCTTTCGAGCCATCGCTGATGTCGGTCGCTGCAGCGGATGAATTTGACTCACGCGCGCGTGATACCCCCCGGAACTGCTGCTGCGTTCGCATTCGCTAAAGCCCTTAGGCTGCGCACTCAGCAGAAATCAGCCATAACGGGTGGAGCGAGCGTGGGGCATTGTCCCCTCTTGCCGCGCTTTCGACATGACATGGGGCCCTCGTCTCCAAGCCTAATCGTGCCCGGCACTGACTCCGGCGAGGACATGCCGTATAATAGATCGCGTTGCGACCAACCTGTTGGCTGAAATACGTCACGGCGAGGCCTTTTGTGGCAACCGAGGAAGACTCACATCGGAAGGGTGGGTTCGTCGCTCCGTTCAAGAATCGGAACTTAGGGCATAGGGAACCGCAATGCCGTACGCCGAATTCCTGTGGATGGACGAAAACGTCGATCACATTGCGGAGCATGACGTGACAACAGACGAGTTCGAGCATGTGGTCAGGCATCCCGACAGGCCCGACGTGAGTCACTCGTCGGGTCTGCCATGTTGTTGGGGTACGACCCCAGTGAGGAATAGCCATGACAAGTCCATCACGCCGCGGATTAGCGCCCGACCACTTGGCTCGCCTTGAGCAGGCCCGGAAAAAGATCGCCGCAGAGCTACCCGATCTGGTCGTACGGGAGCGACGAATGCGAGAGGCGGCTGAGGAAGACACCTTCAGCGGTGAATTGAGGCGTGCCATTCATGGCGGCGATCGGGACCTGGTTTCCCTGGCGGATCTTGTCGGAACGACACCGGTTCATCTGTCCGAGTTTCTCGCCGGGGACCGCACCCTGCGTTCGGATGTGCTCGATCGGCTCGTCTCAGCTCTCGGAGCACGGCTGGTTGTG
The DNA here is from genome assembly GCA_903927685.1 of uncultured Planctomycetaceae bacterium. Next base: position 6,760 of record CAIYOB010000651.1, read on the forward strand.
TCAGGCAGCGAATCAGGCTCACCGTAGCACGCCCCCGACTGACGGCGCAACGTCGACTGGACCGCCGTGGCATCCAGCGTCCGTGCTCAGGTGGATGTGACCTGTGCGAGCAAGGACCAGCGAACGTCAGTTTGCTCGGCTTGGGCCCAGGCTCGTTTCCGATGTGCCTGGCTGCCGCCCAGCCGCGATCCGGCAGGTAATGCCCCCATTTCGCCCGCGCGACACTAGGCAGCCGGCCTTGGACTGGCCACACGATCGCCGCCAAGATGTCTGGTTATGAGCGTTCGGCGCTGAACCCTGGCAGTTTTGTGGGGGCCTAGCGCGGATTGGAGAGGCGGAACGTCATTGCCAGGTTAATGTCTTACGCTCACACGTCTTGGCCAGCTCGGCAGCGGAGTAGCTCCTGTATGCGGCAGCCCCTACGTCGGCGTATCCACCCTCGAATACACCTCATCATCCCCGCACAGCCAGTTCACCGCGCGATGCCGCTCCTCCACGACCAGCATGCACGGTAACAACACCTGCTGGGGCGCATTCCCCACCGCATGCTCCCCGATCGCCAAATCCCCTTCCGCAAACCGCACCCCATCCAGCGGCAACTTCCCGAACCACGCCTCCTGCGACGTATCCTCGAAATCCCGCACCCGCATCCCTGGCCGCAATCGCTGCTCACGCAAACGCCAGTGAATCCCCAGGATCTGCCGCGAGAGTGTCTCGACCTCGTCGCCTGGCCGCAGCCCAGGATTGGCCAGGAACTCCGGCGCAGTGTCCACCGAATCCAACCCGAGCACTGTCCAGAGCGTGCTGACGTCCGCCTCCCGGTCGTACGGCGGCAACTCGAACGCTCCCAACGCCCACGCCAGGACCGCCGCCCCCTCGATCAGCCACTCCGCATCTATCGCTTCCTGCTGATCCAGCATCCCCACCGGCCGCTGCAGCAGCCGCCACTCATCCGGCTCCAACTCCTCGCCGATCCCGACGGCGTTCACCCACTCCAGAAACTCCGTGCGGGCCCGCTCCAACTCCTCGCGCACGTCATTCCCCCGCTCCAGCATGGCCCGCCATGCCACCGCCCCCAAACACAGCGCCCGTCGTGCCACGCGTTCGGATGTCGGCGATGGCGGGTTCGGCATCGTTCCGCCTTGGTAGCGATACAGCGATGACGGCGGCGGAGCTTTCCTGTAAATCTGCGGCATGACCGCCTGTGGATCGGGATCTAGTTTCGCATGCACCAGCACCCGGCCCGCCGCATCGCGCAACCCGGATGGACTGAAGGTCGCCCCATCCAAGTGCTTGGCCACTGCGTAGACAAACTCTAGCCGCTCATCCGTCACGTCCAGATCCAAAGGCGGTTGCGGCTGTGGATGCACCGTGATGGCAAAGCGGAACGACTGGACCAGCAGCATGATCCGTTCGCTGTTCTCGTTCTCCGGAAACCTCGCCAAGTACTCCTGCATGCCCTGCATCTGCCTAGTGAACTCCGGCCCGGAGTAATACTCCCGATCATGCGAGAACCAGACGGTCGCCTTCCGCCGCCGCCAGCCTCTCCGCAGGGCAATCGCAATGGTGCTCCAATTCTCCTCCGTTCCCGTAACCACCAGCCCCGGTGCCATCTCCCGCAATACCCGCAGCACCCCAGCCGGATCAATCCTGTGCGAGTAAATAACCAACGGTTCCGCCGCCATCGAGCAATTCTCCACCTGCGCGAGATATCACCCATCGCCCTGGAATCCACGTTACCACACCCCGCCTGCAACGCCCAGCCGAGGCCCGTCGAGTGCGTACGCCTCCGGATGAGCCACGTCTTTGGCGCGCGGCCAAAACGGGATTCGATCCGTCGTGACATGACCACGGAGACGACGCTGACGCCTGGCCACGATCCGGCGGGTGCTACCCCCCGTCGCCGCCCACGCGGCCCAGGCGACCGGTTCCACACGATCGCCCCCGACGTGTCTGGCCGGTAACGCTCGGTCGCAATCCGGCATGTGCTGGAGGACGTCACGCATCCCCAGGCAGCCGGCCAGCCACAGGTTCGCCGCCGACATGCCCGGCTGTGAGCGTAGCTCCTGACCGCGATCCGGCAGGTGATGGGCACATCGCCACCCACGGGGGCCAGTCTCGCAAGGGCCGTGTTGATGGTCGAATTCCCGGCTCTGCGAGGGCAGTCAAGCATTTTCGAGCCGCATTCCCCTCTTTTATTGAGCACCCGCGCGACTTTCCCCGCGATCGTGGCCATCGGGCAAAGGTTCCCGGAAAGGAACTCCTACAGGCGACGGCACTGGTTGCCACCTTACCTACCGAGGACTCCGAAACCTCTCGCGAAATGATGGCGTGCAGGCTGCCGAACCACCTATTGTGATCGCCGGAAAAGGGATTGGCGGCCCGCCTGAGGTACACCGCCTTGTCAGGGAGTAGAATGATACGATAAGCCAAGCCAGTGTGTTGCGGGGCTGATGGCGTGTTGTGCTTTGCTCGTGCTCTTGCCGGCCCACGGCGAAGTACGGATCGAGTCCCACCGCTGCGACGCCGCGCACGATCTCTTCGCTGTAGTAGCCGCTAACAGACGCTCAACTTACGTGAGCCTCCCGAGCGGGCTTCGGGTGGTGCACACCGACGCAGATTCTTCCAAGCTCTTGCGCGCAAAGATCTGACAGCCCTCGGGCACTTCCGCCTCAGCCCGGAAGCGATCGGCTGGGGCATCTCGCCGCAGTTTGGCCGACTACCGTTGCTCGCTTGGGTGTAGTTGTTGCGACACCGGCTGGAGGTGACCCAACCGCGCAACGGGATGTGCCAAAAGTGCACAGGTCGCGCCCACCCATGCCACAAACCGCGATTTGCGCAGCGGGCATGTCTAAATAGACCCAAAGATCTACGCTTTAGTGTTTTGCCTGTTCTTTTTCAGCGCTCACCCTATAATCTGTCGCCCTTCAATACGACCAGTTCGCTCGTTGCGAGCGGACGATATCCGACCAACTTTAATTGGAACCTTCCCTATGCAGCGCGGGCGAAACGGACAGGCAATGGTTTGGGGTTGTCTCTTTCTTGGCGTTGTCGTTGCTGGGTGCGGCCGCCAGCCTGATGTGGGAGAAGAAGCCGGGACCAACCTAATGACGCCGGGAAAGCCTTCCCCTGCAGCGGCAGCGGCTTCATCGGCAGCGGCTTCATCGCCCTCAGAGACGAAGCCAACCGAGGCCGCAAGCACCGGCAAGCCAGCGGAACGGACCGAAACCGATTCGACGGCGGCGAAGCCTTCGGTCGGGCCATCGCCAGACCTCGCTGCCCCGCCGAAGCCGATGGTCGAGCAGGCGCCGCCCCCTCCTGCGCCGCCGAAGCCGGTGGAACCTGCCGATGCCCGGCAACTGGTCGGCGTGCTCGACTTGCAGAAACTACCCGCGCCGGAGGGCTCCGCCGTGGGCGAAATGTCGCCCACGAAGCTGCAAGTCAGTGCGCCAGTCTCCGTCTTCGCCGCGGTCAGTTTCTACCGCGGCAAATTGGAGCAACTCGGCTGGAAACGAACAGGCCCAGAAACGGCCGAGGAGGTAACCGATTCGTTCGCGCAAGTGAGCTTCGGCAAGGACGGCTATCTTCTGATGCTGACCGTGCTGTCGGGCGGCGTCAAGGAATCCAGCGTGACGATCGAGCACCTGGGGAATTTCGATGCCCGAACCCTCCCCCGGCTTGATGGCGCGGAAGACCAGTACAGCACTCAGTCGAGTTCACTCTATTTCGCCCGCAGCAAAGTCGACGAGGCGACCGCCACCTTGCGGCAGTTGATGAAGTCGCGCGGATGGCAAGAGTACGATCGGAGTGGTAGTCAAGCAGCAGACGGTGGCGAGGCGAGCGATTTGCTGTTCCGCAAGAAGGCATGCAGTGTTCGCGTGTTTATCAACAAGCCGGCGGGGGAGCCGGACAAGGTCGCCGTTCAAGGCAGCGTGGCGATGCTCGAACACGACTTGCCCGCGCCGGAGGACGCCCAAAACGTCCAGATCGAGGACTCGCGGTGGATGCTCACCTGCGAGGTTCCTCGCGACATTGTCGGCACGGCGCAGTACTACCGTCAGGCGATGCCGGGCATCGGCTTTCCATCCCAGCCGCATGAGTCGCCTGCGGAAAAATCGCTGTCGCTCTCGTTCGAAGCGGACGACCATGACCTGGTCATCGTCAGCCTCAAAGCTTCGGGCGATCAGGTCACGCAAGTGAAGTTGGAAGGTTACTCGGCCGCTTTCCGCGCGGCGATGAAGAAGGAGGCCGCCGCCGCTCAGGCAAAGCAGGAAGCCGAA
>CAIYOB010000652.1 GCA_903927685.1 uncultured Planctomycetaceae bacterium
CCGGTGTAGCCTTGCATTGCGAGCGAAAATGGACATTGTTGACAAAGAAACCCGAAGCAGGATTATGGCGGCAGTGCGCTCCAAAGACACCGCACCCGAAGTCTCGCTTCGCCGCGCCCTGTTCCGCGCCGGCTTTCGCTACCGTCTGCACCGTCGCGATCTGCCCGGTAAACCGGACATGGTCTTCCCGAAACATCACGCGGTCGTTTTCGTGAACGGTTGCTTCTGGCACTATCATGGGTGTCGAGAGACGAACATCCCCACAACTCGCCGTCGCTGGTGGCGCGGGAAACTGGAAGGGAACCGAAGGCGAGATGCGGCGGTTTTGTCCGGCCTTCGCGAAGCGGGCTGGAGAACCGTTGTGGTGTGGGAGTGCTCCTTCAAGAGGGCCGACGCACGGGGTGTGGATCTGCTGGCCGGTGTCGCACGCCGGGTTGCCGCGTTCCTGCCCTCGAAGCGAAGCCATCTCGATATATCGGGCCACTCGGGATTGCTGGCTGGGATGCGCATCAGGAATGACAAACCATGAACAAAGCGGAGTCAGAGAAAGGTTTTGAGCGGATCGAGTTCCGCATGCATCCGCGCGTGTTTGCTGCACTTGGGGCCGACCTTGTCACCAACGACGTGGTTGCGGTCATCGAGTTGGTGAAGAACTCGTACGACGCCTTTGCCGCCAACGTGTGGATTCGCTTCAAGACCCACCCGAAACTCGGCGCCTACCTAGAGATCGAGGACGATGGCCTTGGTATGTCCAAGGATGTGATTCAGGATGTCTGGTGCCTTGTTGCCACACCCTACCGGCAACAGAATCCGTTCACGCAGAGCGGCAAGAAACAGCGCCGTGTTGCCGGGGAGAAAGGCCTTGGACGGCTGTCGGTGGCGAGACTCGGCGGCCGACTTCACATGGTGACGCGAGCGCCTGGCGACACCTGCTGGGAAGTGCGCGTGAACTGGGAGGACATCGCGGCAGGAGACGATCTTACCTCCTGTTTCGCCAGTTGCCGGGAGTATATGCGCGAGTCACCGTTCAAGAAGTCGGGAACGCGGCTGCGGGTCTTCGGTCTCAAGGCCAACTGGGACGCAGCTGGTGTAACCGATTTAGAGGACAATCTGGCACGGCTGATCTCTCCTTTTGCCGCAGGTGGTGAGTTCAACGTCTTCCTGTCCGCGCCTGGAACGGAGGCCGCGGATCCGGTTCGTATCGAGTCTCCGGAGTTCCTGAGCAAACCCAAGTAATGCATTGCCGGCGCGGTTGATGCCGCCGGGAACGTGACGGCGAAGTATCGTTTTGCCCCTGTTCGTGACGGAAAGCCGAGAACAAAGGCCCTTTCCTACACATGGGAACAGGTCTACGACACCATTCTCGACAAGCATAGGTTCCCGTTCTCCCCGGATGCTCCGCATTGCGGCGGGTTCTCGTTTGAGATTCGCGCCTGGGACATCGCTTCGGAGGATACCCAGGAAATAGCCGACCGTTTCGATTTTAAACAGAATCGCGTCAGGAAAGCCATTCGGGCACACAAGGGTATTTCCGTGTATCGCGACGGGATTCTCGTTCTTCCAAAGTCCGAGGGGGCGCGGGATTGGCTGGGATTGGACTTGCGGCGCGTAAGCAAGGTCGGCACTCGCATGAGCACCAGCCAGCTTGTCGGGTATGTGGCAATCACGGCGGAAGAAAATCCGGACATCGAGGACACGAGCGACCGGGAACGGCTGGTTGACGGCTTGCCCGTCGGCGAGTTTCAGGAATTGCTTAAAGCCGTTGTCTCCATGCTCGAAAACGAGCGGGATCTTGACCGCATCCGCCATGATCGCAATCAACCTTTGCAGAACCTGTTCGGGCAACTCGCCACCGAGAAATTGGTCTCCGACATCGGCGAACTGGCGGAGGAAGGACTCGACGCCTCGGATGCGTTGCCAATCGTTCGCAAACACGTTGAAGCCTTTGATGCGGCCCGTGACGCCATCCAGCAGCGTTTTGTTTATTACAGCCGCCTGGCGACGGTCGGCACGATCGCGCAGATGCTCGTTCACGAGATTCGGAACCGCACGACGGCGTTCGGCGCCTTCATGACATTCATTCAAAACCGGTTTGGACAGTTCAAGGACAAGGAGCTAGCCGAGACGTTCGACTCGGTCGGCTCGCTGCTGCCAGTTCTTGTCGACGACGAC
>CAIYOB010000653.1 GCA_903927685.1 uncultured Planctomycetaceae bacterium
CGCTTGGAGAGTCAGGGCCTGCTCGTACCGCAGTTCCGGTCGGTCGGCGAGCGGCGACGCTTGAGCCGCGAGCAGTTGCTCGGTTTGGCGGTGCATTTCGATCGCCCGCTGGAAATCCCCGCTCTTGAGCAGCGCCGCTCCACAGGCGTTGCCGGTTTGCACCTCGAACCGCAGCAGGTCCACGTCCGCCGGTCGCGTGTTTCGCAACTTGCCGGCGGCACTCCAGGCTTGCTGATATGCCGACACGGCCTGATCGTAATGGCCGAGCCGCGCGCGAATGTCGCCGATGCGGCGTTGGACGCGCGCCGTGGCGAAATCCACGCTGGCTCCGGCCGCGTTCTGGCTGGCGAACTGATCGTAGAACCGCAGCAGGCTCTGGACGGTCTCGGCGTCCACATCCGAGAGCCCGCTCAGCGTTTGCTGTCCGGACGCGTCGTCGCTGCCCAGCCGCACCGATTCGGGCAGGGGCCGCGAGGCCAGGCGGTCCGAGATTTCATCCAACGCCGCAAGGGCGACGGCCAGATTCGCGTCGGCACGCTCGTATTCCCGTTGCGTCCGCTGGCGTTCCTGTTCGGCCTGCCGGGCTGCGGCGACAGCATTCGCTTCCGAACGGCGGGCTTGGCCCAACGCCTGATCGGCCTGGTCGTAGGCGTGGCGGACCTGCACGTAGCCGAGCGATGACAGCAGGGTGATGGCCAGCAGCAGGACGATGGAACTGGCGGACAAGGCGGCCAGCAGCGGGTTTCGCCGACTCCAGCGCCAAACGCGTTCCGCCGCCGTCACCCGGCGGGCGTGGATCGGCAGATCATTCACGAACCGGCGGAGGTCGTCCGCCAGTTCGGACGCCGAGGCATACCGATGGCCGGCCTCCCGCGCCGCGGCTTTCGCGACGATGGTCTCCAGATCACGCGGCACGCCCGGCTGGACCTGGCGGAGCGGCATGGCTTCGCCCTGCGTGATCTTCTGGATCAGGCTGCTCGGGACGGTTTCTTCAAACGCCGGCCTGCCCGCCAGCAGTTCGTACAGCGTCAGGCCGAGACTGTAGATGTCGCTGCGCGCCTCGGCCTGGCCATGCAGCTGTTCCGGGGCCATGTAACGCAGCGTCCCGAGGATGCTGCCGGAATGGCTCAGGGACACGTCGTCCAGGACTTTGGCGAGTCCAAAATCGGCCACCCACACGACGCCTTGGCTGTCGAGCAGTAGATTGGCCGGCTTGATGTCGCGGTGCAACGTGCCTTGGGCATGCGCATAGGCCAACGCCTCCGCCGCTTGGACTCCGATTCGGGCGACGGCCAGCCACTCGTTGTCGGAGTGCCCGTAGCGCGGCCCACGGTCGGCGAAGGTCCCACGCTCGGCGAAGGTCTCCCGACCTCGCCGAAACGACCGACCGCAGGTCTCCCGGGTTTCTGGAGACTGATCGGACGGGACGGGTGCGGGGTCCGAGACCCGCGCACAGCGAGTGTGGGGGCCGGTCTCGCTGCCGATCTTCTTCCGGGCCACCGCGAGATCCAGGCCTTGACCCGCGATCAACTGCATGACGTAGTAGTGATAGCCTTGATCCTGGCCGACGCCGAATACGGGCACGATATTCGTATGGTGCAGCCGAGCGGCCGCTTGGGCTTCGCGGACGAAGCGGGCGACATGTTGCTCGGACACGGCCAGTTGCGGTAGCAGGACCTTGACGGCCACGTGCCGGCCCAGCGACTCATGGATCGCTTCGTACACGATTCCCATGCCCCCCTGGCCGATCCGCCGCAGGATCCGGTAGTCCCCCAGCCGTTCCGGATCGGACACGGCCGCGCCCGGCGGAGACTGGTTCGCCGTCCGCTGCTGCTGACGCCGCAACGCCAGTTGCTCCATCATCTGGATGGACGGAAACACGTCCCGGATCTCGTCCGCCAATTCCGGATGAGCCTCCGCGTACTCGGCGACAGTCGGAGTCTCGCCGCGGCGCAGCCGTTCGGCAAACTCGTCCGCCAGCCGTTCCAGGGGATCGTGGTCCGGATCGTCCATGCACCTCACGCCTCCAGGTCGCAGCGAGGCAGATTCTCCAGGGCCTCGCGAAATCGGGCCAGCGCTCGCATGTACCGCCGGCTGGCGGCAGCCTTCTTGACGCCGATGACGCTGGCCACCTCGTCGTTACTCAATTGCTCGAAATGCCGCAGGATCAAGACTTCCCGGTCGATTTCGTCCATCGTCGCGAGCACCTGTTCGATCTTCCTGGCCGTCTCGTCGCGGATCGCCGCCTGGCTGGGAGAAGTCAAGTCGCCGACCAGCCAGCTGGCCATCGAGACGGAACTCGCCTGCGGCCCCGCCCCGGCGTGCAGCGAGACATCTCGGCCGGCATGACGCATGTCCGCCAAGTGCCGGCGGTGAACGTGGATCAGGGTGTCCAGAATCACGCCCCTCAGCCAGACAAACACGCTGACGCGCGGCTGTGCCAGGTACCGCGGCAGCCGCTTGCAGGCCTCGATGTAGGCTTCCTGCAGCACATCCGACGCGTCCACTCGTCCCGACAAGCGCGGATCCAGCCGCAAATCAATGATCCGCTCCAGCCGCTCGGCATACAGCGACAAAGCCTCGGCCAACGCCTGCGGGCCGGCCTCGCGCAGCCGGGTGATACTGGAGTCGGAAGTAGGATCTGCCATGGTCATAAGGGGTTGTTCAGTGTGAGTTGGAATCGTTCCAGTGTATTCAACACCGCTTCCTGTGGCTTGGCACCGTTCGCGAAATCCTCGGTTCATGGATCATCCTGGCCGCCCGCGGGGCAAGTCCCGCAAGAAAACTGTCTTCCAACGGTAAACCGTCAGCCCACGGCCTCGGTTCCCTCTCTGCCCCGCGAGGCGAATTCGGACGTTGCCGGACCGAATGCGGGCCTTGTGCAAGTGTGGCCGACTGCGGGGCCAAGGCGGCAATCTGGGGAATTCTGCAATGATCTCCGAAATCTGGATGCGACGAGTGACGCAGGCGATGCTCTCCACCGCGTTGGTTGCGGCTGTTGTCGGCATGGCCTGGTATTCGTCGTCGAAGAACCGAACCGCCGAGGAAGACGCGTCGGTGGGCGGCCAGGAGATGGTCCCAAGCGACGCGTTGGACGCGGAGGCTGCCTCCGCATCTTCCCCGTCGGAGCCGCGCTCGATGCCAGCCTGCGTGGATCTCCAGCAGGCCTTGGACGGGTTGGACCAGGCCCGGGCGGCACTGCTGCGTGAGGCCGCGGCCGGAGACAGCGAAACCGCGGCCCAGGCTGTCCAAGGCTATCGGCAGGCGGTTGAAGCCGTCCGCCAGAATGCCGAACGCCTCCGGAGCCGCTCGATGCCCGACGAGTACCGGAGTCTTTGGCAAGCACTGACATCGAATCGGAACGACGAGCGCGGGGACGAATCCGGGCTCGCTGAAGTGGAACTGGGAATTCTGTCTGTGGGGAGTCGACCATGAGGTTGCGGTTTGTCGTAGCCGTTGCGGTATGCGGACTTGCGGCCTGCCTGCAAGCCGCTGTGGCAAACGGAACCGAGTCGTTGAACGGGCTGTGCCAGCGGCTGAAAAACTCCGCTAGTTTTGTCGAGCGGCTGCACGCCGCCGAGGCCTTGGCAGAGTATGGCGGCCGCGCCGTTCCGGCACTCCGTGGACTGCTGCAATACCCAGACTCCGGGGTGCGAGAATTTGCGGCCGTCGCCCTCAGTCGGATGGGCCCCGAGGCCGAGCCGGCGGTTCCGGAACTGATCGGCCTCCTGGCAATGCCCGCGGATCCGTCGGTTTCAACGGTCCTCGCCACGCTCGCCAGGATTGGGCCGGCCGCAGCACCGGCGGTTCCCGCGATCGCCCGGCTCCTGCCCGACTCGGACTGGCGAGTCCGCGAGGATGCCATCGAGGCGTTAGCATCGATCGGCACGGCGGACGCGGCACTTGCACTCGCGACCCAACTGGAACGCGATCTCCCGGACCAGAAACTCGAGACCATCATGGCCATCCGGGAATGCGGTCCCGCGGCCGGGGCGATTCTGAGCGAGCTGGTCGAGTTCGGTTCGAAGACGAGTGACGCCGGCCTGCGGGACGAGGTGTTCTTGAGCGTCGCCCGCTTGGGCGAGCCAGCCCTTGACGAACTGGTCCTGCTGCTGGATGCCGACCCGGCCGTCCTCCGCCGCTGCGCAGCGATGGCAATCGGTCAAATGGGCCTCGCCGGCAGGGCCGCCGTGCCCGAGTTGCAGGTCGCCCTCCGGGACCCGGACGCCGCGGTGCGATTCTGGGCCGCCAGGGCGTTGGGGGCCGTCGCCCCGGCCGATCCTCGTGTTCAGTTCGTGCTCTGGCAGGCACTGAGCGATCCTGATGCCGACGTGTGCTGGGCAGCGGCCGAGTCGCTGGGACTGAATACCATGGCCAGGGCCGGGGGAACAACGAAAGGAGCGGCGGAATGAGCCTCGTGCACCGCAGACTCGCGCTGCAGATCGCCGTCATCGCGGCCGGTTTGGCCGTCATGGCCTCGGGGGAATGGAACGTCGCCCCGGCCGACGCTCAGCAGGACGCATCCCCCGCGGCGGATCGTCCGGATCGGGTGAAACTCCGCGGCCCTGCTCAGGATAAGGGCGGAAAGGGCCGCGGGACGCAGGCTGTGGCGAGCCCCCGCGAGGCACCGCGGCAAGGCGCAGGCGGCGAGTTCCGCACCGACGTGCCGGAGCATCCGTTCGACCTGATCCTGGCTCGACCGACGTCCCGATCAATCGCCCTGTCCGCGCTGGCCTATCAAGATCTGGAAGGCTATGTGGCATGCGGCACGGAACCGGCCCCGACTTCGCCGGCCACACCGCCGCGGGCCTTCAAGGAGGGGCGGCCGGAAGAGCTTGTGATTGACGCACTGCGGCCCGGCGCTCGCTACTACTACGCGTTCTGCTCGCGCCGCTCGGCGGACGAGCCGTTTCAGCGCGGCCCCGAGGCCACTTTCCACACGGCTCGGCCGCCGGGCAGTCCCTTCACCTTCACCGTCACGGCGGATTCGCACCTGGACGAACAGACCGAGCCGGCGCTGTACCGGCAGACGCTCGTCAACGCGTTGGCCGACACGCCCGATTTCCACATCGATCTCGGGGACACGTTCATGAGCGAGAAGCACGCCAGTCGCGAATCGGCTGCCAAGCAGTACCTCGCCCAGCGGTATTACTTCGGTCTACTCTGCCACTCGGCGCCGTTGTACCTGGTTCTGGGCAATCACGACGGCGAAGGCGGCCGGTACGTGGACGGCACGGGGGACAGTCTGACGATCTGGTCCAACGGGATGCGCAAGAAGTACTTTCCCAATCCCGATCCCGCGGCCGCCGCCGGCCCCGACGGATTCTACACCGGCAGCGACACCCCTGCCCCGTTCGCCGGCTCGCTGCAGAACTACTTTGCCTGGGAGTGGGGCGGCGCCCAGTTCATCGTCTTGGACCCGTTCTGGTACGCGCCGCGGCCATCCCGCGGCGGTGACAACTGGACTCGGACGCTGGGAGTCAAACAGTATGAGTGGCTCCGGCGGACGCTGCAGGCCAGTCACGCCAAACTCAAGTTCGTGTTCATCCACCACCTGGTCGGCGGCGCGGACAACCAGAGCCGCGGGGGCGTGGAAGCCGCTCCTTTCTTCGAATGGGGCGGCAAGAACGCGGACGGCAGCGACGGCTTCCAGCAGCATCGTCCCGGTTGGCCCGCGCCGATCCATCAACTCTTGAAGGAAGCCGGCGTCTCCATCGTCTTCCACGGACACGACCACCTGTTCGCCAAGCAAGATCTGGACGGCATCGTGTACCAGGAGTCGCCCCAGCCGGGACTGCGGCGGTACAACGTGCCGCGCACGGCCACCGAATACGGCTACGTCCGTTGCACCATCCTGGGCGGTCCGGGGCATCTGCGGGTCACGGTTTCGCCGGACCGGGCCACGGTCGATTTTGTGAGTTCCCGCGTCCCGGAGGACGAAACCGTCGACCACAGGAATCGAGAGGTCCGCTTCAGCTACACCGTTCCCTGAGCGGTCTGCCGCGACACTACGGGCCGAGGATCTTGTCCAGCTTTGCCTTGACTTCCCGTTTCAGTTCGGTGAGCTGCCGCTGTTGGTCGGGCGTGAGGTTCATGGTCTCCGCCGCAAAGGGCGGGATCAGGTGGAACTCGCGGTTCCGGCCGCCCGGCCCTCGCAAGCCACCTCGCTCGGGACCCGGGCCGGCGAACCCCAGCGATGGCCCCATCGGCAGTGGAGTCAGATCGGGCTCGACGAGCCGCACGGATTCCGGATTCATGCTGCGGACCAGCCGGATGAAATTGTGGATCCGGATCGCGTCCCCCTGAGGTCCGCGGCCCTGCGGAAAGCTGGCCGGGTCGCCTGACTTGGGGTCGCTGCGCTGCGAGCCGGCGCCGTGGACGTCGCGCCATTGGCCGAACATGGATCCCAGCGAGCGGCCGAAGGAAACGTAGACGGCAGCCCGGCCGCCGGACGTGCCGTGCGTGGTCCCGGTCCAGTAGCACGGGAAGTCCTCTTGGCCCGCTTCGTTGGTGATCCGCGTACACGTGAACACGGGGGCGATGGCGGCGGATTGCGTCGTGTCGGGGCAGCGCGTGTAGTCGACAATGGTCTGCAACTCCTTGGCGTTGGGCAGCCGCCAGTCGCCATGGCCCAGGTAGTTCTCCCGGTTCCTGGCTTGGACCCACGCCAGCGCTTCCTCCCAACTCATGCCCGTCTGGCTGTCGTCCTTGGCCCACGCGAGTCCGGTCGCTTCGTCGGCAATGGTCCCGTCGCCGTTGTCCCGAAACTGGTTCTGGCCGTAGTTCGGGTTGCCGCGCACGCAGAGGACGTAGAACGACTTTTCGCGGCCGCCCGGCATGGTCAAGTCGTATCCTTTAATGCGGCCATCGGCAAAGTTGACGCCAAACAGCTTGGTAGACCCGGGCCGGGTCTCGTGGACGTAGGCCGTGCACGAGGCGTATTGCGAATCGATCACGCGCTCGCCGAAACGCTCGTCCCCGTAGACGAACGCGAAATACCTGGTGTCGATAAACGGCCTCAGGTTCGCCGCGTCGGCAGCGAAGGGACTGGGGTCCACGCCCTGAAAGTCGATCAGGGCGTAGAGTTCCTTGATCGTCGGCAGTCGCCAGTCGCTGTAACCGCCGAACTTGGCGGCATTCAGAGCCGCCGGGCGCGCTTGGGCTTGAGCCCAGGTCAGCTTGTCGTCGGGGTTCAACTCGCCGTCCCCGTTCACCTCCGGGCTGCATTGCCAAGTCAGTCCGGTGTGCTGCTCATCCACCGTCAGTCGGTCGGCGCTTCGTGTATACTTGGGCTCGGGGCCCTGGTACTGGGCGTCCTGGCCGAAGAACGGCTCGCCTGGCCGAGGCGTTGCCAGCAATTGGCCTTGATCGCTGAAAACACTCGTCTGCCCTGTGTCGAGCACGCAGTAGCGCAGCGTCGGCGGCTGCGGCGCAGGCTCGGATTGGGCCCCGCAGGGCGTGGCGACGAGCAGGAGCGTCAGGGTCAGGATCATCGGGTGTGAGCCGTTCATGCCGTGGGGCTTTCTGTCGCTACAGGGAGTTGCTGGTGCGCGGCGGAGGAAGGCCATCCGAGCGGTCGCCAATGGCTCACTCGGCCTCAATACAGTAGAGGAAGCGATTCGAGCGGAGGAACAGCTGGCGGTCGCTGATTGCCGGCGAGGCGTTGAAGTCGGATTCGTCGGAGGCGAACTGATTGTGGGCGAGCACCTCGAAGGCTGGCTTGGCCGGTAGAACGTAGGTGCCGCCGGTGCGGCTGACGGCGTACAGTCGCTCGCCGCCGAGGACGATCGAGGCATAGAAGGGCTTGCCCGCTCCGGCACCGCCGGCACGTGGCAGCCGTTCGCGGTACAGGGACTTGCCCGTTGCCGCCTCGACGCAGTTGGCGATGCCCTGGTCGCTGACCCAGTACAGGCACCCCTCGTGCAGGACGGGCGACGGAACGTACGAACTGTCGCGACTGCTCCAGAGGATGTGACTCGCGGTGACGTCCCCTTTGCCGCCGGCGCGGATCGCCACGGTCTGCTGCTCGGGATAGCCGCCCATCACGTAGACCACTCCGGCTTGAGCCACCGGGCTGGGCGCGACGTTGCCGCTGAGCCTCGTCGCCGCGTACCACTTGAGCTTTCCGGTGTCAGGGTTCAATCCCCACACTTCGCCGGGAACGCCGAGCACGAGTTCCTGGCGTCCGTCGGCGAGCGCGACGACCAGAGGCGTGGCATAGGTCAGTTCCAAGGCGGCGGCTTCCGACTTCCACAGCACCTTTCCGCTCAACTTGTCCAAGGCGAGGAGCGTCCGGCTCTCCTCGGAAGCATTCACAATCAGCTTGTCGCCATCCAGGATCGGGCTGGCGGACGAGCCCCAGCGGCGATTCGAGGACTCGTGGCCCACCTCGGCGCGCCACAATTCGGTTCCCTGAAAATCGAAGGCCAGGACTCCGGTCTTGCCGAAGAACACGTAGACGCGTTGGCCGTCGGTCACCGGCGTGCTGGACGCATAACCGTGTTCCGTGATGCCCATGCCGCCAAAGCGGTCTTCGGGCAGCACGGCATCCACGACGCGCGACCAGAGGACGTTGCCGTTGGTCCGCTGGAGACACAGCAGATGCCGCTTGAGGTCTTCCGGCCGGCCCGGCTTGCGCGTCTCGACACCATAGCCGGAATAGCACGTGACGAAGACGCGATCGCCGGAAACGATGGGGCTCGACGAGCCGGGCCCCGGCAGAGCCGTCTTCCACTGCAGATTCTGCGTGTCACTCCACTGCCACGGAACCTGGACGCCGGGACTAACGCCCTGGCCGCCGGGGCCGCGAAACTGCGGCCAATCGGCGCCGGCAACCGGGGGACTCAGGACCAGCGCCAGCAGCACAGACCAGAGGGGCGGGATACAGCGTTTCATCGTGCTCTCCTGGGCAGTTGCGGATTCCGCCGCGTGCGGGCGGATGATTCACCAAGGAGGACGGATTGCCAATCCGTCCCACGTAGTTTGTAGGACGGATTGCCAATCCGTCCCACATCGCAGTACTTCTTGGCGTGAGTGCCATGCCGCTGAATCACAATCGACTTACGACGTCACGGCTCGAACTCATGAACAATCCTCGTTCGGGCGCGGTGCCGACGCCGGCACCACGAAAAACCGGGGGCTCATGACGATCAGCGGGCGTGCTATTCCAGAGGAGGACGCTGAGGACGCGCGGGACGGCCTTCCGGCGGCCCCGCTCCCAGGCCGCCCTGGCCGCCAGGGGGGCCAAAGCCCGGACCGGGCCGTCCACCGCCCTGGCCGCCAGGTCCGCCCGGCATGCCCGGCATGCCCGGCATGCCCGGTCCGCCTGGAAACGGCGGGCGCGCCTCCACCAGGATCTTCAACTGTTCGGGTGTCAGGATCCGTTCGAGCTTGGCCTTGGTTTCCTGCTCAAGTTCCGCGATCTTGGCGAGTTGCGATTGGCTGAGGCCCATCTGGTCCGCGGCAAAACGCGGGATGAGATGAAACTCGCCGCCCGGGCCGCCGGGACCTTCCGGCGCTCCGGGCTCATTTGCGAGAGGCCCGGCGGGAGGCTCCTGGCCGAGGCCGCCTTCGCGCGGTCCGATCCCATCCGGCCCCGGTCCCTGTCGGCCCATGCCGCGGCCGGGAGGTCCGAATCCCGGGCCGGCATTGCCGGGGCCCGCATTGCCGGGGCCGGCAAATCCGGGCCGCATCCCGACACCTTGGGGCCGCAGCTCGTCGCGGGTGAGCTTGCCGTCGTTGTCCTGGTCCAGCTTCTTGAGCGCCGCAGACGCATTGGCGATTTCTTCGGCCGACAGCTCGCCATCTCCGTCCGTGTCCAGGGCCCGCATCAGGGGATGCAGCGGAGGACGGAACTCCGCCCCCGGCGGCCCCTGTTCCGACCCGCGACCGGGACGTCCTTCCGTCCCCGGCGGCGGCCCTCGCCGCTCGTCCGGCAACTGACCGAAAGTCAAACCGGCGAGCCAGGTCGCCGCAAGCACAACCATCATCGCTGCAACTCGTTTCATACGTTCTCTCCGATTCGTGAAATCCAAAAGGGCACAGGCATGATTCCGGAA
>CAIYOB010000654.1 GCA_903927685.1 uncultured Planctomycetaceae bacterium
AACCTGCCGTGAGGTAGTAGTCGACTCCATGAATGACACGATGGTGACGAACGACGAAGGTCCGGCGGCGGACGCATCCGCCCCGGGGACGCCTGCGAACGCCGGTGACCGGCGAACTCGCTCGGGACGCTCGCGACTGCTCTGGCTCCTGTTGGGTGCCGTCCTGTTGAGCGGCATCGCGATCGGCGGCTGGCTGGCCGGCCGGGCCTGGTTGTCCCGGTCCTACGCCGCCGCTTGCCAGCTGGCCGAACGGGAGCGGGACTGGAAACGGCTCGAAGCGGTCGCCGCCAAATGGGCAGCTTGGCACGGCAGCAAAGCGCAGCCCTGGGTTTACCTTGCGCAAGCCGCCCAGGAGCAGGGTAACCTGCAGCGGGCGGTAGATTACCTCGATCGAGTCCCCCCCTCCGACCCGCTCACTCCGTTGGCTTGGCTGGAGCAGTCGACGCTGCTGTTCGGCCCGCTGAATCGGCCGATCCAGGGAGCCGCAAGCTGCGAACGTGCACTGGCCGTAAATCCGCGGCTGCGCGAGGCGTATCGCCGCGTGGTGTACTTCTATACCTACACGCTGCAACGCCGGAAGATGACGCAACGCATCTACGATGCGATCGAGAACGATTGCGACCAACCGGAGATGTACCTGTACCTCGTAGCGCAGGACTACCTCTCGCTGGGCGATGCCTACGAACAGACGACGAAGTGGCTTCAGGGGGCGCCGGACAGTGAACTTCTGCTGGTGGCGCAGGCCCACGCGGGCATCAAGTCCGGCGCTTTCGGCGAGGCCGAGGATCGGCAACTGGAGGAGAGCGGCCGACTGATGCCGGTCCATAAGCAGATCGTGGACAAGCTGTTTGCGAGATTCCCAAAGAACCTGGAATTGCTGATCTATTACCTGCAGTCCAGCAGCGCCGACGGGGACGTGGATCGGGTGGCGCAAGTCTTGTCGATGGCTCCTCGCGAAGCCCAAGAAGACGGACGGTTCTGGCGATATAAGGGTTGGCTGCACAATGCCCGGGAAGAGCTGCAAGAGGCGGAGTCGGCGTACGAGCGGGCCCTGGAACTGAATCCCTACGATTCCATCGCGCACCAGCAGTTGGCAGCCGTCGAGCGCCGGCTGCACCGCAAAGAGCACGCTGAAACCCTCCTGCTCATTTCCAAGGAGGGCCAGGAACTGCGGCACACCATCGTCGACCTGCCCGATGTTGCGGCAATCGACCGCACCCTGTTGGAGCGGATCGCGCGCTATGCGGCGAGCTGTGGAGACAACCGGGTTGCCAATAAACTGCTCGAAAGAACAGGGGCACTCGGCCCGTTGTAGGGGTTGCGAATATGCCGTTTTCTTCGCGCGTTCTTCTTGCAATGTCAAACGAGCAGAGCTATCATGCGCGATAAGTGCGCAAGGTGGGCGCATTGTTGTTGTAAACTTTTCTAACTGGTGAGGTGACTGTGGAACGGTCCAGAATCTGTTTTGGGGTGTCCTTGGTTGTGCCGATGTTGGTTTTTGTGCTTGGCTGCGGACCGAGCGGTCCTTCGACGGTGCCGGTCAAGGGGACTTTGACGATCGCAGGTCAGCCCGCCAACAACGTCCAGATCAGCTTGATTCCGGTGGACACCAAGCTCGAACCGGCGACGGGGAACGTTGCAGGCGGGGCGTTTACCGTGTTCAGCGGCAATCAGGGGAAGCCGGGCGCGATGGTTGGCAAGTACAAGGTCGTCTTGCAGGCGATGGCCGGCGGTGCCGAAGCGGCAAAGCAGATGTACGGGGGCGGTGGTGCTGCGGCCGGTGCCAAGTCGAGTGCCGCACCCGAGAT
>CAIYOB010000655.1 GCA_903927685.1 uncultured Planctomycetaceae bacterium
GGGCGATGCACTGCTCGGCCGGCAGCTCCGGATGCCGCGCCGGCGCCGGCAGAAACGGCTTGACGCCGGGCTGCGAAGAATACGGCGCGCGGTGATACAACGCCTTCTCATCAATGTCGGTCAGACGGTAATCCCCGCGGGGTGTCGGAAACGCCAGGACGGCGACGTCGCGATAGAACTCGAGCCACGCACGGCGCAGCTCCGGAGTCAGCGTGCCTTCGCCAAAAAACGGCTGCCGCGGCTTGGGCCGCGGCAACTCGGCGTCGAACCGCGCCGGGCCGCTGGCCTGCGTCTGGCTGGCGACCAGGTGCTGCATGGACTGGTCCGGCCGGACCCACGGCCCGCCGCTGCCGGTCCAGCCGGGGCCGGCGCCGAGCGCGAATTCGAGTCCCAGCCGGTCGGCTTCCGCGATCGCATGCCGGAGCAACTCGCGCCACGCGGGGCTCATGAACTCGACCGGCCCCCGTGGCACGCCGACGTTGACTTCCAGAAACAGCACGCCCCCGATCCCGGCCTGCTGCATCGCCTCCAAGTCGCCCGTCATCCCCTCGCGGGACAGATTGCCGTCCATGAAGTACCAGTACACCCACGGCCGGGCATTCTCGGGCGGCCGGTCGAAAGCCCGCTCCAAGTCATCCGCGCGGGCTGCGCTGCACAACAAGACCAGACAGGCCAGGATTCGTGGGACGGATCGGGTCAAGGGAAACTCCTTCTCGGAATCTCAGGCCTCGCAGGCCACGTCGGCCAGTTCGAACATCGATTGCGTCTTGACGATGGCCAGATCCTCGGGGAAGGTGTGGAACGTCTGGACCAGCAGTCGGCGTTCGCGCGTCTCTACGTGAATGCAGCTCAAGGGTCCCATCGCCATCCGATCGCCGCCGCCGAACGAGTACACCAGGCCCGAACGCTTGGCGTCTCGCAACAGCTCCTGCTGGATCGTCCAGAAGATGTCCGGCTCGGCGGTCTCCAACTGAAAGTTCATCTGGTACACCGCGTGGCGGCAGCGGTGCAGATCCTGGTTCTCGCCCCGCAAGCGATGGCACAACAAGCGGCGGGCCTTGGGCAGCGGGTTTCCCGCGGCGGCCGCCACTTCGGTCAGCGTGCAATGTCCGGCCCGCCAGGTGATCACATGGCCGCCGCTGGTGATGTCAATCTTCGCTTCGTAGCTGCCGCGTTGCACATGGCGCGAGCGGTAAATCTGAAATAGTTCCGGATGCAGGGGACGGCCGTAAAGTTGAAATGTCAGCTCCGCGACTTTCGGTCTTGTGGTCAGCACGGACTCGATTCCTTGTCACTCGTCGATGAATGAACGATATGAAAACGAACGACACCGGACCCAAATGATGAGGCATTATAAAGCCTCGACAACGGTCCGACAAAGCCACTTGAAAAAGGAAATCCTGTCTTCGGGCGCCGCCGTCTTGACAAACGCGCGCCCCGCGTTCTGCAGCGTTCAGACCAGCAGCGTGAACAAGTCGTAGGCGGCATGTGTGCCCACGGTGACACCAAAGCCGCGAATCAGGAACAGGGCCGAAAACGACAGCCCGGCAAGCAGGCGGAACGTGAACGTCGACCACGCGAACACTTCGCCCTGGGGCGTCGCGATGTGCCAACTCAGGAACGGGAAATCCCACTGGTAGTGCGCGACGGCGAACAGCAGACTGGTCGCCACGGCGGCCGCCAGCCAGCTGCTGCGCCACGACATCCCGGCCCAGCGGCAGACGGCTCCCACCGCGGACAGCAACAGCAAGCGGAACAGGATTTCCTCGTAAATCCCCGCCCCCAGGTACGCGACCGCCAGCGCCGCCACCGAGGCTTCTTCGCCCGGTTCGCCAGCGGCGCACGTCACGGCGGCCGGGGTGAACAGCCGGCTCTGCCATTCCGCGAGGACAACCAGGGCGAAGCCGAACACCAGCGACTCGAGCAACATCCCGTACAGCACGCTCCAGCTCAGCCGCCAAGGTTGGCGCGTGACATGCTGCCAGGCCAGCAGCCCACCGCAAGCGACGGCGGGCAGCAGGAAGTACTGGGTGAATCCGAACCGATCCAGCAAGCGGCGCAGCCAGACGTCCGCGGCGTTGCGAATGGCGGCCTCGCCCAGCCACAACACGCCCGCCTCGTAGGCGATCAGCAGCGGCGCGATGAACGCCAGGCTGGCCAGCGGCCGCGCGGACTCGCGCCAGTATCCGGATGCTGTGGAGGCTGCTGGGGAGGCGGTGCTTGCCGACATGGTGGGAAGTTTAACCGGGACGCGACGGGACGCACAACCCCGGAACGTCCGCGCCCTGAAACCGCGCGCGCCCGGGCTGTGGCTCGCGAACCCTCGGACAAGGGCAACCCGCGGTCCGCAGTGGAGGGTTGCCGACCGGGCGGGGTTTGGGGTAAGCTAACGCCTACGGAATAACGGAATTTTCTTGGGTCATTTGCGTGCGAAAGGAACTGCGCCGTGTTAGTGGCCGCCTCGACGGAGTGTTTTCCCAACCTGTCCCTCAGTCAAGCCATCGATACCCTGGTCGATTTGGAATACACCAGCCTGGAAATTGACATCCACGAGGATGGCAACCACCTGCGGCCGTCCAGCGTCGCGGAGAACCTGGACGCGGCGATCACGGCCTGCCGCGGCACCCACCGTGCTAGCATCGTCTCTTACAGCCTGCAGATTCAGGCCGAAGGCGAAGAGCACTACCGCCAGTTCGCCGCCTGTTGCCGGCTGGCCAAGGCCACCAAGATTGTCACCTTGACCGTCCCGTCCGCGGAACTGGGGACGCCTTTCAATCAGGAGGTCGAGCATCTGCAGCGTCTGGTCAGCCTGGCCGAGGTGGAAGGCATGCGGGTGGCGATCAAGAGCCAACTGGGGCGTCTGTCGGAAGATCCGGATACGGTGGTCGTCCTGTGCGACAACGTGAAAGGGTTGGGCGTGACGCTCGATCCCAGCCACTACCTGTGCCATCCCAACGGTCCCAAGAACTACGATCGGCTGCTGAAGTACACGTACCACGTGCACCTGCGGGACTCGACGAAGACAAAGCTTCAGGTTCGCATCGGGCAGGGAGAAATCGAGTACGGCCGGTTGATCAATGTGCTCGCCAAAGTCAACTATGACCGGGCGCTCAGCGTGCACATCTCCGAACTGCCCGGGGTCGATCATTTCGCCGAGCTGCGAAAGATGCGGCTGCTGTTGGAAAGCCTGCTCTGACTCAGGTGCTCAAAGGCGTTTCGGAAGCCAGCCAGCGGCGATAGCATTCCCCGGCGACCGCGTCGTCCGGCGGCGAGTGCAGGCACAGCAGTCCGCAGGCACGGGCCCGGCGGATCACGCCTTTTTCCAGCCGTTCCTCAAACAACCGCCAGCGGGACCGGACCGTTCCCGGAGCCGTTCCCGGTTCGCAGTCGGCACGGCCCAAGTCCGTCGGCTGGAGCATTTCCAAGTAGCTCCCGGGACTGTTCGTGAAACGATAGGCGAACAGGCCGGCGCCAAGGCATGGGCCGCGCGAGTCAGGTTCCGATCCGCCGGCGCGACGCAGAGTTGTCGCCTGGCTGTCGCCCGCCTGCCAGACCTCGCAACAGGGCAGTTCACTGGCCAGCGCTAATTCGGGATCGTCGTCCAAGAGATCCGTCTGGACCGAGACAATCAACTCCAGACCGGCCAGGCCCAGATCCGCCCAGTCATGGAAACGCCAGGCCAGTTGCATCGCCACCGCTCCCCCCAGCCGCGATTCGTACGCCGCAATCAAGTCGGGGCCGCGCACATAGGCATCCACCAGTTGCTGAACCGCCTCGGCTCGCGGGCGATGCACCTGCAGCAAGCGAGCGCCCGGAATGGGGCTTCCCTGCCAGACAATGTCCATCAAACCGGAATCGGGACGGCCCAGATTGATGCTTGCCGACAGCTTCGGAACGCTTAAACTAGCCTGCGTGTGATCGATACGCCACATAGCCCCACCATCCGACGAGCCTCAACATGTTTCCGCGCGGCAACAGACTCTCGTGAATTCCGCGCGGCAACAAAAAAACCCCGCCGCACGCAAGGGTTTGCGAGTCGGCGGGGCCGGAACAGAGAAGAGGCCAATTCCGCTTATGATAGCAGGACATGCGGGGCTGTCCATAGACGATCGAAAAAAACATGGCCTTCGACCCTGGAGAAGGTCCCGGAGAAAGAACTCGCCATGCCCGACTTCCTGACCGTCTGCGAACAAGCGGCCCGCGCCGGCGGAGCCATCCTGCAGGATTGGATCAGTCGCATCACTATCCAACAAAAAGGCCCGAAAGACCTGGTTACCGATGCCGATTTCGCCTCCCAGCAGGCGATTCGGCGGATCGTGCTCGCGGCCTTTCCCGAGCACCAATTCCTGGGAGAGGAGTACGATTCGGACAGTCAGCCCGCCAGCCTCGAATCGGCCGAGGGCGCTTTCCGCTGGATTGTTGATCCGCTGGACGGCACCTTGAATTATGTCCGCGGAATGCCGTCTTATGCGGTTTCGGTGGCGTTGGAGCGAAACGGGGAATTGCTGGCGGGCGTCGTGTTCGATCCGATGCTGGACGAGTGTTTCAAGGCGGCCCCGGGCCGCGGTGCAGTTCTCAACGAAAAGCCAATCCACACCACCAGTTGCGTTTCGCTGAGCGAGGCGTTGGTGGCGATCAGTCTGGCGGCCAACGTGACGCGTGAATCCCGCGAGGTCAGCCGGTTTCTGGAGGCGTTGTACGCCAGCCAATCGATCCGTCGGACGGGCTCCGCGGCGTTGAACTTATGCTATGTTGGAGCGGGCCGTTTGGATGCGTACTTTGCTTCGGCGCCGCAACCCTGGGATGTGGCGGCTGGCGTGTTGATCGCACGCGAGGCAGGTGCCGTGATCACTTCGATTGCCGGGACCGCTTTCGACTTGAGACGGCCCGAGCTGGCAGCGGGGGCGACTGCCCAGCTGCACGCAGAGTTGATTCAGGCCCTGTCCCGGGCGGAATAATCGACTTGTCGTGCGTAGAATGTTCGTGTCGGTGAGGATTCCCTGGTGTTGTCCAGAGGTGAGGGGGCTGCCATCACAGTGCCGGTACGCGTCCGTTGGTTCCTGTTCCTGGCGGTGGGCGCCTGGCTGACGCCGGGGTCGGCAGGCCATGCGCAGATCAAGGAGCCTCCTGCGACGCTGCCCGTCGCGGCCGCTGACCCAAGTTCCGCTCCGGTCAGTCCACCAACTGTGCAGGAGGTCAAACCGGAGACCTACTATCTCCGGGATCAGGACGGGCGGCTGGTCCCAGTGCTCAACTTCAAGTACGAAGAATTCCTGCATCTCCGGCAGTTGGATGTGGAACCCGGGGCTGCGGGGGTCGAGCTGCCGACGTACACGCTGCAGGAACTGACCCTCTCGGGCACCGCCAGTGCGACACGGGCGGAATTGACGGCCACGATTTCGCTGCGATTGCTGCAGGCCGGGTGGGTGCGTGTCCCTCTGCGATTGACGGATG
Organism: uncultured Planctomycetaceae bacterium; assembly: GCA_903927685.1. The sequence continues at coordinate 5,455 of CAIYOB010000655.1, forward strand.
CCATACTCCGCCACCCGCCGGACTATCAGGGAGGCGGTGAGCTGTTCGTCACCTGCGATCACGACAGCGGCGGGTACGTGTGCTGGATTCGGGGGCCGCAGGACGTGACGCACCAGATCACCCTGCAATTGGTCGTGGCCGTGCGCGAGGTGGGGAACGAATTGCGGCTGACCTTGCAGCCCCCGCGGGCGACCTCGTCCGCCCTGGATCTGCGGGTGCCGATTCCGGACGCCGTGGCGACGGCGAACAGCGGGCTGCTGGAAATCAAGAAGTCCGGTGCGGAGACGCAGTTCCTGGTGACTGGGGTGGCCGGTGATTTTCAACTGGCTTGGTCCAAAGGCCGGACCGCGCCCGTCGAAACGCGACCGGTGCTCCGGGCGGACGTCAAGTCTACCGTCCGCGTCGACGGGGTGCGGGAGGTCAATGGCGACGTGCGGGTGGCGGTGACCAGTCTGCGGGGCGAAATCGAGTCGTTCGGCGTGCGCTTGCCGCCAGGCACGCAGCTGCTTCCCACCCAGCCCAGTCAAACGGGCTACCGGCTGACGGAGATCGCCGGCTCCGAGGAAGCCCAGGGCACCCTGGTTCAGGTCAAACTCGACCGGCCGACCGCGGCGCCCGTGGAGGTCCAGTTGCTGACCAAGATCACTCCCACCAGCAATGGCAGTGCGCCGGAGTTTGAAGCGGGCGGCGTCGAAGTCGAGGACGCGATCCGGCAGACGTCCGTCCTGGATATTGTCATCGAGGGCGATCTGGCCGTAACCTGGAAACCGGGGCCCAATGTCCAGCGGACGGCGCCCCCGGAAGCGTCCCGCAACGCCATTGCCGCCCGATTCGAGTCGTACCGGCGTTCGCATTCCTTGCGGCTGCAAGTGGCTCCCCAGGAGACGCAGGTCAGCGTCGAGTCTCTGTACATGTTACAGGTGGAACCTAATCGCGTGCGGCTGACGGCGACGTTGAAGTACAAAGTCCGCGGCACGCCCGCCTACGGAGTCAGCGTTCAATTGGCCAACTGGCGCGTGGAGCAAGTCGGTCCGGACGCCTTGGTCGATGCCGACGCCCTGGATCGGGAGAAACGCGAACCGCTGCAGATCCCCCTGCGGGCGGCGGCCGTGCCGGACAGCGGCGAGTTCACGCTGCGACTGGACGCGATCCAGGAAATCCCCGAACGGTCCGGAACGATCTCGATCACGTTGCCGCGGCCGGAAGCCAAAGCCTCGGCCCGCGCCATCGTCGCCGTGCTGCCGGCGGACAACGTGGAATTGACGATTACCGAGGGCGATCTGCAAGGCTTGGAAAAGGAGCCTTTTCCGCCGCAACTCGAATTGCCCGCCCGCCAGCAGACGCCGTTGTTCTTCCGCGAGCGGAGCGACGTCAAGTCGGCGGTCCTGGGGGCCGCGCTGCGGCTGCGGACACGGGCCGTCTCGGTAGCTTCGCACATTCGCCTGGACGTGGCCGGCCCGCAACTGCATGTCCGGCAACAGTTGGGTTACCGTGTCGCTTACGAGCCGCTGCGCACGTTGGAATTGCTGATCCCCGGGCCCGTGCTGGATTCCGGCGCTCTTAAAATCCTGTACGCCGACCAGGCCCTGCCGTTTGCCGAAGTCAGCGCTGCCAGTGCTTCCGCGGACGCAGGGCCGGGCGCCGCGCCGCCGGACCGCCCGGTCCGGGTCCAAGTGGACCTGCTCGCCGACCGGATCGGCCCGTTGGATGTGCTGCTGCAATACGACGTGCCGACGGTCGATCCGGGGCAGACCGGCACGAGCCAGACCCAGGTGCCCCTGGTCCTGCCGGTAGCCGGCCCAGACACGTTCCTGACGACCAGTCGGCTGGAAATCGACGCGGGCCTGGATTCGCAAGTGCAGCTGCCGGGCGGGGACTGGGAGCGGGATGAGGCGTCCGACCGGCCGGAAGGCGGCGAGGCCTACTCCTCGCGTTCGTTCCCCGCGCACGTGGACCTGTTGATCACGCGTCTGGACCGTCGGCGGACCACGTCGACCGCCGTCTTGCAGGTCTGGGTACAGAGCTGGCTGGGCGCGGCGCGCCGCCGAGACCGGGCCGTCTTTCGCATCTTGACCGACGAGGAGCGGATTCAGTTCCGTCCGGCCACCGGGGCTCAGCTCGAACACGTCCTGGTCGACTCGCGTTTGATTCCGCCGGGGAAAAGTGAGTCCGGCTGGACGGCGCTGGCTTTGCCTCCCAGCGCGACGCCGCAAGAGCATGTCGTCGAGATCTGGCAGTCCGCACCGCGCCGCCAAGCCGCCCTGGACCGCACGACGCTGCAGACGCCGCTGCTGCAGGGCACCAGCTGGACCAAACGCGTGTACTGGGAGGTGGTGTTGCCGGCGGACCAATGCCTGCTGTGGCCGCCCGCCGGCTGGACTCCGGAATTCGAATGGCGGAGGCGGGGCCTGTGGCTGGAGCGCCGGGCGACGCTGGAGCCGGGCGAGTTGGAGCAGTGGATCGGCGCCAGTCACCAGGAGGGCCCGTCGGCGTCGCTGCCGCGGTACCTGTTCAGTGGCTTTGGCGACGTCGAGAGCGTCGACTTGGCGGTCGCCAAACGCGGGACGATTGTCTTGCTGTTGTCCGGGGCGGCCTTGGGTTGCGGTTTGGTCCTGATGTACCTGCCCGCTTGCCGTCATCCGGCCGTGCTGTTCTTCGGCGGCGTCGCGGCGCTTGCGGCGCTGTTCGCCGTGCCGGATCTGGCGGTGGCCACGGCTCAAATGTCGCTCTTGGGTCTGGTCCTGGGTGTGCTGGCCTGGACTCTGAAGTCTGCGGCGGATTACCGGGAAGCGCGCCGCGCCGTGGTCCGCGGCGCCCGGCTGGCAAGCCCCGAGTCGAAGACGGCCCGTGCCGCCGCCTTGACAGCCCCGCGCGTGGACAGCGCCGTGGCCGTCCCGTCGACGACGGCCACGGCCCCGGCGGAGATCCCTCTCGGGGAGGCCACCCCATGAGGCCGACAACGCCTCCGCCGACGGCGCCCGGGGACGAGCTTGGGCCGGACGTGCACCCCACACGGCGGCCGCCAGCCTTCGCCGGTCGCGGCGTCCGGCGGTTGGCGTGCCGGATGCTGGCGGCGGCGCTTGTCCTGCTGGGGCTGAGTCCCTCCCGGGCCCCGGCGGCGGAACCGGCGGCGCAGCCACCGGCCCCGGTGGTGTCGCCTGCGCCGACAGTCCCGGCTCTGCGCTACCGCCGCGTCTTTCTGCCCAGCGAGTCCATTCGGCGACTGGAGTCCAACGCGCTGGGCGACGAGGCGTTTGTGCCCTTGAAACGCGAAGAATTCGAACGGCTGTTGGGCGCCGTGGGCGCCAAGTCGTCCTCGCCTCAGACCGCCTCCAGTCCGCAAATCTCGCAGGCGGTCTACACCGCTCTGCTGAACGGCGAACTGCTGGTGGGCTCGGCCGAACTGACGGTCGTGCCGGGCGCCGACCCGGGGGCGGTGCTGCTGTTGGAGCCGTGCAATCTGGTGGTCTCCAAGCCGGTTTGGCAGCCTGCCCCAACCGCTCCGGCTGCCCCCGGAGCCGCTCCGGCGCCCGGCGGGGAAACCACCGCTCCGGCGTCCGCGGCCCCTGCGGTGCCAAGTCCGCCGTCGGACTTGCAGCCCGCCGGTCCGGCCGCCGTCGAGTGCGGATGCGACGACCAGGGACGAATGGTGGCCGTGGTGAATTCGTCCGGAAAGCTGCAGTTCACCTGGTCTCAGCGGGCCCAGCGAGATGCCTCCGGCGAGCTGGCGTTTGACTTGCAGCTGCCGCTGGCGTCGGTCAAGCAACTCAGGCTGTCGCTGCGCCGCGACCTGCGCCCGGTCGTGGAAGCCGCCGTCGTGTCGGCCCTCGAAGCGACTGCGGACGCGGCCGAGCAGACTTGGCTGATCGAGGTCCGCGGCGACCAGGCAGTGCGACTGCGGCTGGTTCCGGCGGCCGAGCCCCCGGCCGCCCAGCCGTTGACGCTGCTCCGGCAGGACCAGCGCTATTCCCTCGCCACCGACGCCGCCGAGGTCAGCATCCGCTTGCGGTTGGACGTGCACCAGCAGCCGCTGACGGAGTTGACGCTGCAACTGGACTCCGCCCTGCAGTTGTACCGCGCTCAATACCGCGAGTTGCCGTTGAGCTGGTCCGAGTCCGTCACCGGCACCCAGCATCGCGTGACCCTGGCTCTGCCGGAGCCCCTCCTAGGCGACGGGCACGAGATCCGCCTGCAAGCGATTGCCGTGGTCAACCTGGGGACCGACTGGCGGCTGCCGCGCGTGTCCGTGCCCGGCGTCTTCTGGCTGGAAGGCGTGAGCCGTTTGGACGTCGCCGAGCCATTGAGGCTGGCGCGGCTGGAACTCCGCGGCGGCCGCCAGGTGCAGGCGACTCCGTTGCCGGCGCCCGAGCGCGGCGAATCCATCGAGATCCGGGAACACCAGCCGCAGGCCCAGATCGTCGCCCTGCTGCAGCATGGCGGAGGCGAAGCGATTGTGCAGACGGTCACCAGCGTCAAGCTGGGAACGGCCGCGACGACAGGCGTGGTGGATGCGCGCCTGACGTGCTCCGGAGTGCCCCCGTACCAGGTCGAATTGAGCCTGGCCGCCGGCTGGACGGTGAACCAGGTGCAGACGGATCCGCCCGAGGCTCTCGAAAACTGGCGGGCGGTGACCGGCGGAGGCCAGGGCCGGTCCGTGCAGATTCAGTTTCGTACTCCGCTGTCCGCCGATCGTCCTCTGCCGGTGACCTTGACCGCCCAACGCCGCGGCATTCGTCCCGGCGAGCGGCTCCGTGGGCGAGACGTGCGGCTGGGAACCTGGCGGAACGCGTCGGTAACCCGCAGCCTGCTGGCCGTGGCCGCCGACCCGCCGCATCAGGTTGCCTTGTCGGGCGATATCCGCCTCAAGCGGCTGGCGAGCGAGGATCTGTCCGCCTGGGAACAGCAGCGGACGCAGGCGGCTGCGGAAGCCATCGTGTTCCTGGAAGACGCAGGTCTGGACGAGTTCGAGGTCTCGTTGCTGGAAGAGACGCCCAGCTATTCGGCGGAAATCCAGATCCAGGCCGCCTACCGGCCAGACTGGGCCGAGCATGAGTTTCGGCTCCGCTGCCAGCCGCTGGCCTCAAAGGTCGCTCGGCTGGTGCTGCATTTTTCCGAGCCCTTGCAGCCTCCGTTGCGCTGGACGCTCAGCGGCCAGGAGGACCAGGCCGTGCTGGCCCGCCCCCTGGGGAACGGAGAGAACAGCGCCCCGCCGGATTCCCCCAGCCAAACGTGGGAACTGGTCCTGCCGCGGGCCCGCGATGACTCGTTCGAGCTGACGACGAACTATGCACAGGTGTTTTCCGGAACGGCGCGAGTTCCGCTGGCCTCGGTCCCGGAAGCTGCTTCGCAGGTCGGCTACGTGACGATCCAATCCGAAACCTTGCCATTAACCATCGAGCCGCAGAACGTCCGCCCCATTCCGGCGGAAGCGGCCGCGCCGGGCTGCTATACCGTCACGCGCGGCGCCTATCGTTTCGACCCCTCGCTCGATTGCCGGCTGACGGTCCACACGGCCCCGGCGATCCCCGGCTTCGATTTCGTCTGGGTGGAGCGGGCCGAACTGGAGACGCGGGTGTTGGACGCGGGACAGGCCCTGCACACCGCCAGCTATCGCCTGGAGAACCGCGGCTGCGCTCGGGCCCTGATCGAACCGCCGGCGGATGCCGACTTGTTGGAGATCCTGGTCAATGGACGCCCCGTCTTCTGGCCGCGGCAGGCGACCCGGCGCGCGAGCGTCGCCGTGGATCTGCCCCGCGGGGATCGGTACCCGACCGTCGCACTCCGGTACACAACCCGGTATCAAGGGCACGGACCTTGGGCCGAAGTGACCGCCCCTTGGCCGAACCTGGGGCTGCTTGTCCTGGAACAACGCTGGCTGATCTGGCTGCCTCCCGGCTGGCAGGCCGAATCGCCGCACGCGGTCGGCGCCGGGGACTGGCCCCGGCGGCTGTTCGGTCCGTTGGTTCGGACGCCGTCGCAGCCGCGTTTCGATCCGTTTTCCGCGGGCCAGTGGAGTGCGCTGTGGTCCCGCGCCGCGCCGCCCGCGGGGGGAGCGACCGAACGGTGGGGCGAACTGGCCTTGCGTTGCCTGGCGGAAGAATACCTGGCCCGCGGGCACGCGGCCGAGGACGCCTCGTCGCTGACTTGGGGCGAGCTGTGGCTGGGGACTCAGCGGCGTCTGGCAGAGTTGCTGCCCGGCGGGCCGCCAGCGCTGCGGGCCGATGCGACGGCGCTGGCCTGTGCCGGAATCGGCGGCCGAACGCCGGTCGAAACGGCCGGGCGCCTGGTGCCTCCGCCGGCTCGGGAAGCGGCGGATCCCCGCGTCTTGACGCGGCTAGGGGCTGCGCTGCTCGAACAGCCGCAAGTGGCCCTGGTCTGTGCCGGCGACCAGCTGTTCGTGACCACGACCCAGGCGGTGGCCCTTCGCGCCGACCGGATCCAGAGGACCCATCTTGCCGGCGTATTTCGGGCTGCCGAGGCCGCCGCCTGGGACGCGGATGCCGGCCGCGCCGACGGGCTGCAGAGCATGCCGCTGAGCGTCTGGGCCGCGCTGTCCGCGGCGCCCCTGGCTTCCGGGCCGCGCCCCGAGACTGGGTTTCTGAACCCGGGCTGGACCGCCGTTCAAGTCCCGGTCGGCAGTTCCTCCGGCACGCGCCGCGAGACGGTCGACGTCACCCGGGTGCGCATCGTCTACGGCGTGTTCTTCCAGGCTGCCGGCTGGGCCGCCTTTCTGGCCACGACCGGACTGCTGGTCTGGGGTACCCGGCGCCGGCCGCTGTGGTGCCTGCCACTGAGCGCGCTGGGAGGAGCGTTGGCCCTGGCGGTGCCCGAGACGTGGATTTCCGTCGCCAGTGGCTGTTTCCTGGGCAGCGTCTTGGCCGTCGTGCTGGTCTGGCTGGTCCCCGGACCGCGGCGCGAGACGGCGTCGCCGTCCGACACCTCCCGGGGCTCGTCGCGCGTCCTCCCGACTGCGACCGCGCCGGTCCTGATCGTCGCGGCCACGGCGTTTCTGACGGCTGGCACCGCCACGGCGCAGCCCCTCACGCCGGCCGCCCCGGGGGCACCGTCGAATGCTCCGGTGCGCGAGGCCGACAAGGTCTACCGCGTGCTGTTTCCCGTCGACGACGAGCAGCAACCGATGGAGCCCTACGTCTATGTGCCGCGGGATTTCCTGACATCCTTGTGGCGGGCCACATCCGGCGTCAGTGCGGTAGCCCGCCAGTGGCTGATCTCCGGCGCCGATTACCGGGTCATCTTCGAACTGGATGCAGCCACTCTCGCGCCGCAGGCCCGCGAACTGGCCGCCCAGTATCGGGTCCGGACCACACGCGCCGGCTCGCGTCTGCAGCTGCCCATCCGCCAGGACCAGGTGTACCTGTTGCCCAATCGGGCCCGCCTGGACGGCCGACCCGCCTCCGTGGCTTGGGAATCCGACGGACGCGTGCTGGTCGTCGAAGTTCCGGAAGCGGGCGAAGCCGATCTGGAATTGGCATTTCGGCCGCAAGTGGAACTGCGGGACGGAGCCCTGCGGTGCGGGATTCAGATTCCGCGCGTGCCGGATTCGCGACTGCGGCTGCAACTGCCCGCGGGCGTTTCCGGCGTGGACTGCCTGACCGCCCTGGGGACCGCGACCAGTGAGCCGACCGGCGAACAGCTGATCGCGCTGGGACCCGCGGACCAACTGGTGCTGCAGTGGCCCGCCAAGCCGGAACCGAGCGCCGGGGCGGGCGTGGTGGAAGCCGACCAGCTGATGTGGTTAAGAGTCCGCCCCGGGGGCGCCGTCCTGGAGGCCCGCTTCCGCTTCCACCCCACCTCAGGCCGCCTGCAGGACGTGGGCGTGCTGGCCGCCCCGAGGCTCCGCCTGCTGCCGCATCGCGATCCTGAGCGAGTGCCGCTCGCCCCTGCTGCCGACGGGGAAAACCAACGGCTCCGCTGGGCCGTGCAGCCGCCTTCGGCCCAGGACGTGACCCTGGACCTGGAATTCGTCGTCGCCGATGTGACGGGGCCGGGCACCGTCCGGTTGCCGCGCCTGGAGGCGCTCGCCGCCCGAACCTCGCGGCGTTGGCTGGCGGTCTCCGTGGATGACACCCTGAGCTACAGCGTGCCGCCGGAGGCGTTGGGCCAAGTCGTCGATCCGGCCGCCTTTGCGGCCGCTTGGGAGAACGGGATCGCGCCGCCGCAACTGGCCGTGGCCATCGGGGACGGGGAACCGGTCTGGAATCTGGCCACACAGCCCCAGGCACGACTGGTCAAAGCCGCCCAACAACTGGAGATCGCCTGGGGGGCGGAACGTACCGACCTGCAGTTTCAAGCTCAGATCGAGAGCGCCGGCGGCGCGGATTTCGAGTACCGGGTGGACGTCCCCGCCGGCCTGGAGATCGGCGACGCCTCGTTGCGGGAGCAGGACGGCGTGCGTCCGGCCCGCTGGATCCGTTCCGGAGACAAAACGGTCGTGCTGCGCTGGGATCGGCCGCTGCCCGCCAGGCACCAACTGGAAGTGCGCGGCTGGCTGCCGGCTCCGCCCGCCGGCGAACACAGCGTGCCGCGGGTATCCGTTCAGGGGGCGGAGGTCGTTTCGGACACGGTCCAATTGTACCGCCGCTCGGCGGTCCGGGTCGAGGTGCTCGACCGAGGCGGCTGGACCGATACGCCTCAAGCGCCCAGCCAGCAGTATCGCCCGGGCTGGGGACGTTTGGTGGCCGCGCTGCAGCCGCCGCCAGACCCGTCGAGTACGTCCCCCGTGCGAGTCAACGTGCAGCCGAACCGGCCGCGCCCACGCGGCATCCTGGTGACGAACCTCGAACGCGCCCAGGATGGCTGGCAGGCCCAGCTCCAATACGAGCTGCAGGTGACCGCGGGCGTCGTCGATGCCGTCCGCTGGGAGATCCCGGCCGAGTGGACTGGTCCGCTGACCTGCGATTGCCCCGGCGACTTGGAGATCCTGGCGATCCCCGGCCAGAAGCGGCGGCACCTGATCCTGCGGCCGCACGAAGCGCTGGCCGGACCGCGGCGGTTGAACGTCTCCGGCCGGCTGTCCACGCCGCAAGGGGAGACAGTCCAGGCGCCCGATATCATCCCGTTGGATGTGGAAGCGGCCGAGCGGTTCATCTGCACGCCCACCCAGATCAACCAACAAGGGATTGCCTGGAAGACCAGCGGCTTGCGGGAGATCGCCGAGTTGCCGGCGGGTTTTGCCGAGCCGTCCGGGCCGCACAAGGTCTTCGTCGTCACCCAGTCCCATTTTCGCGCCACCATCGCGGACGTACAAACGCCGTCCGGCCAGCCGCGAGTCGTGCTGGCCGACCTGCTGGTGACCTGCAATCCCGGCGGCGAACTGGCCGGGACGGCCAGCTTCGATATGCAGCCCTCCGGCATCGAAGGCTGCGACCTCGAACTCCCGGAAGGCTATCAATTGATCGATGTGGCGGTCGGCGGACTGCCGGCCATGATCAGCAAGACCGCGCCCGGAAGATGGCGCATCACGTTCGGCCCGCGACAACTCGCACACCAGATCCAGGTCGTGTTCTCCGGCCACCTGACCGGCGGTGCGAACGGACGGCGGCAGCTGCAACGACCCCGGTTGGAGGGAGTCCCGGTCGAGCAGACCTTGTGGACGATCCGCACGCCGGCCCCGGGCCTGCTGCAGGCCTTTCCCGCCCGGGACGTCGTGCCTCCGATCAAGCTGGAATTCGTCCGTTTTGCGGCTCGGGCCGGGCTGATTGATCGCGGTTCCGAAGCCCTGGCGGCGGGCGATCCGGTGATCGCGTCGCGGTGGTACTCGGGCTGGCTGCGTTCCCTGGCCGAATCCCGGCGACTGCTGGAACAATGGTCCGCCGCCAGACCCGAGCTGCGGGCGCAGTATGCCAAGGAGTTTCAGGAACTGCAAGCCACTCAAGCCGAGTTGGACGAGCGGCTCAAGACGCTCCCGCAAGCGGCCCGGGGGGGGGCCGAGCCTGCGGCAGCGCTGGCGCCTTCCCTGCAGCGGGCTGGAGGGTGTGTCGACGGTCCGGCCGCAGTCGCGGCCGTGGTGACCCGCGCCGACGTCGTCGAAGTCGAGTTCGGGCCCGCGGCCGCTGCCGTGGCCGGGCAGCGCGGAGCCGCTGCCGCCGTGCTGCTGGCCTTGGCGACAGTGGCCTGGATGCTGTTGCCCTCCCCCGCGCTGCACCGCTGCCGGCGAGCCCTGCTGCCGCTGGCCGGAATCGCTTTGGGAGCCGCCTGGTGGGCTTGGTGCACGCCCGGCGTCTTGGGCTTGGCCCTGGGACTGGTCAGCCTCCTGTTCGGGCTGGCCCGCCTGGTGTCCGCCCTGCTCGCCCCGTCCGTCCGCATGGCGGCCGCACCCGTTGGCCAAAGGCCCTGTGCACCGTAGCCTGAGGCGTGCTTGGGCCATGTGCTGCTCAGCTCCGCCGCAGTTCGCTGAGTGGGCAAGGTGGTGATGGACCGCCGTGGGCCGCAACCGCTGGCCCTGACCACCTTGTTTCACCAGTCACGGCGCTGTCGTCACCCGGAGCGTCGGCGGGCCTGCAGTTGATCTCGCACCCACCGCAACCACGCCTCATCGGGCAATCCGTAGGGCCGGAATTTCTCGAACTCGCCCTGCTCCTCGTTGTACAGCAGCGCCCGGTGGACGCCCAAGCGACTGGCCTCCGGCGTGTCCATCAGGTTCGCAGAATCGCCGGCGCTCATCTGGAACAGCACGCGCATCGCCAGGTCGTGCAGCACCTGGCGATCGAGCCAGCGGTTGAGGTTCGTAAAGTTGTCGCACCAGATCAGGGTGTGGATGCCGTGATTCGGGCCCTCGCGCAACAGCGTGGTGAATTGCTTGTCCAGGGCAGCTGGCGGAGCGCTGTCATCCAGTGAGAAGCTGTATTCCTCCGACTTGCGCAGCTCGCGGAAGCGGGCCAGATTGTAGATGATCAGGAAGATCGGCGGCGCCCCGCTATCGGCTTCCTGCAGCCGCCGCTCGACCTCTCCGGTCAACTCGCGGATGATGTCGCCACAGCCGTTGACGGGAGCGATCCGAACCGGCAGCGGCAACTGCTTTGCCAGGCGGTTCCAGAAGCCGATGGTGGGCGAGTCCGGACGCTGGCCGTCCAGGATGATGAACTGGGGGGCGGCGTCCGCAGGGAGGGCAGTACGATCCGCTTCGGCGGCGGACGGCGCGCTTCCCGGTGGGTCGCCGTTAAGCGTGCTCCCCGTTGAGTCGCGGTTCAACGAGGCGGGCGGCCCGCACAGTTCGGCGGCCAAGCTGACGATGCTGGCGGCCAGCATACCCAAGGCCATCTGCTCCTGCTGGCCGACCACCAGCAAGTTGCAGCCGCCCTGGCGGCGGAAGGCGACGCACGCCGGATCCTTGATCGCGACGGCAGCGCCCAGCCAGGCCCGCGGCGCGGCGTTCCCCGTCGCGCCAGGTTGCTGCAGGCACTCGCGTAACAGTTCGTTCTGGGCCGGATCAGCGGCCGTGTTGCCTTCGAATACGATGGCGGGCGGCGGCTGCAACTGCCGAGCCTTGGCCAGCGCGGCCACTCGGTCCAGAAATCCCTCGCGTTCGTGGTCCGGCAGCCAGACAACCTGGAACGGATGGTTGCCTTCGAACAGGCCGTTGGCGTCGTTGTAGATCGCCTCGCCGGGGCGGCTCAGCAGGCGGGCCGCCGTGTTGTCGTCGCTGAGGATCAGGTGCGCGTCCGATTCGCTGCACTGCAGCGCGATGCGGACCGCCATCTGCCCCAGCGTGCTGCGAGCCAGCGTGTACGCTCCGGCCAGCGTCTGGGAACCCAACAGCACATGGATCCCAAACGCGCGGCCTTGGCGGACCAGGCGATCCAGCAACAGCGACGCATCCTGCGAGATCTTGTCGTCCTGGACGAAGAACTCCTGGAACTCGTCAATGATCAGCAGCACGCGCGGCATCCGGGCGTCCGGATTGGCGTCGCGGTAAGCCCTCAAGTCCTGCACGCCTTGATTGCGGAACAGATCGCCGCGGCGCCTCAGTTCCACGTCCAGCCGCTGCAGTACGCTCATCCCGAATTCGCGCTCGCTTTCGATGGCGATCACGCGGGCGTGCGGCAGGTTCAACGCCGCGTAAGGCTTGAACTCGACGCCCTTCTTGAAGTCCACCAGGTAGAAATGGACTTCGTCCGGACTGTAGTGCAGGGCCAGATTCGTGATCATGGCGTGCAGCAAGGTGGACTTGCCGGAGCCCGTCTTGCCCGAAATCAGCACGTGTTGGGAGGTGCCTTTGCCCAGCCGCAAATACTGCAGGTTGGTCGCGCCGGCGCGGCCCAGCGGGACTTCGATCTCCGCCCGGCTGTCCAGGCTCCACCACTCACTGGGCGGCGGGGTGACGGACACGAACGGGACCTCGACGCGGCTGGCGTCCTTGGCCCGCTCGCCGACACTGCGGACAATGGCGGTCACGCGTTCGTCGCTGGGGGGCTGTTCCAGACTCAGCGGCAGTTCGCGCACGCCCTCGTAAGGCAGCACGAACCGTAGCCCGTTCCACTCCAGCGTCAAGGCATTGGCTTGCAGGTCGGCCAACTCGAAATTCCGCGGCAGTTTCATCTTCTGGTCGACGCTGATCAGCGTGTACACGCCGCAGCGCGCGCCGCTGGCCGCGATGCTGACCAGCCGCCGCGCCGCCTCTTCGGAAAAGTTCGCCGGGAAATTGGCCACGACCAGGATCTGGAACGGCTCGGCGACTTCACCCGCATGCTGGTTGTACTGCTGGATCGAATCGAATTCGTTCCGCAAGTACTTCTGAATCACGTTTTCCATGTGCTCAGTCAAGTCGGTCAGCCGCTTGTTGATGTGCAGCGTTTCCGTCCAGATGCGGCTGGACACCAGCCGTTCGTCAAAGTCGGCCAGATGCATGAAGGCGGAGAAGTTCTGGCCCAGCCCGGTCGGGTCGACGATCGTCAAGCGGACCTTGCCGGCGGGCAGCGAGGTCAGCAGCCGCAGCGTGACGTCCTGCAGCGAACGGACCGCCAGGTCGCGGCCTTCGGCCTCGGCCAGGTACAGCAGCGACGGGCATTCCGGGTACGACAACGCGGTGGGCAGGGTGAACTCGGTCTGGGTGACCTGCATCTGCTCGTTGCGTGACACGCCGTCCGGCAGCGAGTCCAGGCGGAACTGCAGGTGGCCGAACCGCAAGGCCGGCAGGTCCCCGGACTCGGGCTGCCAGCTGTCCCAGTCCACTCCGTCCCAGGCGGGCGTCCAGGCGTCGCAGATGCGGTTCATGTCGTCGAGCGCCGCCCGGAACTCGGCGACCCCATCGGCCCACTGGCGGACGATCGCTTGCCAGGCTTGCTTCTGGTCCGCCTGGTTGGCCTCCAGCTCGCGCTGCCGCTGCTCGGCCAACGCTTGGGCAGCTGCGGCAAACCGGCTTTCCCGCTGGCCGATCAGCGGCGGGTACTTTTCGTCGAGGGCCTTCAGGGTGCGCTGGTAGGTCTCCTGCAACTCCTTGCGGCGGGCGCGGAACTGCTCGGTCGCTTGCTTGACCTTGGCCTGATGCTGTTCGACCAGTTCGACGCGGGCCCGGGACCAGCGGGCGTGCGCTTCGCTCACGGTACGTTCGCGCTTCTCGACCATTTCTTCCAGCTTCCGCTGGGCGTCGACTTCGGCGCGGCGAATGGCGACCTGCATGGCCGCCCGCCCCTCGGCCAGGGCCTGCAGCAGCGCGGGCACGTCGGCCAGGGTCTGGCGGCGAGAGACCGGATGGACGGCCGTCCGGACTCCCCAGCCGATGGCGGCGCCGGCCGCGAGGCAAGCGCCAATCCCCCCGCCCCAGCCCAGCCAGTGGATCGCCGGCCAAGCCAGTCCGGCGGCGGCAAACAGGAAGATCAGCACCGGCCAACCGTCCTCCAGGAACCGGGCTGCCGGCTGGCGGATCATGTGCTGCAGCCGGGCTTTGGCCGCGGCGATCGCCGTGGTGAAGTGGTCGTGCGGGTCCGCCTCGGCGGCCAATTCAGCCGTCGCCACGGCGTCCTCCGGCATAGCGCACTTCCGCCGCCGCAAGACCTTCTGAGCCTGCCGGCCGACTTCGTCCAATTCCTCGATGTGCCCCAGGCAGCGACGGCGGAGCCGGTCACAGTCCTGCCCCGGCCGGCCCTTGTTCTGGTCGAACTCCTCCACAGCGGCCCGCTGGGTGCTCTGGAATAGCCGCTTGACCCGCTCCTGGCCTCGTTCCAGCTCGTCGGCCGCGTCCTTGTCGAATTTTTCCGCCTGCTGGACGACGCTGTAGCTGGTGGACTCGTACTGGAAGATGGCGTCTTCGCGCAGCTGGCGATACTCGCCGCGGAGGGCCGTGATCTCCTTCTCGAATTCCGCGGTCAGCTGGTCGCGCTGACTTCTGTGCCGCTCGACGATCTCTTGAGCCCGAGCCGCGTGCTGGCGGTCGATGTCCTGTTCGCCTGCCGCCCGCCGCGCTACCAGTTGGGCGAGGTCGGCCAGTGCCTTCCGCTGTCGATCCAGAATCGCGTTTTGCATCATCAGGGTTCGCTCATTCGGCTCTCAGGGGGTCTTCCAATTCCTTCTCCGCCTGCTCCAGCACGTCGGCCAGTTCCTGGAC
>CAIYOB010000656.1 GCA_903927685.1 uncultured Planctomycetaceae bacterium
CAACTCGGGCGCCTGCTCGCCGCTCGGCCGGCGCGAGGCCGAAGGCGCACCGGAGACGGGAGCCGAACTTCCCGCGGCAGCCGGGGCAGCGGCCGCGCTGCTCGCCGGGCCGCTCGCGCTGGCAACTGGCGTCTGCCGCGAGGTCGACGCCGCGAGGGCCGACAGCGCCGGGACCTGTGCGGCAGGACCCGCGGGAGCGACGGCGTCCGCGCTGGCGGCTCCGGCAACTTGCGGCGTGGCCGTCTGCCGCCGCGGCGTCGCCGCCGGCGCGGTTGTCGTCTCGGCCGCGATCGAGCCTGCGGACTCGGCGTTCCGGCGGGCCAGCGGTGGGGCCGGGGAGTTGCCGGCAGCCTGGGCCGGAGCAGCGGCCGCCGACGGGGAAGCCGCCACGACTCGTTCAGCGGATGCGGCCTGCCGCGGAGCGGTCACGGCGATCGCCGCGGACTGGTTGGCCGCGGCTTCACCGCCGAGCGTCTCCGGCATGGTTTGGCGGACCTCAGCGCCGGTCGCCGTCGCCGGCGTCGGCACGTCGGCTGCCGGGCGGCGCGGCGGCGCGGCGGCCAGGGATGGAGCGAGCGAGGGCGCAGGAGCCGTCGTCGGGGACTTGCGCGGCGGCGGTTGGACCTCCGCGTTCGGGGCCGGTGCGGCCGGCTCGGCCAGTGTGGCAAGTGCCGGCGGGACGGGCGTTGGAGCCGTGCTGCGGGCCAGCGACGCCGCTTGCGGCTGGGGCGAAGCGACGGTTGCGTCGGCTGGCTCGGCTGCCGCGGCGACCTTCTCCGCTGCGGCAGGCGGCGCCGGTTGCAGCGGGCTAGGCGTTCGCCGGGCGGGTGACGGCGCAGCGGCTTGAGCCACCTGAGGAGCCGCCGGCGCTTGCGGCGGGCGTGTCGGACTGGCGACGGGAGTCTGCGGCGCGGGTACCGCCGGCTCGACGGGCGGTGACTTGGCCGCGGCTTGTTCGGGAGTCTGCGACTCGCCCTGCGCCCGCGGCACGGCGGTCGCGACCGCCGTGGCGGAAGCGGCCTGCGGGCTCGCCGGCCCGGCCGCCGGGGCCGGCGCAACCTGGCTGGCGGCGGTCGCGACTTCGGGCCGGTTGGTGGCTCGGGTTCGCTGGTTAGGCACGGACACCGGCGCCCGGGCGACTTCCGGCTGCGGTTGCGTCTGCATCTGGGCGCGTTGCGGCTCGCGGGCTTCCGGCCGCTCGACGTCAGGCACCGGTTCCGCCGGTTGCCGCGTCCGGTCCGGGCTGGCTGTCGATTGGTGCAGAGCCGAGGTCGTCTGGGGTTGGATCTCACTGGGACTGGTCCGGCGGGCAAGCGATGGCGCGTCGCCCAGATCGACGGCCGTGCGCGGGACCTGGATGGGCCGCGCGACCTGGCGTTCGAGGGTCGGTGTTGCGGACGACTCGGCTTGCGGCGCTGCCTGCGGGGTCCGGCGGGCCACGTTCGTCTCCGGCTGGACGTCGGCCGTCGTCGGCTCGTGCGGCGGCGTCTGGCGAGCGACCGCGGCGGTTGTTTCCCGGCGGTCGACGGCGGCTTCTCGGGCCTGGACGCTGGCCGGCGGCGACGGCGCCGGCTGCGTTTGGGCCACCGCGGCGACCGTGGTGTTCGCTGGCAGAGTTTGCGCGGGCGTCAGGCGGCGCGACAGACGCGATTCCTGCTCGCTGAACCGCGGGGCCGTTTCCTGCGTCGGCGGCTGTTTCGCCAGGGTCGGCTTGGGGGTCTGCTCCGGTTCCGGAACGGGCGTCGGCTGCGGTTCGGGCGGCACGGTTTCCGGCTCCGGCTGCTGACGTTCCAGCGGTTCCGGCTCGCTGGCCGGCGTCTCGGTCTCGACAGGCCGCTCGAGGTCCTCCTGCGTGCGGTTTTGCCGCGTCGGCTGGATGTATTCGGGAATGGTCACCGGCTGGCGGTGTTCCGCCAAATCGCTGCGGGCCAGGAACTGCTGGAATGCGGGGCCGAACACCTCCAGCTCGATCGAAACGACCAACAGGATGGCGTGCAGCAACAGGCCCAGCAAGATCGCCAGTTGCATGCTGCGGCGAAATACGCGATTGTCCACCAGCGTCAGGACAACGGCGGCCCCGCCGTAGGCCACGGCCGCGACGACCAGCCAGGTGACGGCGTTGGCATACCAGCGCGGATCATCGAACCGCAGGTAGGCCAGCAGCGAGCCCATGGTGAACCCGCCCAGCACGACCAGGGCCACGATGACCGGCCACAGCTGCTCGTCCAGCGGCTGGTACTGCGGCGGCTTCAGCTTGCGAATCACGCGCCGGGTTTTTGCCATGGGGCAGGTCTCGATTGATTCAAGGACGGCAGTGCCGGAAGGCCCGGTGCCGCCATGGTGATGCAATCCTGGCTGCTATTGGTTCTCGCCGGACGTGGTCAACGTGTAATCGGAAATCCGCGCCTGGTTGCAGGCGTTCATCACGAAGACGGCCGCATCCAATTGAACGCGTTTGTCGGCGCGGATGATGACCGATTGGTGAGCTGGGTTGTCGGCTGCCGCCTGGCGCAGGATCTGAGCCACCTCGTCGCCGCTGACCAGCTTGCCTTGGATGAAATACTGACCCTGGTGATCAATGTTCACGAACAGCTCGCGCGGCTGGGCGGTCAGCGGCCGGGCTTCGCTGGCGGCCGGCAGCATCACATCCAGTTCGCGGTCTTCGGCCGCGAACCGCGTGGCTACCAGGAAGAACAGCAGCAATTGAAACACGACGTCGATCAACGGCGTCATGTTCAATACGTCCAGCGACGAGCCTTTCTTGATGCGGACCGCCATGGCGTTACGCCCCCTTTCCCGCGCCGGGCAGCTCGGACGCGGCTTCCAGGCCGCCGGCCTGGTCGCCCGGGCGGGGGCCGAAGCGGACGCGACCTTCGTAACGTTCCACCAACGGCATCAGGTTGAACAACAGTTCGTCGATTTCGTGGAACAGGGCGATGATCCGCGATTCGTAAAAGTGGGCGAACACGGCCGACGGGATGGCCACCATCAAGCCGCCCAGCGTGGTGACCAGGGCCACGTAGATGCCCTGAGCCAACTGCGTCGCGCGGTCCTGGCCGGGATTCAGCAGGGTCGTCTGATAGAACGCCAGGATCATGCCCCAGACGGTGCCGAGCAGGCCCATCAGCGGCGTGACGCTGGTGCACAGGTTCAGCCAGCGGACGTTGGCGTAGGCTCGATCCGCCTCCCGCTCGGCCGCCTCGGCGACCGCGTGCTCGACCTCGGCGTGCGGACGGCCCACCTTGACCAGCATCGCCCGGATGACCGACGACGCGGCGCAGGGGAATTGCTGACACAGGCGATAGGCTTGCCGCGGGTCGAATCCGCCCTGCGCGCCGCTCAATTGCCCCAATTGGCTGACCAGGTCATCGGGCATCAGCCGGTTGCGGCGCAAGGCCAAGCCGCGTTCAATCGCCACGACGACCATCAGCAGCGACATCCCCAGGATGGGCACCATCCACATGCCGCCCGCCACGCCCAGGGAGAACGCGTTGCCGATATCGAACAGGCTGCTGGGCGGTGTCACCGGGGCGGACGGAGCTGCCGGCGAGTCGGCCGCCGTAGTGGGGCCAGCGTCCGGCGGCGCGGCCGGGGCAGACGGCCCCGCCGGCTCGTCGCCAGCAGGTTCGTTGTCGGCCTGCTGGGCCCAGGCGTACGGCCGGAACACGAGGAACCCGGCCAGCAGCAGGGCCGTCAGGCCGGAGACCCAGGGCACGGTTCGAGGCCGGCAGTCAGGATGGGAAAGCATGCGTGCGATGTCCTTCGGGGTGAAAGGTCGAGGTCGCGGCCGGCTACAGTTTGGCTAGTTCTTCCAGCCGCTGTTTGGCCTGGGCAGCCAATTCGTCCTGCGGGTGCTTGTCGACCACGTACTGGTAGGCCTGTTGGGCTTGCTTCAGCAGATCCGCGCGGGCCGGCCCCTGGGCGTCCTTGATCTGCACCTCGGCACAACGGGCCGCCTCGAATCCGGCTTTGGCTTGCCATTTCTTCGTTTCCGGCGTGGCCGCATCGCCTCCGTAGCCGAACATCACGCGCTGGAAGTGGCGGACCGCGCCGGCGAAGTCCTTATGGCCAAAGGCGGCTTCGCCGACCATAAAGCGGGCTCGCGCCCCGACCTCACTGCGGGACAGTTCCGCGGCCTTCTCATAGTCTGGCAAAGCGGCAGCTTCTTGACCAGAGTTTTGCTTCGCGCGTCCCAACTCAAAATACGCTTCCGCCGCGTAGGGCGACTCCGCGTGTTTCGCCGGAATCTGGCTCAGCAAGCCGACCGCCTCGTCCCACTTCTTCTGTTCGATCGCGCTCTGGCCGCCGTGCAGCAAGGCGAGCACTTGGGACACCGGCGAAGCCAGTTTGACTTTCTGGGTGGCCTGGTAGACGGGCAGGGCCTCGTCGTGTTTTCCCAGCCGGAACAGGCACTCGGCCTTCATGAACAGGGCGTCCGCCGCCAGGTCGCCCTGCGGCTGGTCGGTCGCCTGTTCCGCGAATTCGGCCAGGGCTTCCGCGTACTTCTTGTCCTGGAACAGCGACCAGCCGAGCTTGTACGTCGCCTTTTCACGCAGTTCGCCGGGCTGACTCTTCTGTTTGGCGACGGCATAGGCTTGAGCGGCAGTCGCGTATTCCCCGCTCTCGTACTGGGATTCGCCGACGTGGAAACTGGCCTCCGCCGCCAGCGGGCTGTCGGGATACTTGGCGACCAGGTCGGCAAAGGCGGCTGCAGCTTCCGCCTTGTTACCGCCGTCCGGCACGGACTTGTACGCCCAGGCCAGCTCGTACGTCACCTTGTCCGCCGCGGCGTATTGCGGGTTCGCCTTCAGCACCTGCTGGAACGTCTCCGCTGCCTTGCCAAAACTCTTCAAGGCCACTTCCGCCAAGCCGCGTTCGTACAGGGCATCGGACTTGGCAGGCTCCGCCGGTTGGCTTTTCAAGTACTGGTCCAATTCCTGCGCGGCTTCGTCGGCCTTTCCAGCTTGACGCAGGCTCATGCCCAGCGCCAGGTGGGTGTCCGCCACCAGGGCATGTTCCGGGTGCGCGGCGAGCAGTGCTCGGAACGACTCGACCGCCTCGGGAAAGGCCTTGTTCTTCAGTTGCGCCCACCCCTTGCCGTACAGTGCGTACGGCGCGAAAGCGGACTTGGCATCGGCGGCCGCAACGGCGTCGTACTGGGCGATCGCCGTCTTGAAATCTCCAGCGGCATAGCTGAACTCGCCGTAGCGATAGTGGGCCTGGTCCAGCAGGCGGCTTTGGGGAAAGTCAGCAATCAGTTGTGACAGTGCGCCGATCGCGTCCGCGGTCTTGTCCTGCTTGCGCAACGCACGCGCCAGGAACAGCAGCGTCTCGTCGGCTTGCTTCCATTTGGGATTGGCCTGGACAGCAGTCTGCAGAGCTTGCACGGCCGCGTCGGCCTGGTCCAGGTAGAAGTGGCTGACTCCCAGCACGAATTGAGCCTGCGCGCGGTTGTCGGCGGTTTTCAGCTGCGCGACCGTCGGCTCCAAGGCGGCGACCGCGTCGCCGTACCTTTTCTGCAGGTAGATCGCCAGCCCGCGGCGGACCTGCCACGTCTCGCGATCCGGATGATCCGCGGCGGATTCGACCAGACCCGCGTACAGCTTTTCCGCCTCGGCATACCCGCTGCGCTGCAGATGGCATTCCGCCGCCACGTACTGGACGTCGGGAGCCAGCCGGTGGCTCGGATACGCTTTGAGAAAAGCGGCGGTCTGCTTCAACGCTTCGTCGTATTGCCCCAGTTCCAGGGCGCCGAAGGCGGCGTTATACAGCGCCTGGGCTGCCACCTCGTGCTGCGGATGCGCGGTGGCGATTTTCAGGTACTGGGCGATGGCTTCGGGCCGGGAAGCGTCGTTCTCGTACAGCGCATCCGCCTGGTCCATCTGCAGGTTCACCGCGAACGGGTCATCGCCCGCCTTGGGCAATAACTGCTTGGCCAATTCGATCGCCGGCTGCGGTTTCTTGTCCCGCAGGTAGATCCGGCACAACCAGTGCGCGGCCTCGACGCGATTCGACGATGAACCGTCAATCACTTTCTGCAACCAGGACGCTGCCTCCGGGAACTGCTCGGCCCGATAGTAGCAGCGGCCTGCCGATATGGCCGCATCCGCCAGATAGGACGACTGGGGGAACTCGGTGGCAAGCCGCGAGTACAGCGCCGCCGCCTCGGTGAATTTATCCAGCTTGGACAAACAAAACGCCTGGCGAAGCAGGGCGTGATCCGCCTGGCCGAACCCCGGCAGCTTGGCGACCGCGGCAAACATGGTCTCGGCGGTCGCGAAATCGCCGGCTTGCAGGACCGTTTCCGCTTTCCGCATTTGCACTTCGTTGGCCAGTTCGTGGCTGGCGAATTCCTTCAGGAACAAGTCGTACGCTTGACCCGCATCGGGATACTGGCCCAGTTCTTCGTGAGTCACACCCAGCGCGTACAGAGCATCGGCTCGGAGCGACGATTGGGGGTACTTCTTGATCAGCAACGCATAGGCTGCCGCAGCCTCTTTCTTTTTGCCCAGGTTGTATTCCGCTTCGCCTCCGTAGAACAACGCTTGTTCGGTGTGTTTGCCGTCCGGGAATTTTTTCGCCAACTCCGCAAAGGTTGCGGCCGCTTGGGCATAGGCCCCGGCGACTTTCTGGCCGCCCAGGGAGTACTGGCACCAGCCGAGATTCAGGTAGGCGTCCTGAATCGCATCGAATTCCGGGTAGTTCTTGACGACGGCAGCAAAGGCCGCGGCGGCCTTGTCCCAGCGTTTGAGCTGCAAATTGCACACACCCAGGTAGTGCTGAGCCTTGGCCACCAGCGGATCCTGCGGGTATTTCTGCAAAAACTTATCCCATTCTTCGGCGGCCAGCTCGAAAGCGCCGTTGTTCTGGAAACTGGCGGCATCCGAGTAAACGACGAGTGCCTCTTGGGAGGAACTGGCGGGCTTGGCCGCCTTGGCCTTCTTGGCATCCTGGGCCAGCATCGTCGTCGCCAAGCTGGCCCACGCCGCCAGCAGGCTGCAGGAGACAAGAAATGTCCAGCGGTACACGAGCTTGTGTGACATGCACTCTTCCTCAATCCGATTTCGCGAAAGGGACGCCTCGCTCGGCGACACTTGACGGGCCGTTCCGGCGCCAAATCAAATGCCCGGCGTTGAAACGGCATTCCACTGCGTGAAGTCTAACGGTCTGGAGACAGTCGGAAAAGAGATCCGCGCGCAGGTCTGGGGGGGCTGGCCGGGATGGGTGTTGTGCATTAGGTTGGAGGCTGCTAAATTGTCTCAGGGGGCGAATTCGGGGCGCTCCATCCAAACCGTGTCAGGCGTTTGATCGTAATAGTCATCATGCACGATCACGCAAGTTGGAGTCTTGGGCTGGGCCGTTGGGGCGGCGTACATGTGCGCGTGCACATGTTCTTCTTTCTTTTTGCCGCCTTGACTTGCTACCTGAGCTGGTGGGAGGGACACGCGGCCGGCGCGCCGCAGGTGGACCGCTTGGCCATCTACGCGCTGCTGATCCTCTCGGCCAGCGTCCTGGTGCACGAGTTGGGGCACGCCTGGGCGGCGCGGCGCATGGGCGGTCGCCTGGATCCGCTCATTTTGGTTCCGTGGGGGGGGCTGAGTTCGCCGCAAGGCATGCGCGAGCCGGGCGCCGAGCTGTTGGTGCATCTGGCGGGCCCCGGGGCCCAGGTGATGGCCTGCCTGCTGCTGGCGCCGTTGCTGGTCAGCGCCTCGGGGAATCTGCCCGGGCTGCTGCATCCGTTGGCTCCCCAGGATCTGACCGTCGGGACGACGGCGGTCGTCATGGTCAAGCTGACGTTCTGGCTGAATTGGATCCTGCTGCTGGTGAACCTCCTGCCGGTGTTTCCGTTTGACGGCGGGGCCGTCCTGCGTGCGGCACTGCTGCTGAAATGGCCCGCTTTGGGGCGTCGCGGCGCATCGTGGCTGGTCGCCAGTCTGGCCAAGGCGGCCGTGTTCGGACTGGTCCTGGTGGCGATCTTTGCGCCGCTGGACGATTCGCAGGGTTTGGTGCCCATGCGTTTTGCGCTGGTGCTGCTGTGCATCTTCTTGTACTTCAGTGCCCAGCATGAGGACCGCCGGAGTGCGGCCGACGAGGCAGCGCGGGAGGAGTTGTTTTCCGAGTCCGACGCCGATGATCTGTCCGCCTTGGAGGGCGCCATCGAGCGTCGCACCGACGCCCCCGGCCCGCTGCAACGCTGGCTGGAACGGCGCCGCGAACTGCAGCGGTTTCACGAACTGGAGCAGGAGGCCGAAGAAGAACGCAGCCTGGACGAAATCCTCGAGCGTCTCCATCAGTTCGGCCGCGACTCGCTGTCGCCGGAAGACCGGGCACTGCTCGAACGCATCAGCGCTCGCTACCGCAGCCGGTTGAGTCATTAGGGCCGCTGGCAGGGCTGGCGTCCGTGAGGCGAGCAGCTAGAATCCGTGGCTGCATGACGAACCAACCCCCACCTCCGTCAAATGACCTCCCCGTTGCTCCACGCCGCTTCCGGTACGGCCGAGCGGTAAACATTGCGCTCCGCACGGCGCACCTCGGCGTCGCGGGAGTCCTGTGCGGCGGGCACGTATTCGACGTCCCAGCCGAACAGCTGCGGAGTTGGCTGCTGTGGGTCATCCTGACCGGCGGACTGCTGCTGGCGGTCGAGGCGTTTCCCCATGTCTATTGGCTTTATCAAGGCCGTGGGCTCTTGGTCCTAACCAAGCTGGCACTGCTGTGCCTGATCCCCTGGCTGTGGCCCTACCGCGTGGCGATCCTGGCGGCGGTGCTCGTCCTGGCCGGCGTCGGTTCGCACATGCCCGCCAAGTTCCGCTACTACTCGATCCTGCACGGGCGGATGCTCGATTCACATGGACCGTCACGGCCCCCCTACGCCGCGGGCTGAGGCAGGAGGAACAAGTCGCGGATTGGCCAGCGGAAACCGGGCAAGACGTCGCTGCCGGTCAATTCGCTGTCGGCGCGCAGCGTCGCGTCAGGACCATCCGGATGGTGCACGCGCACCGTCCGCGTCATGGGATTGACGACCCAGACAAGCCGCACGCCGGCCTGCAGGTAGTCTTCCACTTTGCGGTCCAAGTCATACGCCAAATCGTTGGGCGAGACGACTTCGACGGCCAGATCGGGCGCGATCCGGATGTGACCTTCCGGCGGCTGTTCCCTGGGTAACCGCCCAAAGCGAATGAACGAGACGTCCGCCCGTCGCACCTTGTCCACATCGTCCGGGAAACACTGAAACGAAGTCCCTGCGGGAAACACCCAGCCCAAACGCCGGCTGCGACAGAAATCTTCGCTCCGCTGATAGACCTGTCCGGCGATGAAACTCGACCTCGCTCCCCTCTTTCGCTCCACCAGTTCTCCGCCGACGAGTTCATACGCATCCCCGTCGGGCCGCGTCAGGAGTCCTTCGGGGCTGCACTGGATGTTGGTCGCAATTGTGATCATGATCTTCAGGCTCACAGCACATCGAACGGATCGACGTCCACGATCCACTGAATGTCGTCGGGCGGCTTCAGGTCGCCGGTCGCCTGGCGGACGACACTCCGCAGCCGGTCGCGATCCCGGCCTTGGATCAGGGCGTGAAACCGGAACAGCCCCCGCAGTTTGGCCATCGGCGCGGGAGCCGGCCCCAGGATG
>CAIYOB010000657.1 GCA_903927685.1 uncultured Planctomycetaceae bacterium
CAAGGGTATCCCTGCGCTGGCCCATATCGAGATCCGGTGCTACCAGGACATCGTGAACGGCTGGGTGACGGACTTCGCTCATCGTTGTTTGCCACGCTGGGAGTCCTATTTCTACGAGAACCCGCAGGAGTTCGACAACGACATTCGCTACTTCCGGCTGGGCATGGTCTGCCAGTACCTGGAACTGGATGTCGGGATTCAATACAACCGCGACCAGCGCGAGTCGCAACGGGTGCTTTACACAAATCCATCCGACCTGTTCCTGAACGGCGTGCTCGACACACGGGAGGGCACCTGCGGGAACATGGCCGCGCTGCAACTGGCCTTCGGCTGGCGTCTGGGTTGGCCTGTGTCATTGGCCTGCGTGAATTCCCACTTCATCCTGCGTTTCGACGACGGGCGGACGATCTACAATATCGAAGCTACCCAGTCCGGTTACGGGGGCTTCAAATCCGACCCTGACGAGTACCTGATCGCGACGAAGAAGCTCCCGGCCATCGCGATTACATCAGGCTCTGACCTGCGGGCCTTGCGGCCCCATGAGGTCTTGGGCTCGTTCATCGGCCTGCGTGCTCGTCATCTCCAAGACGTGGGCAAGCACGAACACGACGTAACCAAGTTCGTCGAATCGGAGCCCGACTGGCTCTTGGCACGCCACCTATTTCCGACCAATCGCGCGCTCTATGCCAGCCAAATGGCGGTATCGATGATCCGTGGCGATCGGCTGTTCGCAGCAGGTGAACCGGGCCACCCCGAGAATGCCGCCGGGCGATTGAACGAATCACGGCGGGCGAGCGTTGGGAGTGGACGTACGCCAGACAGACGCCATGAGGCCTCGCCCCAGGGCACCCGACTGCAAACCGTCGATCCACTTGTCTTCCACGTGGAGGTTACCCGATGACTGCTACCCTGACCAGCTTTCCTAGTTCGTCGACTTGTGGACGACCGGACGAAAGGGCTCCGTGGTTCTACCTTGACGGCGAGCCGCTAGGTTTCGAGGCGGGTGATGCGAATGTGCGGAGATATGTCGGCAATGGGCCGACCAATGCGACGGATCCCACTGGGTTGCTACCCAGAGAAGACGGCGTGTGGCGGGTGTCCGCGGACCCCAACTCCGCCATTTCCACCACGCCCGGCAACGGTTGGTGGCACAGCACCAAGCGCTCAGCCGCGGGAAAGCCCGTTCAGTACGTTAACGACATTCCGGACTTCTCGCCGTATCGGAAGTTCCACGAAGGCCAGCAGTGGCTTGTCGAGATAACCACGACTGGGGTCTCTGACCTCGATCTAAAGCTGGCTACCGAGCGGGCGCAGGAATTGGCCTCAATGAACAATCTCAGCTTTCCCAAGTACGGATCGGTCGAATTCAGGAACCTCGGCGGAACTTGGCACCATAAAGCACTCGATCCGGATACGGGTACGTTCATCATGGAGTTTGTGGAAAGCGGTGTACACGACGTAGCAGACCATACCGGAGGATTCTCTGAGTACCTTCACTGGATCAGACAACACATTCAGGCAGGATCGCTCGACACGATTCCCGATACGCTTCACGATGCCGTGTACCAAACGCTGAAGAAAGACTCGCTTGCACGCCGCGTCCTCGGTGCTGGCGCGGCAGATCGAGGCGCAGAGATCCTCAAGACACGGATCGCTCGGGGCAACTACAGGGTACTTGTCAACCAGGGCGGCGAGCAAGTCGCCGAATTCGCAGCGAGAAAACAGGGGGGGCGGTTTGTCGGCTATCTTGTAAAGACTGGTGTTCGGGGAGGTTTGAAAGCTCTTCCGGTGGTAACCGCGGTATGGGCGGGCGGCAGTACATATGCCGCGACCGGTGATTTCGGTAAAGCAGCAGAGGCCGCGGGGCGAGATGTCGTCATGGCAGACCTCGTTGAGGGCGGCTTCAAGCTTACGGTCGTCCGAGGCTCCGAAGTCATTGGTCATGCGCTCATTGACCCTGAGGGCTATGTCAAGCAGCGATTCGCCGGTACTCCTGAGGGGCAACGGCTGTTCGATGAGTATTTGAAAGACAACTACGCGGATTTGGACGATTGGTTTGCAAAGGAG
>CAIYOB010000658.1 GCA_903927685.1 uncultured Planctomycetaceae bacterium
CATCGAATCATCGCTCCAAGATGAAGTGCAGCTGCATGTCCCACTCGGAGCGTGTGGGTCAGACGCTGGGGATGGGCATCGAGGGCTTGATTCACGGCATCATCCAGCGTCTTGCCGAGGAAGTACTCCCCCGACTCCGGCTCGATGCATACGTAGGCACCCCAATGGCTCTGTTCGAGTACAGGCCGATACTTCGCCTCGTATAGCCGTCTGGCCTGTTCGGCAACTCGCTGTGATTCCACTGTCAACATCGACATGCTCCCATGAAGTGGCCCCTACCATTGCATTTTACGGTTTCTTGACTTCCGCGTCACGCCGGAAATCCAACGGGTATGCCTGCTAATCCCGGACACACGACGAACCGGGCTGGACGCGAGCGGCGTTTCCGTCCTCGACGGCCCACGGATGTCCGTCGTCGCCGCTGGAAGTCAGGGAGTCACCCGATACTCGCGTTCGACAATGCTGGCCAGGCTGGGGCCACGCCAATACGGCTCGATCCAACGCAGGGACTGGTCCGACCAGTTCGCACTCGGCCGGCGCCAGTGGCCGCGGACCATGAAGCGGTGCAGCAGCGCGCGGCCGCTGGGGCCGCGGGCCAGTTGCTGCATCTTCCGCATGTTCGAGATCTTGATCTTGCCGGGCAGGTAGTAGACCTCGTCGCTGGGGAGGCGTTCCGGGTCTTCTGCCGGTTGGGGCGGCCGCTGGCGATACTGGTCCAGCTTGACGCTCGCGCTGGTCGTAGACAGCGTCGCGTTGATCACGGCTTCGAGCAGCGGCTGGAACAGGCCGGCCACGGGGGTCTGGGCGCGGGCTAGCGCGTCGGCGACGGCTTTCTCCAGGTTCTCGCCGCGATCGATGTGCAGCTCCCAGCTCATCAGGTGCGGGGGTTGCCCGGCCAGGGCGTCAAAGGTCAGGCCGATTTTGACTTGGGGACTGTCGGGCGCCAGTTCGCTGACATAGGCGCACAGGACGGACAGCATCTGTCCGCGGAGCGGGCTCTGCCCGCCGCCGGCCAGCGCCCGCTCGGCCACTCCCAGGGTGTGTCGATCCGTGTAGACCAGGACGTAGCTCGGGAAGGGCAGGCGAAACAGGCTGGCTTCCGCGTCGACCTGGGTGTTGGCCAACATCCAGGCCAGCGACTCGTCGATCCAAAACGTCTTGCGGCGATGGAGTTCGTAATTGCAGTAGAACTCGAGCTGGGCGAGCAATTCGGCCGAGGTGAGCCGGCCCGCGGTATGCCTCGCCAGCTCGAGGACCTCGGGGCGGGACCGCAGGTCAGCCGCGGATACGGCCGTGCGCAGCACGTCTTCGTCCTCCGCAAAGGGAGCTTTCGCCACGGCTTCGACAACCTCCCACAGGCCCGGTAGAGACTGCGACAGCGACTCGTGCGCCAACTGCACCGCATGCCGCACCCGCGGGGCGTCTTGATGCTCGGTCAGCCCCAATTCGTCCCACATCCACGTAGGGTCGAAGGCCGGCTCGCCGGCGGCCAGTGCTCGCAGGTAACCGTTCTCGATGTCTTTCAGCAGCTCGACCAGGCGCGGCCTGAGCGTCGCAGACTGGGCCGCCTGCCGCGGCGTCTGCAGATCAAGGGCGGGAATCTGGTCGTCGAGCCACTGTTGGGTGTGCTTGGCCATGTA
>CAIYOB010000659.1 GCA_903927685.1 uncultured Planctomycetaceae bacterium
GCCGATGATCTGGGTTATGCGGACCTCTCCTGTTTCGGGAGCAAGGCGGTCCAGACGCCGCACTTGGATGCCTTGGCGGCCGGTGGCGTCAAGCTGACGCAATTCTATGCGGCGTCCGCCGTCTGCACGCCGACACGCGCTTCCATCCTCACCGGACGTTACCCGCTGCGATTTGACATCCGGCAGCATTTCAGCGATGACGAATCCCATCTGCCGCGCGGCGTCAACACCCTGCCGAAGCTGCTCAAGCAAGCCGGCTACGCCACCGCGCACATCGGCAAGTGGCACTTGGGCGGTCTGCACCAGAAGCACTTCGGCAACCGGGCCGCGACGATTCCCGGACCGCACGAACACGGATTCGATCATTACCTCTGCCAGATTGAGGAACAACCGTTGCGGGGAGAACTCGGCCGCAAACGCCGGCTCTACCGCGATGGCGGCACCTGTCTGGTGCGCGACGACAAAGCTGTCCCTGCCGACGATCCTTACCACCGCGCTCATTTCACCGACATCATTGGCGACGAGGCGGTGCGGTTGGTGGAGGAGTTTCATAAGCAAGGCCGTCCGTTCTTCCTCAATATCTGGCATCTGGTGCCGCACACACCCTACGAGCCGACGCCCGAGCCGCACTGGAGCCGCTACCGTGATCCCGGCATCGCGGAAGACCAGCACTGCTTCCGCGCGATGGTCGCGCACATGGACGCGAAGGTCGGCCAGCTCGTCGCCAAGCTGAACGAGTTGGGCATTCGGGAACAGACGCTCATCGTTTTCACGTCGGACAACGGCGGCGCTTACGAGGCTGACATTGGCCCGCTCAAAGGCGGCAAGACCGACCTTCACGAAGGCGGCATCCGTGTGCCAATGATCGCCTGTTGGCCCGGAAGAATCCCGGCCGGCTGGAGCAGCGACGCCGTGGGTAATTCCGTAGATTTGTTGCCGACGTTCTGCGCGGCGGCGGACGCGGGCGTTCCGGACGGAGCGCTGTTGGACGGCATCAATCTCCTTCCATGTCTGACCGGCAGCGGCGTCGGCACCGAGCGCGAACCGTTGTTCTGGCAACTCGATCTGTATCGTGGATTGCAGCGGCATCATCCGAAGCCAAGACCTTACGCCACCGAGGCCGTGCGTTGGCACAACTGGAAACTGCTGGCCAAGGATGGCGAACCCCTGGAGTTGTTCGACCTCGATGCCGACCTCCGGGAAGACACCAACCTGCTCGACAATCAACCGGAAATCGCC
This sequence comes from uncultured Planctomycetaceae bacterium, assembly GCA_903927685.1. Next base: position 1,240 of record CAIYOB010000659.1, read on the forward strand.
GCGCGGCTCGCTCGCCGCGTGCGTTCCTTCCTCGATGCCCCGCGCGACTCGAGCGGCATCGCGCAGACGCACCCGGCCAAGAAATGAGCACACCAACAAAACCATAACGCATGCTGGAAAACAAAGATGAAACCCACACTCACCCTCCTCACCGCCCTGTTGCTCGCCCCACTGGGTGCGAGCCACGCCGCGGACACGGCTTCCGCCCCGGCTGTTCTGCACTGTGATCTCGCCGTGATCGGTGGGGGCAGCGGCGGATTCGGGGCGGCGCTGGCGGCGGCTCGGCGGGGGCTGGACGTCGTGCTGGTCGAGCGGGCGGACCGGCTGGGCGGGAACTCCGTCCGAGGCGGCGTTCACTGCTGGGAAAATGGCGCAGGCGGCACCGGCATTCCTTTCGATCTCTACGGGCGGTTGAGGCAGATTCCCGGAGCCGTCGCCATCCATTCCTACGGTCGGCACTGCCTTTGGTTCAAGCCGGACAAAGAACCCTATCGGTTCCCCGGCGGGGAGACCGTCCTTGATTCGAGACGCTGCTATCCCGACACACTCCGCCGCCACGGCACACGCGGCATGCACGCGGACGAAGCGGCCTGCCGTGAGCAGTGGCATGGCGTGGTGTTCGAGCCGGAAGCCATGGCCGCGACGATGAAGGCCCTGCTGGACGAGACCCGCCGCTGCCGCGTGCTGTTGAAC
>CAIYOB010000660.1 GCA_903927685.1 uncultured Planctomycetaceae bacterium
CTCTTTCTCGTCCGCCAGGATCTCGGCCAGCGTGTCCAACCGGACGATCCGCAGGACTTCCCGCATCGTCTCTGCCACCGTGCACATCTTGAAGCTGACTTCGTGTGAGATACAGCGTTTGGTGAGGATGGCCAACTGGCCCAGCATGGCCGAGCACATGAACGAGACGCCTTCAAAATTCAGCAGCAACTGCTTGACGTCGGGGCGACTGGCCAGTTCCAGTAACTCGGCGCCGATTTCCCGAATGCGGATCTCGTCCGACAATTCGGTATCCACAAACCTGACGATCAGCACCCCGTCTCGCGTTTCCGACAATGTCGCTGCCATGAAAATCCCCTCTCCACGGTGACGCTTCGGTACCCTCCCTGGACACGGAGAGGCTTCCAGACCGCCGAAACGTTCTTCATCGAAAGTATCGCTTGTCGAGGCTGCGGTCAATATCCGTTAGACGAAGAGCGGCTATCCGTCCCCCCCGCAGGAATGGACGCGTTGCCCGGATCTGTTACCCGGATCGCTTGCGGCCTGTCTCGGCCGGGGGTATGCTCAAGGGCTCTTCGTCTCGGGAGACTGTCGGCATTGACGCGAAAACGCTGGAAAACCAAGGAACCGAGTCCCGTCCCGACAGTGGCCGAGGCGGACCGGGCGCGTGCCAACGGCCGCCCGGCGAACCGGATCCCGCCCCTGCGCAAGGCATGCTATTCGCTGGTTGTCGCGACCCTGGTGTTCGGCGCGGCCGAAGTCGCCGCCCGGCTGACCGGCGGTGCGGCGCCAGGCGGTCCGCCCTCGGTCGGGACGCGAAAATTCGTGACGTGGCTGTCGGGCCTGTCGTCCGATGAATCCCACGGACCGGATCTGTATACCGAAGACCGCCAGCTACTGTGGAGGCTGGTGCCGGACATCCAGGTCACCACCTCGAACCATCACCACGCCCCCGGGGGCGAACGCCAGTCGGTCCGGATCACGATCAACGCCCAGGGCTACCGCGGGCGAAGCCTGGACGCTGGTGACGACGAGGCGACGTTTCGAGTCCTCTGCCTAGGGGACTCGAACTTCTTCGGCTATCCGCTGGACGACCAGTTCGTGTTTCCCCGGGCGCTGGAGCAAGCCCTAATCAGCCGTCAGGCGGGGAGTCCGGTGCAGGTGGTCAATGGTGGCGTTCCGGGCTATACGGTGGCCCAAGGTCGGCGATGGTATGCAGAAAAATTCGCCGGCCACAGGTTCGACGTGATCCTGCTGTCCTACCTGAACAATGATGCTTGGCTGCAGCCCCAGACGGATGCCCAGTTGTTCGCCCGGCACGACTCGGCGTCCTACACCGTCGCCAAATTGCTGCAGCATACGCAACTGGCTGCGCGGATGGCCGGCTGGTTGGCCCCCGCCGTGCCGCCGGAAGAGTACCGCGAACGGGTACCGCTGGACGAGTTCGTCCGGGACTACGAATTTCTGATCGGAGCGGCCCTGCAGCAGCGGAGTCGCGTGATCATCGTGGATCACCGGGCGTATCCCGAGTACGAGCCGTACAGTCGCCGATTGCAGGAACTGGCCCGCCGTCATCGTGTGGATTACTATCCCGTGGCCGAGCAGCTCACGGAGCGATTGAAGAACCTGCAAACGGTCGAGGAGTACCGCGAGTTGGCAGTGCGTGCCTATCAGCGCTGGGGCGAACTGCTGGGCCAACGGCCCTATCTCTGGTACTATGCCGAGTATTACCCGGAGCACCTGAACGAACTCGGGGTTGCCTGGCTGGCGGACCAGATCGCCGCGCGGATTCGAGGGCAACCGGCCTCACCGTCGGGGAGTAACGAGAAATAGCCCGCAGCAAGAGTCGCAATCACCCTCCCGCTTGCGGGAGGAGCGGTCGCGGTAGCATCGTTCACGAAATCGAGTCCTCGTTTAACGCCAAGCCGGCAGGCGACGGCCTGGGTGGCCGCATCCGGCTGATCCGCCGTCGCCGGCCGGCTCGGCGTTAAACGAACTGAGCCGGAATGGGGAAGTTATTACGTGAGCGCTGCTAGCGGCCGGGGAGGGCCGTGAACCGGAATCCACAACTCCGATCGCTTGACCGTCCGCGAAAGGAATCTGCACCCATCAACGCTTCAGCATCACATCCCGATCGCCCCAGAGCAGAGCCGAACGAAATGACGGCTGGCCCTGCGCGCCGCAGCCAGCTCGGCTGGGTCTTGGGAATCGCCGGCGCGCTGCTGATCGCCGCCGCGTATCGGTTGCTGGCCAGCCTGGACGACTTCTGGCTCGACGAGATCTGGTCCTGGCTGCTGGCGACTCGCGTCCAGTCGGCGACGCAGATTGTCACGCAGATCCGCCACGACAACAACCACTTTCTCAATACCTGGGTCATCTACATGCTGGGCACCGACCGGCATTGGTTCGTGTACCGGTTACCCGCCGTCTGTGCCGGCATCGGGACGGTCGCGATGTGCGGCGTGTTCGCCCGCCGCTGGGGCCGCCTGGGGGTGTTGACCGC